>JAZRZY010000115.1:0-11472 GCA_045601605.1 Eubacteriales bacterium
GGGCCGCGGCTCGGCAATCTGGTGGTGCGCGCGAAGGGCGTGAAGATGGGGTTCGGCGACCATATCCTCTACGACGGGCTGGACTTCGACCTGCCGCGCGGCGGCATAGTCGGCGTGATCGGGCCGAACGGCGCGGGAAAGACGACGACGCTTTCCATTCTGACGGGCTATCTGTCTGCCACGGAGGGGGACGTGTTCATCGACGGGATCGATCTCTTGGAGCACCCCGCCGAAGCCAAGCGCCGCATCGGCTTTTTGCCGGAGTATGCGCCGCTCTATCTTGATATGACGGTCAAGGAGTATCTCTCCTTCGTCTTTGATCTCAAGGGCGTCAAGTTTCCGCGCGCGGCACACCTGCAGGAGATCGGCACGGTGGCGCGCGTCACGGACGTGTTCGACCGCGTCATCAAAAACCTTTCGAAGGGGTACCGCCAGCGCGTCGGCATCGCCGCCGCCCTCGTCGGCAACCCGAAGATTTTGGTCTTCGACGAGCCGACCATCGGTCTGGATCCCGCGCAGATCGTGGAGATCCGCAATTTGATCCGAGCCCTCGGACGCGACCACACCATCATCCTATCTACGCACATCCTCTCGGAGGTGCAGGCGGTCTGCGACCGTATCCTCGTCATCGATCACGGCAAGCTGCTTGCCGATAAGACGACCGAGGAGTTCGTGCAGATCACCGAGGCACCCACGCGCCTGAATCTTCGCATCGAGGGCGAGCAGGACGCGATCCTGCGCTTCTTGCGCTCCTTCAACGGCGTCAAGCGCGCCGAGGCGCTCAGCTGTGTCGAGACGGGCGTGTATTCCTACCTCGTGGAGTGCGCCGACGGGCGCGATCTGCGGCGCGACCTCTTCTTTGCCTTGGCGGAGCGCGACTTTGCCGTGCTCGGTATGGAGGCGCTCGGCATCGGCGTGGAGGATATGTTCCTGCGCTTGCTTGAGGATCAGCAGAAGGAGGCAAAAGCATGACTGCCATCTACAAGCGCGAATTGCGCGCTTATTTCATCTCCCCGATCGGATACGTGTTCATCGGTGTGTTTCTCATCCTGTCGGGCGCATTCTTTTCCCTTTCCACCCTGTATGCCGGAAGCACCTCGCTTTCCGCGTACTTCACCTACGTTTTGATGAGCTTTGTGGTGCTGATCCCACTTTTGACGATGCGCCTGTTCTCCGAGGAGCGGAAAAGCCGCAGCGAGCAGCTGCTTCTGACTTCCCCCGTGAGCCTTTGGGGCATCGTGTGCGCCAAGTTTTTTGCGGCCTTTACTCTGTTTGCGGGCACGCTTCTTCTGTCCTGCCTGAATTTTTTGTTCATCCGCCCGGAGTACGGCACGGTCAACGTTCCCGTGATGCTTGCCCAGCTTGTGGGCGTGCTTCTCTGCGGCGCGGCCTTCTGTGCGCTGGGGCTGTTTTTGTCTTGCTTGACGGAGAATCAGCTCATCGCCGCCCTCTCCTCCATCGGCGCCATCTTCGCCATGCTGGGGCTGGGACTCATCACCACGGACATTGAGAACACCCTGCTTCGCGTGACGCTCAAGTGGTTCTCCATCTTTGACCGCTTCTACACCTTCAGCTACGGACTGTTTGATTTCGTCAGCCTGTTCTACTATTTTTCCATCGCCTTCGTGTTTCTTTTCCTCGCCGTGCGCGTGTTGGAAAAGCGCCGTTGGTCTTAAGGAGGAGCAAAGATGAAGTTGTTTCAAAAACAGATCCGCACCCTTGAGGATGAGAAGAGCCGCAAGAAGGCATCCCCTCTGCGCCGCTTCTTCACCTCCCGCCGCACGAAATATGGCTCCGTCGCCGTCGTTTTTACCGTCGTGGTGCTTCTTTTCGCTCTGCTCTTCAACGTGCTTCTCGACGCACTCAGCGAGAACGTGCCGCTCACGCTGGACTTTTCCTCCACGGGCGTCTTCACCCTGTCGGAGGCTTCCCGCACGCTCATCGAGGAAGTGATGCCGGAGGCAAAGGAGACGATCCGCGTGCGCTTTATGATGCCGGAGGACCGACTCAAGGAAAACAGAGATTACAACTTTGCGCTGGAGTGCGCCAAGAGCTATCGGGACGCCTTTGACAACGTCCAGATCGAGTTCTTGGACATCGTCACCCGCCCCTCGGACGTGGCGGAGTACCGCAAGCTCGGTCTGGACGTGGACAACCTTTCCGTCATCGTGGATTGTCCCGCCAAGAGCCGCGTCAAGATGTTCGGCATCGAGACCTGCATCATCGAGAGCGACAACTACCGCGGCTTTGACGGCGAGACGCAGTTCACCGCCGCCATTATGGCCGTCTGCCGCGACAAGACGCCCGTGGTCACCTTCACGCAGGGACACGGAGAGACCGTACCCGTTCAGCTGGAGCGGATGTTTACCACGGCAGGCTATGAGGTCCATCGCACCAATCTCGCCGTCGAAAAGCTTCACGAGAACACGGAGATCCTCGTCATTTCCGATCCGCAGACCGACTTCCTCGGCATCGGAGCCGGAGAGCAGAACGAGATCGACACCATCACGGAGTATCTCAACAGCTTCCGCGATATGATGGTCTTTCTCTCGCCCGACACGCAGAGCCTGCCGGAGCTGGACGCGCTGCTTGCCAAACGCGGCCTTGCCGTGCATCGCGGCGTCGCCCTGCGAGACGACGGGGCAAGCCTTGCCGGAAGCGGCTCTGCGACGCTGATCGCCTCCTACGGCGGCGAAGCGTATCTGACCGAGGGCGCCTATTCCACCATCGGCTCTGCCCTGCACAAGAATCTCTCCACGAAAGAGAGCCCGCCCATGACGATCGTGGCGGATGCCGCCCCCATCGAGCTGCTTGTGGAGAACACGGACGGCGCGGCGGGAAGCCTCAGCGCAGACAGCGTCCTGATCACGAGCGATCAGGCGTATCTGCCGGATGAAGCGAACAAAAAGACGGACGTCGGCACCCATACCCTGATGGCGATCTCCTCCACCGCAGACTTCGAGGGGACCGATACGACGTACAGCCACGTGCTCGTCTGCGGCTCCGCCTCCTTTACGGAGCTTGTGAGCGCGGGCGATTCCACCTACGGAAACAGTGAGATCATCTATACGGTCATGACCTTGATGAGCAAGGAGCTTGCACCGGAAAACATTGAGCTCAAAAAATTGGACGACACCACGCTCGCCGTGCCCGAGGGCTACGCCAAGACGGCGCTGATCCTCTCGATGAGCGTTCTGCCGGGCATCGTTTTTGTGCTTGGCATCGTGGTCTTTGCCAAAAGGAGACACAAATGATCCGCACACAGAAACGGGCGATCCTTTTTGTGGTGCTCGCCTGCCTCATTCTCGGCGGCGTGCTTGCCGTGCTTTTCGCCACCGTTTGGAAGCCGAGCGAAGAGGGGAGCGCGGAAAGCGTCTTCCTTGCCGATCCCTTGGATATGGACGAGATCGCCGAGGTCTCGGTGAAGAACGAGACGGGGAGCTGGAGACTGTATCGGGGCGAGGACGATCAGCTGTATTTTGAGGGCGCGGAGAACGTGCTTTACAACCAGACCATGATCGCTTACCTCAGGAGCTGCGTGGCGTATCTGGAAAGCCTCGGACAGGTCGAACATCCCGAGGAAATGGAGGAGTACGCGCTCACCGAAGCGTCTTGCCTTGCCTCCTTTTCGGTCACAAGCACCAAGGGCGACCGGTACGAGGTGCTCGTCGGCGAGAAGCTTGTGGGCACGCAGGGCTATTACGCCCGACTTGCAGACAGCGACGAGGTACACGTGCTTTCTTCCTCTCTGGAGCGCTGTCTTTTCGGAGACCTGTCCTTCTTCTTGTCGGGGCAGGTTGCCATTGCCCTCTCCGAGAGCGACTATTACGAGATCTCTCATTTTCAGATCGACCGCGGCGGGAAGAAGTTTGTGGAGATTGAGAGGATCCCTGAGGAGGAGCTCACCGAGCAAGACCTCTCCACGCATCGCGTCGTTTATCCCGCACACTACGAGCCGAACACCGACCTCGTCACCCGTATCTTTAAGAGCCTCGTTTCCTTCGTGGGAGAGGTGGAGCGTTACAACGTCTCCGAATACTCTTCCGAGGAATTTGAACGGATCATGAAGGCCTACGGGTTTTTGCACGAGTCCAAAGCGGAGATGTACTGTCGTCTCGCCTACACCTACCACGAGGAGGAGACGGAGCTCTACGTCAGCCGCACGGCGGAAGAGGAGGGCTTGGTTTACGTCTATTCCCCGGGCTTTGACATCATCGCCTCGTTTTCCGCAGAGAGTCTGGAGTGGCTTTGGTACGATCTGATGGAATATACGCAGGCGGAGATCTTCGCCGAGAAGATCGACCGCGTGGAATCGATCACGGTCGAGGGCGAGGACGTCAGCGCCGTATTTACGCTCACGCACGGAAAAGAAGCCGCGGATCTGGTGGTCCGCTCCGATCGAGGAGCGGTGAACACGCAGGATTTTCGCCAATTCTACACGCAGATCCTCTACGTGAAAAACGTTGGCTACGCCTCCCCCGAGGGGGATTGGCGCGAGAGCCTGAGCCTGACGATCAAGATCAAGCTGACCGACGGCGAGGAGCGCACCTTTGCTTTCTATGACATTGAGACGCTCAAGAGCTATTATCAGGTGGACGGAGAAGGCGTCTTCTACGTCAACCGCGACTACGTGAAAAAGATCTTGGAGGATGCGGCCAAGCTGCTTTCCGAGCAGGAAGTGTCGGCCGTCCAATACACCTGAGAGGAGACGGGTATGAAGCGCCTTTCGGCAATGTTTACAAAGAGCCGCGTGCTGTTTTTCGCGGCGGCGCTCTGCCTCGCTCTGCCCTTTAACGTGCCCGCTCTCTTTTGCCTGAGCTTTGTCGGCGCGGCCCTTCTGTTTTGCGCCGCGCACACGTTTTCGAAAAAAGCCGGACTCCGCCGCCATTTCGCGGCAGGGTTCGGCTTCGGTTTTTTCTACCATCTTTGCATCTACCACTGGCTTATGAGCCTTCACCCGCTTGCGGCGGCAAACCTTTCGGGGGTCGTCTCCCTTCTCATCGTTCTGCTTGCCTACGTCGGGGCAAGCGCCATTCACGCCGCCTTCTTCGGCGTGGGCTTTTGGCTTTGGGGCGCGCTCCGCAAGCGGCTTGACGCCCGCCTGTCTCTGTCGCTTTTCGGGCTCTGCCTTCTTGTTTCCGAGGCGCTGACCGGCGTGGGCACGCTCGCCTTCCCGTGGGCGCGTTTTTCGCTTCCGCTTGCCGAGTGTCCGCCGCTTCTTGCCGTTTCGGCTCTGGTCGGGCCGATGGGCGCGGAGGCGTTGCTTCTCCTGTTCGGAGCACTTGTTGCCGCCGCCGTCTTTTTTGCGCGCCGCCGCGTGCTCTGCGCCGTGCTTGCGGCCCTTACACCGTTGTCTTCGCTCGGCTTCGGTCTGCTTTGGCAGAGTGCCGCCGAGGGCGTGACGCTGAAGGTTGCCGCCGTACAGACGGCGTACAGCTATGAGGAAAAGTGGCAAACGGACACCGAAGAGATCCGCGCGGCCTGCCGCTCTGCGGCGCTTTTTGCCGCGCGCGAGGGCGTGGATCTCATCGTGTTTCCCGAGAGTGTGCTTGCCACGCGCGTGGTGCGCGGGGATGCGAACGAGGTGTTCTTTGCCGCCCTCTCCGAGGAGTGCGATGCGGTGATCGCCGCCGGCTGTGTCTATTCCGAGGGGGGCGAGACCTACAACGCCCTTTGCCTCTTTGATTCCTCGGGGCTCGTTTCCTTCGGTGCCAAACGGCACCTTGTGCCCTTCGGGGAATATCTGCCCTACCAAGATCTTTTGAAGATCCTGCTCCCCGCCGTGGGGAATATGAGCTATTACCGCTCCGATTACAGCGTGGGCGAGAGCGGCCTTGCGGGCGATGCCCTCGGCACGCGCTTCGGCTGTCTCGTTTGCTTTGATACGCTGTTTTCCTCTCTTTGTGTCGAGAGTGCGCGCGAGGGCGCAAACCTTTTGCTTGCCCCCACCAACGACGCGTGGTTCAAGCACAGCGTCGCCTCCCGCCAGCACCTCTGGCACGGCACGTGGCGCGCCGTGGAGACGGGGCGCGGATTCGTGCAGGCGGCAAACGTCGGCATCACTGCCCTGGTGGATTGCACGGGCAGAGTGACGGAGTCCGTTCCCCTCGGGGAGAGCGGAGTCGTTGTCGGCGAGATCAGCCTTTCGGACGTGCGTACCCCGTACGTACAGACGGGCGACCTCGTCGTGCCCGTCACGCTCCTTCTCTTGGGTGCGGCGGCGCATTTTGCCCTTTTTCGCCGCAGGGGAGGGAAGCAGAAGTGAAGCAGGAGAGCGTGTTTTTACAGGGCGAGGTCAAGAAGATCCTCTACCAGAACGCCGAAAACGGCTATACCGTCTGCACCCTCGTCACCGAGGACGGCGCGGAGCATACCCTGACGGGGATCCTGCCCGCTCTGTCTGTGGGCGAAGGGCTCAGCGCCAAGGTGCAGAAGCAGAATCACCCGACCTACGGAGAACAGTGGCGGGTGACGGAGTTTGAAAAAACGCTTCCCGCCTCCACCGAGGCGATCGTCCGTTATCTTTCGAGTCGCGCCCTCAAGGGCATCGGCGCAAAACGCGCCAAGAAGATCGTCGAGCGCTTCGGCGAGGACACCTTGTCCGTCTTGGAGCACAGCCCCGAGATGCTCACCTCCATCGGAGGCATCTCGCCGCGCCTTGCCCGCCGCGTGGGCGAGGAGTTTCGCGCGCAGTTCGGGCTCCGTCAGGTGATGCTCTTTTTCGGAGGCACCTTTGGGCCGAAGACCTCGCTTGCCATCTACCGTTCGCTCGGGAATGCGGCGGTGGAGCTTGTGCGTCGGAACCCGTATCTTCTCTGCGAGCGCGTGCACGGCATCGGCTTTCGCCGCGCAGACGACTTGGCGGCAAGCATCGGCTACGCAAAGAATTCGCCGGAGCGTCTTTCGGCAGGTCTTTTCTATACTCTCACCGAGGCGTATCATCGGGACGGACAGGTCTATCTGCCGAAGGCGGAGCTGCTTCGGACGGCGGGAGAGCTTCTCGGCGCAAAACAGGAAGAGCTTTCCGCCTGCCTGTCGGAGCTGTGTCGGACACCCCGTCTCGTTGCGGAGGCAGACCGCGTGTATCTTCCCGCGGCTTATGCGCTGGAGTGCGAGGCGGCAAGCCGCTTGATCGAGCTTTCGTCCATCTCGCTTTTTGAGCGCATTCCGGATGCCGAACAGGTCATTGCCCGCACCGAAAAGCTGGAGGGCGTCACTTATTCTGCCCGCCAGAAGGAGGCGATCCTCGCGGCGGCGCAGCATCCCTTTTCCATCATCACGGGCGGCCCCGGCACGGGCAAGACCACCATCACCCGTGCGTTGGTGCGCCTGTTTTCCGAGCTCGGCATGAAGGTCTGCCTTGCAGCCCCGACGGGGCGCGCGGCAAAGCGGCTGAGTGAGAAATCGCACATTGAAGCGCGCACCCTGCATCGCGCGCTGGAAATGGCATACACGGCAGAGGAGGCGCGGCCGCGCTTTGTGCGCTGTCAGGAAAACCCGCTTTCGGAAAGCGTCTTTCTCATCGACGAGGTTTCGATGGTGGATCTGGAGCTTCTGGTGCATTTTTTGCGCGCCGTCAAGCCGGGCAGCCGCATCATTCTCATCGGGGACGCGGATCAGCTTCCCTCCGTCGGCGCAGGGCGGGTGCTTTCGGACTTGATCGAGTCCGAGGCGTTTTCCGTCACGCGGCTGGACGTCGTTTACCGTCAGGGAGAGGAATCCTCTGTTTTGCGCCTCGCACACGAGGTGCGCGAGGGGCGCCACCATACCCTGCGGGAGAACGAAGGAGATCTTTTTTGTCTGGAGCGCCCCACCGCAGCCGCAACGGCGGATACCGTCTGCGATCTGCTTTCCCGCCGTCTGCCTGCCGCTTACGGGGAGGAGAGTCTTTTTTCCACACAGGTGCTCGCTCCCGCACGGCGGGGTGAGGCGGGGTGTATCAAGTTGAATCTGCGTCTGCAGGAGGCGCTCAACCCCAAGAGCGAGTCGAAGCGCGAGTACGCTTCGGGCGAGGTGATCTTCCGCGAGGGGGATCGCGTGATGCAGGTGCGAAACAATTACGAGCTTGTCTGCCGCGTGCCGGACGAGTTCGGCAATCTGTGCGAGACACAGGGTGTATTCAACGGTGACGTCGGCGTGATCCTGCAGATCGATTTTGCCGCGGAGCGCATGCGCGTTTTGTTCGAGGGAAAGGCGGAGGTCAGCTATCCGTTTTCGGATCTTTGCGATCTGGAGCACGCGTGGGCCGTCACCGTCCACAAGGCGCAGGGCAGCGAGTACGACACGGTGGTGCTTTCGCTTTTCGGCACGCCGCCCACGCTGCGCCGCCGCGCCCTGCTCTATACTGCGCTCACCCGCGCGAAACGGCGCCTCGTGATCGTCGGAAGCCAGGCGCTTTCGCAGCAAATGGCTAAAAACGCGGGGGAACAGGTGCGTTACAGCGCGCTTGCCGAGCGCATCCGAGACGCGCGCTTCTGATGCGTTCTCCCTGTCTCTTTTGCGGGGCTCCGAGCCCGTGCGGGGTGTGCGAGTCCTGCCGCGCCCATTTTGAAAAGATCGCAAAGAATAAGCCTTGCGACGTTTTGTTTGCCGACGCGGCGAGAACGGTTTTCGACTATCGGGACAAGCGGATCCGAGCGGCGCTGTTCTCGGCGAAACGGCGCGGCCTGCGCGTGGCAACGGAGTTTTTCGCTTCCGCCTGCGTTGAGGCTGCGGGAGACTTTTGCCGTCGGTTTAGCTGTGTGACCTACGTGCCGAGACGGCGCGAGGCACGGCTTTTCTTCGGAGTGGATCAGGCGCGGCTGCTTGCCCGCGCGATCGCGCGGAGGCTGGGCGTTCCCTGTTTGTTGCTTTTGAAGCGGAGAGGAAGCTCCGCGCGCCAACATGGTCTTCCGCGTGCCGCGCGTTTTGAGAACGTGCGCGGAAAGTTTGTGTGTTACGGCGTTCCGCGCGGTACGATCCTGCTTGTTGACGATATCATCACCACAACGGCGAGTGCATCGGAGGCTTGCCGCACCCTTCGTAAAGCGGGTGCCGAGGAGATCTGTGTGCTTGCCCCTGCGCGAGGAGGTGTGCTGTGAAACGGCGTTTGCCGCCTGTGGCGCGGCGCGTGCTTTTGCGCCTGTGCAGCTACGGGCACGAGGCCTACCTTGTCGGCGGCGCGGTGCGGGATCTGCTCCTCGGGCGCGTGGTGAGGGACGTGGATGTGACGACCTCCGCTTTGCCGCAGGAGGTGGAGGTGGCTTTTTTCGATTGCCGCATTTTGAAAACGGGGATCCGCCACGGCACCCAGACTGTGCTGTTTGAGGACGGTACGCAGGCGGAGATCACCACGTTTCGCACCGAGGGTACGTACAGCGACGCTCGCCATCCGGACGAGGTCTGCTACGTAAAGGACGTTTTTCTGGATCTCGGGCGGAGGGACTTCACCGTCGGCGCAATGCTGATGGACGCAAAGGGGCGGCTTTTTGATCCGCTTCTCGGCGCGGCCGATCTCGCCGCGGGCGTGCTTCGTGCCGTCGGGGATCCCGCGTGTCGCTTTCGGGAGGATGCGCTTCGCATTCTGCGGGCGCTTCGCCTTTCGGCGGAGCTTGGGCTCGTCATCGAGCCCGCGACGCGGGATGCTCTGCGCGCCGCCTCGCCGAGGCTGAGGACGGTTGCAAAGGAGCGCCTGTTTTCGGAGTTCTGTCGCCTGCTTTGTGCGCCGGACGCCGCGCGCGTTCTGCTTTCGGAGCGCGAGGTGCTTGCCGTGCTCGTTCCGGAGCTTTCCCCCTGCTTTGCATTCGACCAAGCCTCCTCCTACCATGACTCGGATGTGTACACGCACATCGTTCGCACCGTCGCGGCGGTGGAGGGAGAATTGCCGTTGCGCCTTGCTGCCTTTTATCACGACGTCGGAAAGCCGAGCGTTTTCTCGCGCGATGAGGCGGGGCGCGGCCATTTTTACAACCACGCCGAGGCAAGCGAAGAGATCGCCCGCAGAAGCCTCGAGGCCTTCGGCGCCCCGAAGGCACTTGCTTTGGAGGTCCTCTATCTCGTGCGGCACCACGGCGCGGGGCTTGTGCCCCAACCGCGCGCGGTGCGCCGCGCGCTTTTGCGCCACGGACAGGCGCGGCTTTCTTCGCTTCTCAAGCTTGCCCGCGCGGATACGCTCGCGCACGATCCGAGCGTGGTGCCCGCACGGCTCGAAGAGCTTTGTGCGTTTGAGAAACTGCTTGACGAGACGCTTTCGGAAAAGCGCGCGTTTTCGCTTCGGGAGCTTGCCGTCGGCGGTGAGGATCTGCTCGCCCTCGGGCTTGCTCCCTCGCCCTTGGTCGGCGAGGTGCTTTCGCGCTTGCTTTGCGCCGCGGCGGAGGGAGAGGTCAAAAACGAGCGGGAGGCTCTTCTCGCTTTGGCTGAGAAAATTCTGGAATCCAAAAAATAAATGTTTGCATTTCGAAACTTTTGTGTTAAAATCCAAGTAAGATACCGCGATGGAGGATGGTTATGAACACAACAAGCGCATTGATTCTTTGGGGCGTGCTCGTTTTGGCGTTTTTGCTGTGCGAGGCGCTCACCCCGCAGCTTCTGTGCATCTGGTTTTCCGTGGGCGCGCTTGCCTCGCTCGTTGCGGCCGCCTTGCACGCGCCGTTTTGGCTGCAGGTGCTTCTGTTCGTGCTTGTGTCGGTGGCAATGGTGCTTTTGATGCGCCCGCTTTCCCGCAAGTTCAAGTCGCGCGTGGAACTGCGCGCAGGGGCAGATCGCATCATCGGACGCCACGGCATCGTGGTGCAGACGATCTCGCCCGATCGCGGGGAGGGTCAGATCTGTATCGACGGCGCCGTTTGGTCTGCCAAGTCAGTGGAGGGCGACGTTCTTGCCGAGGGCGTGCGCGTGAAGGTGCTGTGTATCGAGGGCGTGCGCGCCGTGGTGCGCCTCTCCCGCGTCCAGCCGGAGGCGACGGAATAATCGCCGAAAAACCTTCCATATTATATATTAAGAAAAACAACGAAAAGGAGAATTGGTATGGAACTCATTTACATCGGTGTGGGACTTGCCGTAGCGGTGCTGATCATCCTTGTGGCAAACATCAAGATCGTGCCGCAGTCCAAAGCGTACGTTATGGAATTTCTCGGGGCTTATCGCGCCACTTGGGAGACGGGGCTTCATTTCAAGGTTCCCTTTTTCGAGAGGATCGCAAAGGTCGTCAGCCTAAAGGAGCAGGTGGTGGATTTTCCGCCCCAGCCCGTTATCACCAAGGACAACGTCACGATGCAGATCGACACGGTCGTTTTCTTCCAGATCACCGATCCGAAGCTGTATACCTACGGCGTGGAAGCGCCGCTTTCCGCCATCGAGAACCTGACGGCGACCACCCTGCGTAACATCATCGGCGAGCTGGAGCTGGACGCGACTCTGACCAGCGGCGACACCATCAATGCCACGATCCGCGTCATTCTTGACGAGGCGACCGATCCTTGGGGCATCAAGGTC
>JAZRZY010000116.1:0-3867 GCA_045601605.1 Eubacteriales bacterium
GAAAGAATTGCCGTGGGGCTCGATCTCAAGGACGGGCTCGTTGCCATTCGCGGCTGGCGGGAAACGGCGGGAGTCACCGCCGAGGCGTGTTTGGATCGGCTCGTCTCGCTCGGTGCCGGATGCGTGATCTGTACGGACATCTCGCGCGACGGCGCCATGCAGGGCGTCAACCGTGCGCTTTACCGCAGTCTGGCGGAGCGCTATCCCTCGATCGATTTCATTGCTTCGGGTGGCGTTTCAAGCGTGGATGATCTCAAGGATCTCGCCGAGGCAGGGCTCTACGGCGCCATTTTGGGGAAAGCCTATTACACGGGTGCCGTCTCTCTTTCGGAAGCCTTGGAGGTGTGCCGATGATCACCAAGCGCATCATCCCTTGTCTGGACGTCAAGGACGGCCGCGTCGTCAAGGGAGTCAATTTCGCAAATCTCGGGGACGTTGCCTCTCCCGTGGAGCTTGCGGAGTTTTATACGAAAAAAGGCGCGGATGAGCTTGTTTTTTACGATATCACCGCCTCTGCGGAAGGGCGCGGGATCTTCACCGACATTTTGCGCCGCACGGCAGAGCGCGTCTTCATTCCGCTCACGGTCGGCGGCGGCATCAATACCTTGGACGATTTTGAGCGAGTGCTTGCCTCGGGCGCAGACAAGGTCAGCATCAATTCGGGTGCTATCCGCGATCCGAAGCTTGCCTATCACGCCGCACGCCGTTACGGCAGTCAATGCGTGGTGCTTTCCGTGGATGTCAAGCGTGTGGACGGCACGTTTCGCGTGTTTGCCCGCGGCGGGCGCGACGATACCGGCATCGAGGCACTTTCCTGGATCAAACGGCAGGTGGACTCGGGAGCGGGCGAGGTCGTCGTCAACTCCATCGATACCGATGGGGTGCGCGGAGGCTTCGATCTGGAGCTCTTGAGCCTTGTGACCGATCTCGTTGACGTGCCTGTTATTGCCTCGGGCGGTGCGGGCTGTGTGCAGGATTTCGTCACGCTTTTTCAAAGGGTGCCGAAGGTCAGCGCGGGGCTTGCCGCCTCCATTTTCCACTTCGGTGAGGTAGAGATCGCCGACCTGAAAGAGACCTTAAAACAACGACAGATACCTGTGAGGATTGTATGATGAATTTGGATACGTTGAAATTTGATGAAAAAGGCTTGATCCCCGCCATCGTGGTGGATGACCGCTCGCTCGAGGTGCTCACGCTTGCCTATATGAATCGAGAGAGTCTGGAGATCTCGTTGGAGAAAAAACTGACTTGCTTCTACAGCCGCAGTCGCTCCTGCCTCTGGCTGAAGGGGGAGACGAGCGGGAATTATCAGCACATCGTTTCCATCGTTGCAGACTGTGATGCCGACGCCCTTGTCGTGCGCGTGCGACCCGACGGTCCCGCCTGTCACACCGGCACCCGTTCCTGCTTCACGCACGAGATCTTCTCCGCCGAGGAAGAGGAGGAGGAGTCCTTCTCGCTTGCGGCACTTTATGCCTTGCTCGTCGGTCGTAAGACGGAGAAAAAAGAAGGTTCCTACACCACCTATCTCTTCGAGAAGGGGCTGGACAAGATCTTAAAAAAGGTCGGCGAGGAATGCACCGAGGTCATCATCGGTGCCAAGAACCAAGATCGCGCCGAGACGGTGTACGAGATCGCGGATCTTCTCTATCACGTAATGGTGCTGATGGTCGAAATGGGTATCACCAACGAGGAGATTTTAGAAGAACTCGCAAGCCGCCACGTCATCGACCACAAGGTCAAGCAGGAGAAAATGACAAAATAAAGAACGAAAAAACAGCGCCGAAAGGCGCTGTTTTTTGGTTTTTCGTGTTGCGGGAAAACGGCAAGCACAAGGGGGAAGAAACGTTTTTTCGTTCAGTTGATCTGCAAAGGGTCAAAGTTGAGGTGATCCGCGCTGACCAGCGTAAAGGTGACGCCGTCTTCTTCGGCGGGGGGCAGGGTTTCGGGATTTGCCATGTGTAAGTGCCCGTAGAAGACGCGCCGAACCCCGTGGGCGACCAGAAGATCCAGCGCGGGATGGCGGCAGCTGTATGCGGAGAGAGGATAGTGGGAAAAGACGACGATCTCGCGGGTGTCGTTTTCGTCGCGCCGCAGTTTTTCGGCGGCAGACAGAGAGGCTTCAAAGCGGGAGATCTCGCGGTTTAGGATCTTGCGATCCGCTTCTTTGAGGTCGATGTCGCACGTCCAGCCGCGGCTTCCGCAGAGCAGGAGGTCTTCCGCCTCGTAGGCGTTGTTGTGCAAAAAGCGGATGGTTTGATACCCGCACTCCTCGCAGAAGGCGGTAAGCTTTGAGAGCGTGTTCCAATAGTACTCGTGATTGCCCTTCATCAGGAGCTTTTTGCCGGGCAGGCGCTCCAGAAAGTCAAAATCGGGCTTTGCCTCCGCAAGCGTCATTCCCCAGGAGAAATCTCCGGGCAGGACGACCGTGTCCTCTTCGCGGATCTTTTCTCTCCAGTTTTCTTCAAGGCGTGTTTCAAAATTTTGCCAACGCGCGCCGAATACGTCCATCGGCTTATCTACGCCGAAGGATAAGTGCAGATCGGAAATGACAAAAACAGACAAGGGCAAAACTCCTGAAAATCGGTATAAAGACGCGTCTTTGGCGTACAATGAAAACGGGAGGGAGAGAAAATGTCAAAAAAAGAATTGTTTGAACATGCGGCCGCAGAGCACATTCGCGGCGTGCAGTGTGACGTGACGAGCTGTGCTTATCACGACGGGGTTCGCTTTTGTACGGCAGACGAGGTTCGCATCGGGCCGAGTTATGCGGTCAGCAGCACCGAGACGGTCTGCGCCACCTATCGCCCCCGTTATTGGAATCGTCTTTAACGGGTGACAAATTCCTTCACCGCATCGGTCAGGGCGGTCTTTTCAATGACGCCCTCGAAGCGAACGGCCTTGTGTTGCAGGGCCGAGAGCGGGGCGGGAATGGGAGTTCCGGTTGCCTTGGACAGGGCACTCAGCGCAGCAAACTCGTCCTCGGGAATTTCTTTTTCCAGCGCTTCCAGAACGCTCTGAGGGAACTTGTAGGCGCTTGCGGTGCTGCCGCAGACAATGGGGGCGGTGTCCCCCGTTTGTTTGCGGTATTCTTTTGCCGCGCGCAGACCGACTGCCGTGTGCGGGTCGATGAGGTATCCTTCCTCTCGGAAGGTTTTGCGAATGGTCTCCTTCGTCTCCTCCTCGGAGCAGTAAGCGCCGAAGAAGTCGCGGCAAAGCAGTTCGTGCTCCGCCTCACTCAAGGTGTATTTTCCTTGGGTCTTGAGCGCGTCCATCAGCTCCACCGTGCGGTTGCCGCCGAAGAGGAAGTAGAGCAGACGCTCGAGGTTTGAGGAAATGAGGATGTCCATCGAGGGGGAAATGGTCGTAAAGAAGCGGCGGTTTCTGTCATACACGCCGTCGCGGATAAAGTCGGTCAAGACGTTGTTTGCGTTGGAGGCACAGATGAGCTTGCCGACGGGAAGTCCCATGCGCTTTGCAATGTAGCAGGCAAAGATGTTGCCGAAGTTGCCCGTGGGAACGCAGAAGTTGACCTTGTCGCCGAGGGCGATCTTGCCGGCCTTCAAAAGCGCGCGGTAGGCCTGTACATAATAGACGATCTGCGGCGCAAGACGGCCGAAGTTGATGGAGTTTGCGCTGGAGAGGAACGCATAGGGCGCAATGACCTCGGCGAGCGCAGTGTCGGAAAAGATCTCCTTGACTGCATTTTGTGCATCGTCGAAGTTGCCTTCAATGGCCTGCACACGCACGTTTTTGCCTTCCTGCGTTGCCATCTGCCGTTTCTGCAGGGGAGAGACGCCGTGGGCGGGGTAGAAGACGAGGATCTTCGTCTGCTCCACGTCGCAGAAGCCCCCGGGCGCCGCCTTG
>JAZRZY010000117.1:0-2926 GCA_045601605.1 Eubacteriales bacterium
GGCAACGACTTTGAAATCGGGGTACAGACGCCCACCGGTCACGGGATCGGGAAGGTTGAGCGTCTTTGCAAACGCCATAGCGTGAGAGTTTTCCGTGCCTAACAATCCAACGCGATACATCTTGGATCCTCCTTATTTCTCGTAGCCGGGAAGACGGTCGAAGGGATTTTGACGATGGCACTCTTCGATGACCGCGATCTGCTGACGCACCTGATAAGGCGTGATCTCGGTGGGCGCACCGTTGACGATTGCATCGTAGGTCATTGCGTAGTAGTTGTCAACCGCATCGATGAAGGGAGAGGAAGGATCGGACTCAAAGTGCTCTTCCACGAAGGGCAGCTGCTCACCGCAGTAGGCAGGAAGTCCTTCTTCCTTTTCAAGCGGCTCGCGAATGAGTTTCTGTTCGGGAGCCTCTTCATCCTTATAATACTTCCAATCGAAAGCACCCATGCCGCCCATCAGGCCGCCACGGCTGCCGTGGATCTTATAGGTAAAGAGCGGGTAGGCATCACAGGAAGAGATGGACAGATCGATCAGGGGCTTGCCGGGGGCGGTGAGAATGAGCTTTACGTAGTCCTCGGCATCGCCGAAGGTGTGTGCACGACCCATCTTGCAGAAGACGGAGGGCATATTGTCGTAATCGTTTAAGATGTTGAGCGCCTGATCGAGCGGGTGAGGTCCGGTGTTGTAGAGGTTACCGCCGTTGCAGCACTGCAGGGTCTGCCAGTCCCAACGACGGGCAAAGCCGTTGAACTGAATGTCAACCTCCAGAATCTCACCGAGGTTGCCGCTGGCAATGATCTCTTTGATCTTCATAAAATACGGGGCCAGACGGGACTGCTGGAAGACGTTGAAATACTTTCCGTTCTTCTCGGCGGCAGCGATCATTTCATCAAGCTCCTCCACCGTGCGGCAGACGGGCTTCTCACACACGACGTTGAAGCCGTGGTTCAAAAGATCGATGGTGATGTCCTTGTGCTGATGGCTGATGGTAGAATTGACGACGAGGTCAATGTCATCGCGGTTAAACAGTTCCTGATAGGACGCATACACGTCACAACCGTACTCTTCGGCAGCACGTGCGCGGCGGTGGTCAATGGCGTCAACGACCGCAACGACTTCGTAGCGATCCTGCGAGATCTCGCGCTTAAAAAACGCGCCGTGAATGTCTCTGCCGCTTCGGCCCTGACCAATGATGGCAACTCTGAGTTTTTTCATTGAAAACACCTCTTCATTTGTTATGTTGGGGTCTTGCCTAAATTATACAATGCTTTTTGTAAAAAAGCAAGGATTACAATTGAGAAAGCGCCTGCTTTAAATCCTCGATGATATCCTCTGCGTTTTCAATGCCGCAGGAGAAGCGAATCATCTCGGGGGCGACACCGCAACGAACGAGCTGCTCGTCCGTAAGTTGGCGATGTGTGCCGGAAGCAGGATGCATCACGCAGGTGCGGGCATCCGCCACGTGGACCACAATGGCAGCAAGTTTAAGCGCATCCATCACGCGGGCGGCCCCTTCTCTTCCGCCGGCCGTGCCGAAGGAAATGACGCCCGCCGCACCGATGAAGTCCCCGTTTTCGTTTTTCAGATACTTCTTCGCAAGGGCATTTTGAGAATCCCCTTCCAAGCCGGGATAGCTGACCCAAGCAATCTTCTCCTTGGGTTGCTCCGCCAAGAAGCGCGCCACTTTCATTGCGTTTTCACAGTGACGCTCCATGCGAAGCGCCAAAGTCTCCAAGCCCAGATTGAGCAAGAAAGCATTCATCGGAGCAGGGGTCATACCCAAATCTCGCATGATCATACAACGCGCACGGGCAATGAATCCTGCAGGCTTGAAATCCTCAGCAAATACAACGCCGTGGTAAGAGGCACAAGGCTCGGTAAACTGCGGGAATTTGTCGGAAGAAAACTCAAATTTTCCTCCATCCACCAAAACGCCGCCGACGATCGAGCCGTGACCGTCCATATACTTGGTCGTGGAATGCATAACGAAATCTGCGCCGAACTCAAACGGTCGGCAAAGGTAAGGAGTCGCAAAGGTATTATCCACGCAAAGCGGAATCCCGTGACGATGTGCAAGCGCCGCATAAGTCTCAATGTCGAAGATCGACAAGGCGGGATTTGCGATCGTTTCACCGAAAATAAAACGGGTCTTGTCGTCAATAAGCCGTTCGGCGGCTTCCGCTCCCTCGGAGGGCTTGAAATAACGAACCTCAATGCCCATCCTTGAAAACTCGGCACTCATCAAATTGATCGTACCGCCGTAGATCTCCGAGGATGCCAAGAAGTTCTCCCCTGCCCGGCAAAGGTTCAACGCCAGAGCGAGAGCCGCAGACTGTCCGGAAGAGGTCAGCATTGCACCGACACCGCCTTCCATTGCCGCGATCTTCGCTTCCACCGCCTCAAAGGTGGGATTGGAAATGCGGGTGTACATATGACCCGCCGCTTTCAGATCGAAAAGATCTCCGACCACCTCGGTGGAATCATACTTATAAGTCGTGGACTGGTAGATGGGCAGAATCCGCGCTTCGCCGTTCTTCGGCTGATACCCTTCTTGAATACATTGAGTGGAAAAACGGTATTTCTGACTCATGTTTAATTCCCTTTCATTCGTAGCGTAAAATCAAATATAGAGGCCGCCGTTGGGAGCAAGAATTTGCCCCGTCACATAGGAAGCCGCATCACTTGCGAGGAAGTACACACATTCGGCTGCCTCACTCGGCGTTCCGAGGCGCATCAACGGGATACCCTCGCAAATCATTTCCTTTTCTTCCGAGGTAAAGTCAGCCATCATATCGGTATCGATCGCACCCGGACACACGCAATTGACGCGCACGCCGCAAGGTGCAAGCTCCTTGGCAAGTGCCTTGGAAAACCCGATCAAGCCTGCTTTAACCGCAGAATATGCAACCTCCATAGATGCACC
>JAZRZY010000118.1:0-2410 GCA_045601605.1 Eubacteriales bacterium
TATGCGTCTGTTTGTGCCGATGCCTCGGCGGCGACTTTGATCTTTTGCAAAAGAACGAGCGCCTCCGAGTTGCCGTAGAACAGCATCCCGCAGACGAAGAATACAAGCCACGTAAGGGTCATGGAGACCAAGTCGAAGCCCGCAGGCGTCAAAACGGCGCTCTCGGCCTGCAGGGCACCGACAACGATGCCGAAATTCAGTCCGATCACAAAAAGCACCCACGCAAAAATACGAAAGGCCTGCGCCACGCGATTTCCGCCGAGCGGATGCTTCAGATCCTGAAGCCCGAAGGAAGCGTGCTTCTTTTTCGTCTCCGTTTCCAGACTCTTGAGCGCTTCCTGCGCCGCACGCACCGCCTCGAACTCTTCGTCGCTGAGCTCCAGCGCCTTGTAGCGGTAATAGGTGACCTTGCCCGCATCCCAGCGCCAATCGGTCTCACCGAAGGGGATCTTTTGAGCTTCCTCGCGTTCGCAAAGGCCGAGGCTGACCAACAGTTCCTCGCGCTTTTCCTTCGCTTCCTTGGCCTCTCCCTCGCGCTTCAGCGCCTCTCTGCGCTCACATTCCGCGGTGGTTCTGTTCAGAAATTCCTCCACTCTCGGATCCATCTTCTGCTCCTTTCAGACACCGCCGCGCTTGATCTGCGCGAAGGGGCGCGGATACGTGCTCGGCGTAGGCTTCTTCTTCTCAAACAACAAGGTCACGCGCTCCATCTCGCAAAAAGAGTGCAGCGCCGAAAGCTCCTCCTCACTCGGCGTTACGCCGAGGTCTGAAAACCGCTCTTCCGAAAGGCGTTCCGTTCGGAGAACAGGCTGTTCGACGCCCATACGCTTCAGGATGGAGGCGGCAGAGGCGATCTCCTCTGCGGCGCGCGGACCTTTCATCGCCAAAAAACGACCGCCGCGCTTCACCATCGGAAGGCAGAGCTCGCTGAGCATCGGCAGAGCGGCAAGCGCACGGGAGGTAACAAGATCGAACGCCTCGCGGCAGTCTCCCCGTCCCGCCTCTTCGGCGCGGGCACACAGGCCGATGACGTTTTTCATCCCGAGCGCCTCGGCGGTCTCTTGGATGGCAACCACCTTTTTTTGCGTGGCATCCATCAGTACGAATTCCGTCTCGGGACAAAGAACGGCAAGCACAAGCCCCGGAAAACCGCCGCCCGTACCGACGTCGCACACGCGTCTGGCGTCGCGCACGTCATCCACCAAGGAAAGTGAATCGGCGACGTGGTAGAAGACGACCTCGGCGGGACTCTTGCGCGCGGTGATGTTCATTTTAGACGCCGTCTCCACGGTACGATCGACAAGCCTTGCCAAGAGCGCACTCTGCTCGGGACAGAGAACGTCAAGCGCGGCGTTCAAATACTCAGTCATAAGCACCCTTTCTCGGAACAGACTTACAATAAATTCAAGTAAACAAGCAGTACGGTGATGTCTGCAGGCGACACACCCGAGATACCTGCTGCCTCACCGACAGTCTCGGGGCGAAGCTCGGAGAGCTTTGCCGCCGCCTCCAAACGCAGACCGCGAATGGCCGAGTAATCCATTCCCTCCGGCAAACGACGGTCGTACAGGCGGCGCTGTGCTTCGTTCTGCGCCTCGGCGCGGCGCACGTATCCCTCGTATTTGATCTCGGTCTGCACCCTCTGCCCGAGCCTGCGAGGCAGTTCGGGCCGCGTGGAATCGACCTCGGCGAGCAGTTCGTAGGAAAGTTCGGGGCGACGCATCAATTCCGCCACGGAAACGCCCGTTTGCACGGGAGTACACCCGCGCGAGACGAGAAGCGCGTTGAGCGCTTCACTCGGGGGAAGATAGGTGTTCTTCACACGCGCGATCTCTGCATCCAGCAAGGCGAAGAGCTCTCTCTTCTGACGGATGCGCTCCTCGGTGATGAGCCCGTAGCGACAAGCGTACTCAAAAAGGCGGCGATCCGCATTGTCCTGCCGCAAAATGAGGCGATGCTCACAGCGGGAGGTCATCATACGGTACGGTTCGCGCGTGCCCTTGGTGACAAGGTCGACGATGAGGCTGCCCGTGTAGGACGAAATGCGCGGAAGAACGAGCTTTTCCATCCCCAAGAGCTTTGCCGCCGCATTGATGCCGGCGACAAGCCCCTGACAGGCTGCCTCCTCGTAGCCCGAGGTGCCGTTAAACTGACCTGCGCCGTAAAGGTTTTTTACCTCTCGGAATTCCAGCGTGTGCGTCAGCTGCAAGGGATCGATGCAATCGTACTCGATGGCATAGGCGGTACGCATCACGCGCGCACGCTCCAGCCCGCGGATGGAGTGAAGCACCTTCAGCTGAACGTCCTCCGGAAGCGAGGAGGAAAGCCCCTGCACGTACACCTCGCGGGTATCCTTGCCCATCGGCTCCAAAAAGAGCTGATGGCGCTCCTTGTCGGGGAAGCGCATCAC
>JAZRZY010000119.1:0-2679 GCA_045601605.1 Eubacteriales bacterium
CCCGTGTACGAAGCGCAGGGCGGTGTGCCGGGCATCGAAGAGGTGCAGTTCTCCATCATCCACAACCGCGGGTGCTTCGGCGCGTGCAATTTCTGCTCGCTTGCCTTCCACCAAGGGCGCACGATCTCCTCGCGGAGCCACGCCTCCGTCCTCTCCGAAGCAAAGAAGATCACCGAAATGCCCGCCTTTAAGGGCTACATTCACGACGTCGGCGGGCCGACGGCAAACTTCCGCGCCCCCGCCTGCCGCGCACAGAAAAAGCGCGGTGTCTGCGCGGGCAAAAAGTGCCTCGCGCCGACGCCCTGCAAGGCGCTGGAGGTCGATCACTCGGACTACCTCGCCCTGCTTCGCAAGCTGCGCGCCCTGCCGAAGGTGAAAAAGGTGTTCATCCGAAGCGGTGTGCGCTTCGACTACCTGATGCTCGACCGCAACCCCGCCTTCTTCCGTGAGCTTGTTGCACACCACGTCTCGGGTCAGCTGAAGGTCGCGCCCGAGCACTGCTCCGAGCGCGTGCTCTCTTATATGGGCAAGCCGAGCATTTCCGTCTATGAAAACTTCAAGCGCCGCTTTGAAAAGGAGACGGAGCGCATCGGAAAAAAGCAGTACCTCGTACCCTATCTGATGAGCTCACACCCCGGAAGCCGCGTGGAGGATGCGATCGCGCTCGCCGAGTTCTTGAAAAAAGAGAAGATGCACCCACAGCAGGTCCAGGACTTCTACCCCACGCCCGGCACCGTCTCGACCTGTATGTTCTACACGGGGCTCGACCCCTATACGATGCAGTCCGTCTACGTCCCCAAGACTCCCGAGGAAAAGGCGGAGCAGCGCGCCCTGCTCCAGTATTTCAAGCGCGAGAACTACCCCCTCGTACGCGCCGCCCTGCGCCGCGCCGAGCGCGAGGATCTCATCGGCACGCACCGAGGCGCCCTCGTGCCGCCCGAGTTCCCCTCATCCTCCGCCCCGCGCCCCGCACGTCAGAAGACAAAGCCCCCCGTCAAAAAGAAAAACTCTGCCGCACGCGCCGCCGCACGCCAGCGCGCCAAGCGAAAGAAAAAAGGATAAAAGCACAAAAAAAGAAGCACGCTTTCGCGTGCTTCTTTGTCGTTTTACTTTATTTGAGCTTCATCGAAACGGTCTTGGTCGTCACGGTGTTGCCGAACTTGTCGGTGATCTTGCAGTAGAGCTGACGGTTCGCGGAAGAGGAGGTCATCTTCACGGAGTAGGAAGAGGTCTTCACGGAGGACTTCGAGAACTTCGTCGCGCCCGCCTTCTTCACGTACCAGGTGTATTTGAGCCCTTCGCCCTCGGCCTTGACGGTGACCTTTGCGGTCTTGTTCTTTGCCGCGGTCACACTCTTCGGCTGGGTCGCAATGCGCGCCTTCATCGACAGGGTCACGACCTTGCTCGTCACGCTGTTTCCGTCGGCGTCCGTGATCACACAGTAGATTTGACGACCGCTTCTTGCGGCAGTCATCTGCACAGAATAAGAAGATCCCTTAAACGAGGTGGTCAACTTGAACTTGGAAGATCCCTTGTCCTTGTAATACCACTTATAAGTGAGACCTTCGCCCTCGGCTTTGATCGTAACTTTTGCAGTCTTTCCCTTGGCAACCTGTACACTCTTCGGCTGCGTGGCAATGCGCACTTTCTGCGCCAAGGTAACCGTCTTAGTTGTTACCTGATTTCCAAACTTGTCGGTTACCACACAATAGACTTGACGACCGCTTCTTGCGGCAGTCATCTGCACAGAATAAGAAGCACCCTTAAACGAAGTAGTCAGTTTAAACGCGGAAGATCCCTTGTCCTTGTAGTACCACTTGTAGGTCAGGCCTTCGCCTTCTGCGACCACGGTGACCTTCGCGGTTTTGCCGTTTGCCACAACAACGTCTTTCGGCTGGGTGATGATAGAAAGCGTTTTTCCGGCAAGCGTCACAAACGGAATGTTGTTTTCATTGGCATAGGTCTTCGCCGTGCTTCCGGCGTAGCCATGAATGGTGAGATTGTGACAACCATCGAAAGCGTATCTTCCAATGCTCGTCACGCTGTTCGGGATGGTAACGGAGGTCAGACCGGTGCAATTACGGAAAGCACTGGGCTCAATGCTCGTCACGCTGTTCGGGATGACGTAAGAAGCCACCGTTTTCCCCATAGGATAACGCACAAGTGTTTTTAGATCTTTTCTGAACAAAACACCGTCTACAGAAGCATAAGACGAATTGTAAGAAGAAACGTTGATTTCACTCAATAACGCACAACCATAGAAAGCATCCTCCCCAATGCTCGTCACGCTGTTGCCAATGGTGACGGAGGTCAGACCGGTGCAACTATCGAAAGCAAGATCCTCAATGCTCGTCACGCTGTTCGGGATGGTAACGGAGGTCAATCTCTTGCAAACCCAGAAAGCATGCCTCCCAATGGTCGTCACACTGTTCGGGATGGTGACGGAGGTCAGACCGGTGCAACCATAGAAAGCAGAATCCCCAATGCTCGTCACGCTGTCCGGGATAATATAGGAAACACCTTTTCCCTCAGGATAACACACAAGCGTTTTCAGATCTTTGCTGAACAAAACACCATCTACAGAAGCATAAGACGAATTGGAAGAAGAAACGTTGATTTCACTCAATAACGCACAACCATAGAAAGCAAAATTCCCAATGCTCGTCACGCTGTTGCCGA
>JAZRZY010000120.1:0-5615 GCA_045601605.1 Eubacteriales bacterium
AGGCTGAGGTCCGCCTGACCCCCGACGAAGGGAAGTGAAACCCCCAAAAAAACGACGCCGCCCGGTGGACGGCCTCTTTTTCGTTTGTCGCCTTTGTCAGAGCTCGACGTCCGCCAGATGCGGACAGTGATCGGAGGTGACGATCTGTGGGATATCCGCATCGAGGACGCGAAGGTCGCGGGTGGTGAAGATGTAGTCGATCTTGCGCGCAGGCGCGGGGGAGGGACAGCTGAAAAGCGGTATGGGTCGCGCGCTTTTGTGCCGTGTGTTTGATCTCTCTTGATTTTCGCATTTTGCGTGCTATAATTGTGGAAGAAATCTCAGGTGCCCGCACCGAACAAGGGAGCGAATGACCTTGAAGCGAGTGAAACTTTCAAAGCTGATCTTCTCCGCCGTCTGTCTGGCGGTAAGCTACGTCTTGCCGTTTTTGACGGGGCAGATCCCCGAGGTGGGCGCAATGCTCTGTCCTCTGCACATCCCCGTGTTCGTCTGCGGGTTTGTCTGCGGCTGGCAGTGGGGGCTTGCGGTGGGCTTTGTCGCCCCGCTGTTTCGTGCGCTTACGCTCGGGATGCCGCCGCTGTTTCCCACAGCCGTCTGTATGGCACTTGAGCTTGCCGCCTACGGGGCGTGCTGCGGGCTTTTCGATCGCCTTTTGCCCAAGCGGCAGGGCTTTCTCTACGTCTCGCTTCTCGTCTCGATGCTTTTCGGGCGCGGCGTGTGGGGGCTTGCCATGCTTCTTTGCACGGGGCTTGCCTCACAGCCCTTCGGGGCTGAGGCCTTCCTCGCGGGTGCGTTTACGAACGCTCTGCCCGGGATCCTCTTGCAGATCCTTCTCGTGCCGCCCTTGGTGATGCTTTTGCGGCGGATGCGCTTTATGCACCTGCGCGATTAAATGAAAAACGGATGCGTTCGGCATCCGTTTTTTCTTTTAGATTATTGCTGTTTTATTTGGCGGAGGAAGAGTATGGCGGCGAGGATGAGGATGAGAAGAGCATAACCGAGCACCCAGAGGAGGTGGACAAGCACCTCGTCTCCCGCGCCTCTCACAATGGCACGCTCCAGCTCTACTGCGTGGAAGAAGGGGAGAACGCGGGCGATCTTCCCGAAGGCGTCTCCCATAAGCTCCAGATCGAACCAGATGCCCGAGAGCCAGGCGGAGAGGTTTGTGAGCAGGGCGCCGCAGATGCCGCCGACCTGCTTGTCGTTCAGCACGCTTCCGCAAAGGAGACCGAGGCCGATGTACAACAGAGACACGGGCAGACTCGCCAAAAGGGCGAGGAGCAGACGGGAGTCGAAGGGCAATCCGAGAAGGAGCGCCGCCGCGTAGCAGATCGCGCATTGACAAAGCGCCATCGGCAGAAGCGGAAGCGTGTATCCGAACAGAAAATCCGCGCTCTTCATCGGCGTGGTGTAAAGACGGCGCAAAAGGGAGCTGTTGCGGTCCTTGGCGATGAGCGTTGCGGAGAAGAGCGTCATAAACGACAGCCCGAAGACGGTGATGCCCGGCGTCAGGCGCGAAAGCTCGAACAGCTCCACGGGCACGTTTTGCTGAATGGTGTGCATCAAAAAGAGAAGCACGAGCGGGAAGCCGAGGCCGAAGGCGAGGTTCAAGGGGTCGCGCAGGATCTCCTTGGTGTTGCGTGAGGCGAAGGTGAGAAGTCTCATTTTACGCCCTCCTTTGCAATGCGGATGAAGGCTTTTTCAAAGGTTTCCTCTCCCGCGATCTCCTTGATCTTTTCTGCGGTGTCGCACAGCAGCAGCCTACCTTCCTTCAAGATGGCGACGCGGTCGGAGAGCGTTTCCGCCTCCTCCATATAGTGCGTGGTCAAAACGATGGTGACGTCCCCCTTGAGCTCACGGACCAGCTCCCACAGGTCGCTGCGGGAGAGCACGTCCAGTCCGAGGGTCGGCTCGTCGAGAAACAGGATCTCGGGATCGCCCACGAGCGCCATGGCAATGCTCAGGCGGCGCACCATACCGCCGGAGAGCTTGGAGGCGCGCTTGTCGAGAAAGGAGCTGAGTGCGAGCCGTTTGGAAAGTGCATCGATCTTTTGCTTTTTTTCCTCTTTTTTCAGCCCGAAGACGCCGCACATCAAAGCGAGGTTTTCGCGTGCCGTGAGATTGGGAGCCACGGCGCTCTCCTGCGGGGAGACGCCAAGGCTTCTCTTGATCTCCTGTGCCTTGTGCGTGATGCTTTTTCCGAGGAGGAAGGCGTCGCCGCACGTGGGGCGTACAAGCCCCGAAAGCAGCTTGACGGTGGTGGTCTTGCCCGCGCCGTTGACGCCGAGCAGACAGAGAAGCTCCCCGCGTCGGACGGCAAGGTTCAGCCCGTCCACCGCGGTCGTGTCGCGGTAGCGTTTGGTCAGATCTTTCGTTTGGATGGCGTACATCTTGACTACTCCTTTTGAAACTGTTTGCAAAGCCCTTGATAAGAGTCTGTCAGCATGCGGCTGACAAGCGCGCGATCAAGGTCCAAAAAGCCTGTGGCGAACATTGCGGCGATGCCGTGTACGAAGGCCCACATTTCCAGGTGGAAGAGTTTGGCGTCGTCGGCGGAAAGCCCCGTGTTGCCGCGCAAAATACTCTCCATCTCGTCCGTCAGCTCCGAGCTTTCGGGGATCGGCGTGCGCGTGCGGTCGCACATATACAGAAGCTTGAACAGCTCGCGCTCCTCCTTGGCAAAGAGAATGTAGGCCATACCGTTTGCCTTGTAGGGCGGGAATTCGCCGCGCTTTGTTTCCCGCTTTAAGAAGTCTGCACACTCTTGCTCTGCCCGTCTATACACGGCGATGCCGAGGGATTCCATCGAGTCGAAGTTGGAGAAGATCGGCTGGGTGGAGCAGCCGAGCGCGGCGGCGAGCGTTCTGGCGCAAAGCGCCTCCGCACCCTCCTTTCGCACGAGCTGAAGGGCAGCCTCCACGATTTCTTCTGCGGCGATCTTCACTTTCGGCGGCATAGGGGATCCTCCTTATATATCGCTTGTTATATATCGTGTGTTATTTTATATCGGCGCTTGCGGATTGTCAAGTGTTTTTTCTCAAAAATCGAAAAAGCGCGCGCAAGAGTGTTGCGCCCTATATAAAAATATGGTATAATTTATCACAATTCAGCCGTCGAACAAGGTCGATGGCCAAGAGAAGGAGAATTGTTTTGCCGAAGAACGAACGGACGAAGGGAAAAAAGAAGAATCCCTTTCGCTTTTTCCTCTATGATTTTATCAAGATCACGGGTTTTTTGCCGGCGCTTATCTGGCTGAGGCCGAAGATCAGTTATCCCTTCGGGCGACCCTCGCTTCGGGGCGGGCTCTTGCTCTCCTGCAATCATTCTACGTGGATCGATCCGATCATCATTCAGCTTGCCGCCCCGTTTCGCCGCCTTAACAGCCTTGCCACCAAGGATCTCTTTAACGGGGAAAAGCTCACCGCTTTTTTCAACCTGATGCAATGCATCATCGTGGACAAGGACAATTTCAGCCTCGCCTCCTTCCATGAGGTGGTGGAGCGGCTCGGCGATCGGCGCGTCGTCTTGATTTTTCCGGAGGGAAGCATCAACGTAGCAAGGGCTGAAACGATGCTCGGCTTCAAATCCGGCATCGCGCTGATGGCACACAAATCGGGGGCGCCGATCGTTCCGATGTACATTATGCGCCGCAAGAAGTGGTACCACCGCCAGCGCCTTGCCGTGGGAATGCCGCTTTACGTCGGCGAGCATCTCTCCCGTTTCCCCTCCATGGAGGAGCTGACGGGAGTCTGCGATCTTCTGCGGGAAAAAGAGTTGGAACTTCAACGGTTTCTTGAGGCGCAAACGGGCACAAAGACCAAGGCTTGAAACACGGAAAGGACATATTATGAACGAAAAATTCAGACAATACACCGACGCGGAAACGTTCTCCCGCATCGTGGATTATCCGAACGTTACCGCTATGTGGCAGCATAGCGTTTCGGCGTACGGCGAGAATATCGCCATCGTGGACGGGAAAAACTATACGTATCGTGAACTGGATCGAGACGTTGCGGCCTTCCGCACGGTCTTGGCAAAGGCGGGCGCGATGCCGGGCGCACTCGTGGGCATTCTTTGCCCGAACTCTTACGGCTTCGTCAAGGCATTCCTTGCCGCCGCGACCTTCGGGTTGCCTGCCGTGCTTCTTCCCGCACATCTGGACGCGATGACGGTGTTCGGCATTGCCTCAAAGTTCGGAATGAAGGCGCTCGTTTACGACGAGGCGTTGGAGGAAAAGGTCGCGGTTTTGCGCGAGAAGAACCCCGCCGTGTGTCTCATCTCCTCGGCAGAGACGGCAGAGGAGGCGACGCCCGCCGTCCCCGTGCCCTCCGAGACGCCTGCCGCCATCCTCTTTACGGGCGGCACGACGGGCAAGTCCAAGGGCGCCAAGCTCAGCCAGCGAGCCTTGCTCGTCGGCACGAAGAACGGCTGCTACGGCATCCGCGAGATCTTCGAACAGCGCTACCTTCTGGTGCTTCCGTTGACGCACGTCTTCGGCCTCATCCGAAATCTTATGACCTCCCTTTACACGGGGAGCGCCCTTTACATTTGTCGCAACAACAAGGATATGTTCCGCGACGTTGCCGCGTTTCGTCCGACCGTTATGGTGCTCGTGCCTGCACTGGCGGAAATGGCGCTGGGCCTTTCGGCGCAATTCGGCAGAAATATGTGGGGCGAGGATCTCAAGACGATCATTTGCGGCGCCGCACCTGTTGCGCCGTATCTCGTGAAGGAATACGACAAGCTCGGCATCACCCTGCTGCCCGGTTACGGTCTGACCGAGTCTGCAAATCTCGTCAGCGGCAACCCCGAGGCGCTCAAAAAGCCCGAATCCGTCGGACTCATTTACGACGGGATGGAATATAAGATCGTGGAGGGCGAGCTGTGGCTCAAGGGCATCAATATGATGGACGGCTATGTAACGGAAGAGGATAATGCCGCAGCCTATGAGGACGGCTACTTCAAGACCGGTGACCTTGCGCGCATCGATGAGGAGGGCTTCCTGTACATTACCGGCAGGACCAAGGAGATCATCGTTCTCTCCAACGGCGAAAATATCTCTCCTGCAGAGCTTGAGGTGAAGTTCTACAACATCGATGTGGTGCAGGACTGCCTGGTGTACGATACCCGGGAAAACGGTGCAGAGCAGCTGGTGCTGGAGGTGCTGCCCCGAATGACCAAGGTCAGGGAGCTGGGCATCACGGATGTTTACGGATATGTTAAGGAAGCGGTGGAGAAAATCAACGAGACACTGCCCTCCTTTGAAAGGATCAACAAACTGGTCATCCGGGATACGGATTTTGTCCGCACACCTGCGATGAAGATTGCGAGGAATTTAAATGGCAATGTCAAGAAGTGATATTATAGAAAAGCTCACCGATGTGATCAAAATGGCGATGCCCGGCGCAGAGCTGGATGCAGCCTCTGTTTCTGAGGATACGAACCTTGTGAAGGACCTGGGTCTGTCCTCTGTGGGTGTTCTGTACATCGTCATCGCCATTGAGGAGTTCTTTGGCATCCGCTTTGACGATGTGGGCTTTGCGGATTTCCAGACCATCCGGGATGTGGTGGACTACATCCAAAAGAAGCTGGAAGCATGAAGTGGACAATGAAAG
>JAZRZY010000121.1:0-3087 GCA_045601605.1 Eubacteriales bacterium
AGTTACTTTCGTTTCTGGTTTGTAATAAGTTACTCTTTAGGATTTGACAAAGAACCATTGCATCTTGTGCAATTGTCTTTGTACAGACGTCTCTTTTTCAAAGAAACGTCCGCCTTTTCGTTGTTCAATTTTCAAGGTCCGATGCGCCGCCTTGCGGGGGGGCGCGGGTATATATATTACCATTTCCATCCACGGTTGTCAAGCGTTTTTTTCAAAAAAATTCAAATTTTTTTCACTTCGTTGAAAAGTGTGGAAAACCGACGCAAAAATGGCAATTTTACGCACATTTTCCACAACAAAACGCCATTTTCCACGCACATCGCACGCGCGCGTGCGATCAAAACAAGTGAAGAAAGTCCTTTTTTGCCGAACAAGCGGCGTTTCAGGAAAGCGCGCCCTCCCGATGAAAGATCGAAAAGCTGTTTTCCGCAGGGATTTTTTTGCACAAAAAGCACATACTATCCTTCAAAAAAAGGAGTGTCTTATGTCCACGGTCTTTTTGCGGCTCTGCATCATTTATTTTATCACCGTGCTTTCCATGCGCCTGATGGGTAAACGGCAGATCGGACAAATGCAGATGTCGGAACTTGTCTGCGCCTTTTTCCTTTCGGAGCTTGCCGCCTATCCCGTTACGAACCAAAACGTTCCGCTCACCTACGGCATCATCCCCGTCGTGACGCTCATTTGTCTGGAGGTGATGCTCTCCGCCCTCTCGACGAAGATCCCGCTTCTGCGCCGCGCGCTGGATGCCGCGCCGAGCGCGCTGATCCGCCGCGGGAAACTGATGCCCTCCGAGCTGACGCGAGCCCGACTGAGTCTGGAAGAGCTTTTGAGCCTGCTTCGTCTCAAGGACGTCACCTCGCTCGACGAGGTGGACTATGCCCTCCTTGAGCCGAACGGAGAGGTCAGCATCGTCCCGAAGGGAAAGGGCGGGATGCTGCATCTGCTCATCGCCGACGGGGTCAAAAACGAAAACGGTCTCAAGGGCGCGGGTCTGACCGAAGAGGCGGTAGATGCCATTCTGAAGCAGCAAGGCGTAACGGAAAACGAGGTCTTCCTGCTCTGCCGAAACGACGAGGGAGCGCTGACGCTCTTAAAGCGAGGTGCCAAGTGAAGGCGTTCCGGTGTGCCGCGCTCACCCTCGCCCTGCTCATCGGCGCCATCCTTCTTTACGGCCACGCCTTGAACGCCTTTGCCACCGAGCTGGAAGAGACCCTCTCCGCCCTTCCGCAAACGCCCGAAGCGATCAAAAAAGCAGACAAGGCAAGCATTCAAAAGACGCTGGACGACACCCTTTCCCGCTTTGACGCAAACGAGCTTCTCATCCACCTCGCCGTACCGTACGAGCGTTTGGAATCGCTGCACGAAAAGCTCATTCAGCTCTGCGAGTCCTTCCGCACGGAGCATTACGAGGACTTCTGCATCGCCCGCGCCCTCTGTCTGGAGGAAACGGGGATCCTGAAAAATTTTGAAGCCATCACCCTGACAAATCTGGTGTGACGCAAAAAAAGAAGCACGCAAACGCGTGCTTCTTTTCGTTGTGGGTTAAGCCTGCGCCTCTCGGCACTCGCGGCAGACGACGTGCATGGAGAGATCGTAGTTCTCAAGCGTAATGCCGAAGGTCTCTTCCAGAAGCGTTTGAACGTCCGCGCATTCGGCGTCCGTCACACGCTTGCAACGCGAGCAGAAAAGATGCTCGTGCAAGGTGGGCGTCTTATCGAAATACTCCGGCTCACCCGAGACGGAAAAGCGTCGGATACAGCCCTCCTCGGCAAGCGAGGACAGGCAGCGATAGACCGTTGCCACAGAGATCTCAACGCCTGCGTTTCGGCAGGCGAGATAGACCTGCTCGGCGGTCATATGCCCCTCGCTGTTTTGCAAGACGGAAAGGATCTCCCGCGATTTCTTCGTCATCTCAATAGTTCTCTTTTCTCAGCTCAAAGAACGCCTGCGGATGGTTGCAGACGGGGCAGAGCTCGGGCGCCTTCGCGGAGAGGACGAGGTGACCGCAGTTGCGGCACTCCCAGAGAACGACGCCGCTCTTCTCAAAGACCTCTTTGGCCTCGACGTTGTGCAGAAGCTTGCGATAACGCTCTTCGTGTGCCTTTTCGATCGCGGCGACCTCACGGAACTGCTTTGCAAGATCGTGGAAGCCTTCTTCGTCCGCTTCACGGGCAAAGGTATCGTACATATCGGTCCACTCGTAGTTTTCGCCCTCGGCGGCGGCAAGCAGGTTCTCGGCCGTGTCGCCGAGACCGCCCAACGCCTTAAACCAGAGTTTGGCGTGCTCTTTCTCATTGTCGGCGGTCTCAAGGAAAATCGCGGCGATCTGCTCAAAGCCCGCTTTCTTTGCCACGGAGGCAAAGTAGGTGTACTTGTTTCTCGCCTGGCTCTCACCCGCAAAGGCATCGCGCAGGTTCTGCTCGGTCTTCGTGCCCTCATAAGGGTTCTTCTTTGCGGCAGGGGCGGCCTCAACCTCCTTGAAGTTCGAGCCGTTCACGTGGCAGATGGGGCAGGAATCGGGCGCGCTCTCACCGACGTACTCGTAACCGCAGATCTGGCAAACAAATTTTTTCATGGCAATACTGTCTCCTTTTTTCAATCAAAGTGTGGTGGTGAAATAAGAATAAGAATCATTCTCAAAATAATTATATGGAAAACCGCTCGTTTGTCAAGAGGGTTCGGAAAAAATGTTTTTGAACCGACGATGCCCTGTACAAAGCAAACAAAGCGTGGTATAATGCAAAACGGAAAACGGAAACGGGAAGCAGGACGAGCCTGCGCGAGCCCGTCGCCGTGTGGTACAACGCATCCGTCTCACTCCCCTGCCTTGCCGCAAAGGTGCGGGGCGACGCCATTGAACAAAACGTTCGAGAAGGCGAGACGGAAGTGCCGAGCCGGAAGACCGCCCGTTTTCAAGCCTTCCCACTTGCGCGCGAGCGCCGCCGCAGGGAAAGACGAAACAATCTTATTTTATCTAAAGGAGAAAAAGAATATGATACAGATCCGCAAATCCCTTCTGTCTCTGACGCTTTGCATCCTGCTGATTGCGGCATCGGCACTCTGCATCACTTCCTATCAAAACAC
>JAZRZY010000122.1:0-2786 GCA_045601605.1 Eubacteriales bacterium
GCTCACAGAACGACATGGCTACGATCCGACTTTGATGCGTCTCGCGCTTGACGAGGCGCGTAAGGCATACGAGGCAGGCGAGGTGCCCGTGGGAGCCGTCATCGCCCGAAAGGGTAAGGTGATCGCCTGCGCGCACAACACGCGCGAGCGGGAAAAGAACGCGCTCTGCCACGCGGAGATCCTTGCCATCGACCGTGCCTGCAAAGCGCTTTCCGGTTGGCGGCTCGTGGACTGCACCCTTTACGTCACGCTTGAGCCCTGTCCGATGTGTGCGGGTGCGATCTTAAACGCCCAACTCAAGCACGTTGTCGTCGGCGCGAGAGATGAAAAAATGGGCGCCTTCGGCGGGCTTTTTGACCTTCGCGGCCGCGGACTCTTCCGCAGCGAGGTGTCCTTCGGGCTTCTGGAAGAGGAGAGCCGCGCCTTGATGCAGTCCTTCTTTTCGGATCTGCGCAAAAAGCGCGAGGGAGAAGAACAGACGTAACAAAAAACCGAGATGCGAGGCATCTCGTTTTTCTTTTTTAATTGTCAGTTGCGATAGGGCTTGTAGGCAGTCTGTGCCGCCGTGGTATCGGGCAGATAATAGTCGCCCTCGCTTTTGCCGGGGTAGGTGAATTCGTTTAACTCGTAACTCTCGAAGGAGAAGAGCGTGTCGAGGTAGCCTGCGGCTTCCGTCAGCGTCATATCCGTGGTGAAATCGGAGAAGATCTCGTCGAGCATTTCCGAGGTACGCATCAGGTTGTTTTCCGCCGGAAGGATACCGCGGCACATTGCCACCATCAATTCACGGAAGGTTTCGGAACGGGAAAGGCCGACGTTGGATTTGTAGCCGGAGTAGCGGAGCACCGAGAGAGCCTTTGCCCCGTCGAGATGCTGCTTGCCTGCGGCAAGGTCGATGTGCAGACCGCGGTCGGCGTCGCTTTCCTGCATGGATTCTTTTACGTTAAATTCAAACCCGCCGAAGCGATCCACCAGATCGACGAAGCCGTCTGCCTCCACGCAGAAGATGTAATCGATCTTCACGGCGGTCAGAGCATAGACCTTCTCGCGCACAAAGTCAATGTTGCGGTCGAGTGCCGCCTCGCCGAGGGTGCGGTAGCCGCCGTCCAGCTCAATGCGAAGGTTGGCGGGCAGGTCGCTGATGAGGAAGGTGCCCTCCTTGCGGTCGATGTGGTTGAGCAGAACGTAGGCCGCTTCGCCTTCTTCGTTGAGTCCCAGAATGAGATAGGAGAGGGTGTTTTTCGGCGCTTCGCGAAATTCTTCCGTCTCGGGCGTGGTGATGGTGGGGTCTGCGCCCTCATCGGAGATGGTGGGGGAGAGCAGGGTGCCGGAGATGTATTGCATCAAAAAAACGGCCGCCACGGAAAAGATCACGATGGACATCAAAAAGACCACCAGAAAATTTCTCATGGAATATTTCATGCAGACACCTCCGTTTTCGGAAACTCTTTTTTTCATTATATAACAAGCGGCGCATTTTCGCAAGTGGGAAACGGAACGAGTTTTCCGTTTTCGGCATACGATGAAAATGACCCGCTGCGTCGGGTCAGTAAAGAAAAGGAGAACGTAAGATGGCACAAACTTCCATCCGCCTCGGCTGCGGTGATCAGAATCTTTGGACTTGGATCGCGATCATTGCTCTGGTGCTCGCTCTGCTGTTTCTCTTCAGCTGACACGTAAAAAAACACCGCCTGAAAAGGCGGTGTTTTTGCTTTTACGGGATGAGTGCGGCGCCGATGACCGTTCCGTAGCGAGCGGAGTCGGGAATGATGAAGTTTAGCGAGAACATCTCGGAGAGGGACTTGAAGATGGGGCGTGCCGCTTCCTCCTCGGCGAGACGGCCGGTCAGAACGATATCCCGCACGCCCTCGCCGCGGGCGGCGAAGACCGCCATCATACCGATGGTCTCAAAAACGAGGTTGACGATGCCCAGCGCGCGGTCTGCGGGGGTGGCAAGATCGGAGAGCTTCCCGAAGTTTGCGGCAGTGGTCTCTGCGGGCAGGGTGGGGATGATGTTTTTCTGCGTCATATCCGAGAGGCGCAGGTCGATGTTTGCGAGGTTTCCGTCGCGGGCAAGGTCGCACACGTGGGAAACGTTGTCCATATTGAGGATCTGCTTGGCAAGGCCCGAGAGGGTCCCGCCGCCCACGCCCGTTCCGCCGAGGTAGCGAAAGGAGCCTTTCGTGGCACGCACCATGGCGGTGCCGGTGCCCATGCTGACGACGAGCGCATCGTCAAGGCCCGAGAGGTACAAACCGCCGCGGCCGACGGACTCAAACTCGCTCACGCACTCCACGGGCAGGCCGTAGGTCTTGCTGTCCACAAAGGAACTGCCCACGCCCGTTGCACGCAGATGCGAGATCTCGGAGAGGGAGATGCCGTTTTCCTGCGTGAATTTGCCGAAGGCTCCGTAGAAGGAGGCGAGCGGATCGCCTGCGCGCACGCTCATCGGGGAGATGAGCTGTCCCTCCTCACCGAAGGCGCAGATCTTGGTTATCGAACCGCCGATGTCAATGCCGATTACATACTTCATAGCGTTTTCCTCGTAAAGCCCCACTTGACATTCGGGGCACTTGTGCGTAAAATAGTCTTACCGCATCGGCAAGATGCGTGAAAATTATATCGTTTTTCGCCCCGTTTGTCAAGGCGAAGGATCCGCCTCGGAAATTTGGGGCTTGACAGAATCCGTTATTTCATTATATAATAAATCGTTATCGAAAAAGACTGTCCGCGAGGAGGTGTGACGAATGAAAAGAACCAAGTCGGATCGTAGCCATGTCGTTCTG
>JAZRZY010000123.1:0-2855 GCA_045601605.1 Eubacteriales bacterium
ATGCAACCTTCCGCTTTGCGGCAGGCTACGGAGAACTCTTGAACCTCGCCGTATCCCCCGCCGCGCGAAGGCGCGGTCTGGGACGCCGACTCCTCTCGGCCGTGTTGGAGTATGCCGAGAAAAACGAAGTGAAAAATCTCACCCTTGAGGTGCGCGCCTCCAACACGGCGGCACGGCACCTGTACGAAGCCTGCGGTTTTTCCCCCTGCGGGGTACGCCGCAACTTTTACAAGCACCCGACGGAGGACGCCGTTGTGTACTCCCATTTGCGAAAGGACTCCTCGCTTTGAAAATACTCGCTCTTGAATCCTCCTGCGACGAGACTGCCGCCGCCGTTGTCGAAGACGGAAGACGCGTTCTCTCAAGTGTGGTACGCACGCAGATCCCTCTGCACGCCGTTTACGGCGGCGTGGTGCCGGAGATCGCCTCCCGCGCCCATACGGAGGCCATCGTCGCCGTCACCGAGCGCGCACTGGCAGACGCCGCCCTCACCATGGAGAACATCGACGCCGTCGCCGTCACCAACCGCCCCGGACTCGTCGGGGCACTGCTCGTCGGCGTCAGCTTCGCCAAATCCCTCGCCTATCGCTACTCCCTGCCCGTTTACGGCATCAACCATCTGCGCGCCCACCTTGCGGCCGCCTATCTGATGGACGAAACGCTCACCCCGCCCTTCCACGCACTCGTGCTTTCGGGTGGACACACCTTCCTTGCCCGCGTGGAGGATTACACCCGCTTCACCCTGCTCGGCACCAGTCGAGACGATGCGGCGGGCGAGGCCTTTGACAAGGTCGCCCGCGTGCTTTCCATCCCCTACCCCGGCGGGCGCGAGCTGCAAGAGCTCGCCGATGCCTATACGGGATCCGAACGCTACGATCTGCCCTCCCCCGCGCTGAAGGACAGCGCCTTCGATTTCTCCTTCTCGGGGCTGAAGACCGCCGTGGTCAACCTCGCCCACAACTTGGAGCAAAAGGGGCTGCCGCTCCACCGCGAGAAGCTTGCCGCCTCCTTCGCCGAGGTGGTGCAGGCAGGGCTCGTTGACCGCCTCTCCAACATCCGCGAAAAAGAGGCGTTTTCCACCTTGGTCTTTGCCGGCGGAGTTGCCGCCAACACGGGACTGCGCCGCGCCATCGGCTCCTTCTGTGACGCGCACGGCATCCGCTTCCTGCCCGTGGACGTCTCACTCTGCGGGGACAACGCCGCCATGGTCGGCGCACAGGCCTATTACGAAGCGCAAACGAACCCTCCCGACCCCCTCTCTCTCAACGCCGTCCCCCGTGCCGAAGTGGACGAATAAAAAGCGCATAAACGCGCCAATTGCAAGAAAATTTATACACACAAGTTATCCACAGACTGTTGATAACTGTGGAAAACCCTTCATTTTTGCCTCTTTTGAGGTGGGAATGGTAAGTTTTTCCTGTTGAAAACTCTGTTTGAGGTGTGAAAAAAGAATCTTTTTCCACACAGCGGCCCCAAATACCACGTGCCGAGGCACACAAAAGAATTGGAGAACAAAAATGCAAAACAACACGTTTGATTTAGAGGGCGCCGTCGCGCGCTTTCGCGAACTCGTTACCGAACAGCAGGCGCGTGCCGAGAAGATCCGCAACACCGCCCCCGCCCCCGATTACAAAAGCCTAATGCCTCTTATCATCGGCGTGTGCGGCGGCGACGGCATCGGTCCCGTCATCACCCACGAGGCTCGCCGCGTTCTGGAGCATCTTTTGGCAGACGATCTCTCCGCGGGCCGTGTGGAATTCCGAGACATCGACGGACTGACCATCGAGCATCGCTGCGAGGTTCTGCAAGCCATTCCCGACGACGTGCTTGCCGCCCTCAAGGAGTGCCACGTCATTTTAAAGGGACCGACCACCACACCGCAGGCGGGAGACGGCCGCCCCAACATCGAGAGCGCAAACGTCGCTATGCGAAAGGCGCTTGATCTCTATGCCAACGTGCGCCCCGTGAAGGTGCCGGATCAGGGCATCGACTGGACCTTCTTCCGCGAGAACACCGAGGGCTCCTACGCCGTGGGAAGCCGCGGCGTCTCGCCGAGCGAGGATCTTTCTCTGGACTTTGTCGTAACGACCACGGGCGGTACCGAGCGCATTGCCCGTCAGGCCTTTGAGTTTGCGCGCCAAAACGGAAAGAAGCGCGTTGCCATCGTCACGAAAGCCAACGTCATCAAGACCACCGACGGCAAATTCTTAAACCTCTGCAAAAAGATCGCCGAAGAATATCCCGAGATCGAAACCACGGACTGGTACATCGACATCATGACCGCAAAGCTCGTGGACGAGAGGCGCCGCCGTGACTTTGAGGTCTTCATCCTGCCGAACCTCTACGGCGATATCTTGACCGACGAGGCCGCCGAGTTCCAGGGCGGCGTCGGCACCGCAGGCAGCGCCACCATCGGAAGCCGCTACGCGATGTTCGAAGCTATCCACGGCTCCGCGCCCCGTATGGTCACCGAAGGCCGCGCGCAGTATGCGGATCCCTGCTCGATGATGCGCGCCGCCGTGATGCTCTTAAATCACATCGGCCATCAGGACAAGGCCGCCCGTCTTGAGCGCGCGCTGGACATCTGTATGTTCGAGGAAAAGCGTCTGACTGTCACCGGCCGCGACACCGGCGCCACGACCGCCGAATTTGCCGACTACGTGATGGAGAAGCTGTAAGGCCTGAGATTTAGACGGTAGCAGAGGGCAGTCGTTCTTTTCTTCTTTCGGGAGAAAGAAGAAAAGAGAAAGCATCGTTTTCCGCTCCCGCAAACGGGGCCCGTCGTTTGGGCGCCGTTTGGGTGAAACACTTTCCCTTCCGTCCTTTTCACATCGCTTTTCTTTTGCTTCTTTTCT
>JAZRZY010000124.1:0-8925 GCA_045601605.1 Eubacteriales bacterium
GGGCCTCCGATTTGCACCTGCCCCTCCACGATCTTCTGTGCCAAGCCCTCGGCAATGGCGGTCTTGCCAACGCCGGGCTCGCCGATGAGGCAGGGGTTGTTTTTGGTGCGTCTGGAGAGGATCTGGATCACGCGCGTCAGCTCCTCTTCGCGCCCGATGATGGGGTCCAGCTTTCCTTCTTGCGCCGCTTCGGTCAGATCGCGGGAGTATTGATCCAAGGTCGGCGTTGTGCTTTCGCGCTTCTGCTTTTTCGGCGGCAGGTTTTTCAGGTCGGAGGCCTCTTCGCGCTTTGCCTCCGAGAGGGCGCTTTGCACGTCGGCGGGAGTCACGCCGAAGGCGTAGAGCAGTTTGGCGGCAAGACTCTCGCGCTCCTCCAACAAAGCCTCCAAAAGATCGGTGCTGTCTGCGCGTCTCCCGCTTTTCTGTGCGCGCAAAACAGCGGATTTCAGAATGCGGTCTGCGCGCGGCGTGATCTGCAGAAGAGTCTGGTTTTGTGCTTCGCCGCCGCGGCAGAGCACGGAGAGGTTTTCTTCTAAAGCATCTCGGGAGAGGTCAAAGTCTGTCAACACCTCAAAGGCTAAGGTATCGGGGCAGGAAAGCAGTCCGATCAGCAGGTGTTCGCTGCCGAGTGCCCCTTGGCCGAGTGCGGCGGCGCACTCACTGGCCGCTTCCAGCACGCGCTCGGCGCTTTCGGAAAAATATTGTTTGTTCATGTGTTCACTTTCCTTCCAGTGTTCGGATGGAGTCGCGCAGGCGGGCGGCGGTAAGGTAGTCCTCGCGCCGCAGGGCACGCTTGAGCTGCGCCTTGAGCGTGGCGAGCGATTTCTCGCTTTGCGGCGGCAGAGGATCCGAGGGGGATTCTGTTGCGGCAGAGGCAGCGGGCGCAGACCGCCTCGTTACCTTCGGCACGAAAAAGAAGAGGGAGGCCTCGTCGTTTCTGCGTTCCTCTGCGGCGCACCTTGCACACAGATGCACCTCTCGCGCTTGTCCGTTGATTTGAATTCGATAGTAGTGGGTCGCTTCGTTGGAGCAGCGATCACAGCGTTTCATATTCATCACTCGTTTCTTTAATCATTGTGCCGCCAGGCGCAGGAGCGCACAGCGGATCAGGTGGCTTCGCATTTGCCCGCGGTCGGCGGGCGCAAGGGGGGAGAGTGCCTCGCGGTCGGTCAGGCAGAGGAGCAGGCGCGCCTCTTTTTCGCTGATGGCTTCGGCGGAGGCAAGGGCGCGGATCAGCGCGAGCGCGTCCTCTTCACTCATACTGCCGCCGCAGGCGTCGTAAAAATGCAAGAGCAGCTTGCGCCGGTCAAATTGCAGTCGCGTGATGCGGATGTATCCGCCGCCGCCTCTTCGGCTTTCCACCGTGTAGCCGCGTTGCGGGGTGAAGCGGGAGGTCAACACGTAGTTGATCTGGCTCGGCACACAGCCGAGGCGCGTGGCAAGCTCGTTTCGCCCGAGCGAGAGCGTCCCGCCTGCTTCGTCCAGCATTTCTTCTAACATGCGCGCAATTTGTTCGGATAATACCATGGGACACCTCATTTGTTTGACTTTCTTTGACCTTTCGTTGTAATTGTAGCATCTCGCGCTTTAAAGTTCAAGGTCAAAGAAGGTCAAATTTTCTTTGAAAACTCTGGTTTTGAGGCCGTTTTCTCTCATAATCTCGTTTTTTCTCACTTTTTCTCTTCTTTTTTAAGTCATCGGTTGCAAATCGCCGCGCTTTGCTTTAGAATGAAGGAGAAGAAGAAGCAAAGAGGTAGTTATGCGAGCAAGAAAGAAAAAACACACTTCAACCAGACTGGAAGCCTGTTCTTATTATTTGGCAAAGGATCCGGCACAAAACCGCGGAAAATGGATCGAGACTTTTTCCGCTCACGCAGAAGGACGGGCGTTTTCCCGCCTTGCGCTGGAGATCGGTTGCGGCAAGGGCGACTTTGCCGCGGGCTATGCCGCCCGTCACCCCGAGGTCGCCTTCTGTGCGATGGAGCGCGTGGTGGATGTTTTGATGCTTGCCGCCGAGAAAGCCTCCCGCGCTGGGTTGGACAACGTACTCTTTCTTTCGCAAAATGCCGAGCTTTTGCCGGAGTATTTTGCCGACGGGGAAGTGGATCTTCTGTTTTTGAATTTTTCCGATCCTTGGCCGAAGGCGCGCCACGCCAAGCGCCGTCTGACCAGCCCCATCTTTTTGGAGCTTTACAAGCGCGTGCTGGCGCCGGGCGCCCGCATTGAGTTTAAGACGGACAATGTCGCCCTCTTCGACTATTCGCTGGAGACTCTGCCCGAGGCGGGCTTTGCCGTGGAGCACGTCACGCGCGATCTTCACAACAGTTCCTATATGGAAGGTAATATTCTGACCGAATACGAGCGCAACTTCTCCTCACAGGGCTTTCCCATCCATCGTTTGGAGGCGTATTTGAAATGAAGACGCTTGTCATCGGGAAGAACGATGCCGCCCAGCGTCTGGACAAGTTTTTAAAAAAGGCGACCGTTGCCCTCCCCGACTCCTTACTATACAAGTATCTGCGTAAAAAATGTGTCAAAGTAAATGGGCGGCACGTCACCGACGGTGCCTTTGTCCTCTCGGAGGGGGACGTGCTTTCGCTTTATATGAATGAAGCTTTCTTTGTTTCGGCGGAAGAGTCCTTTCTTACCCTTACCCCGAATCTTTCCGTCGCCTACGAGGACGAGCGGCTTCTGGTAGCAGAAAAGCCGGTCGGCCTTTCCTGCCATCCGGACGAGGTGCAGAAAGAGAATACGCTCATCGACCACGCCAAGGCCTATCTCTACCGAAAAGGCGAGTATCATCCCGCGCGTGAAAATTCCTTTGCCCCCGCGCTCTGCAACCGCATCGACCGCAACACTGCGGGACTCGTCCTCTGCGCCAAGGACGCAGAGGCGCTTCGTCTCCTTTCGGAGATGATCCGTGCCCACCGTGTGAAAAAAGAGTACCGCGCCCTCGTTTACGGATGCCCGAAGCCGAAAAAGGGCACGCTTACCCTCTACTTAAAGAAGGACGAGGACGCGCGCTTCGTACACGTCTTCGACGCGCCGCGCGCAGGTGCGAAGACGGCAGTCACCGACTACGAGGTCTTGGAGGAGCGCGGCGACGTCAGTCTTTTGCACGTCCGTCTGCACACGGGGCGTACGCACCAGATCCGCGCCTCGCTTTCCCACGTCGGACACCCCCTCGTCGGAGACGGGAAGTACTGTGATCTGCGCGAAAAAGACGCCCACGGCTTCGCACATCAGGCGCTCTGTGCGTTCTCGCTTTCCTTCGAACCGAGCGAAGCCGACGCCTCCCTCGCCTACCTCTCGAAGGTGCGTGTAACGGCAAAGAATCCGGACCCCGCCTTTCTGACCGAGGCGGAGAAGAAGTGAACAAGAAGCACCGCAAAAGCGGTGCTTTTTTGTTTTGTTTGACCGTTCTTTTCTTCTTTCTCGGGAAAGAAGAAAAGAACCAAAAGAAGAAAGCGGAGGGGAAGCAGGGTAAGGAAAAAGCCTTCTGCCGCAAACGGCACCCGCGTTTTGGGTGCCGTTTGTGTTTGACGTTGCCTTTTTCTTTTTTGTCTCGGCTTTTCTTTTGCTTCTTCCCCCTGAAGAGAAAGAAGGTGCCCCTGTCGCAAACGGCACCCGCGTTTTGGGTGCCGTTTGTGTTTGACGTTGCCCATTTCTTTTTTGTCTCGGCTTTTCTTTTGCTTCTTTTCTTTTCTCGAAAAGAAAAGAAGAGAAAAATTTTCAAATAAAAAAAGGAAAATCCTTCTTTGTGTCGTATAATGAAGTAGAACTGTGAAAAAAGGAGGCGAGAAGATGGCATTTCCGCAAAATTTCATTTTGGAACTGAAAAGTCGAGCGAGTCTTGTGGACATCATCTCGTCTGTGACGGAGCTGAAGCGTGCGGGCTCGAATTTGGTCGGGCGTTGTCCGTTCCACAATGAGCGCACCGGCTCCTTTACCGTTTTTAATTCCACCGATCCGGCATCCGCTCATTACTACTGTTTCGGCTGCGGAGAAGGGGGAGACGTCATCACTTTTGTGATGAAGACGGAGAATCTCGACTATCCCGCCGCGGTGGAGGAACTTGCCCGCCGCGTGGGACTCAAGGTGCCGGAAGAGCGTCGTTACGGGGAAAAGAAGATCGACCGCGCAAGACTTTATGAGCTCAATGCGGCGGCGGCGCGCTTTTTCCACGAGACGCTCGTCGGTGAAACGGGGCGTGAGGGGCTGGAGTACCTGATGCATCGGCGCGGGCTTCCCATGGGGATCATCCGTCATTTCGGCCTCGGCTTTGCTCCCAAAAGCTGGAACGAACTCACGGATGCCATGAAGAAGAAGGGCTATTCCGAGGAGGAGCTCGTCTCGGTCTTCTTGGCAGGCAAAAAGAACGGCAAGACCTTTGATATGTTCCGCAACCGCGTGATGTTTCCCATCATCGACCTGTCGGGGCACGTCATTGCCTTCGGCGGCCGCGTGATGGACGATTCCACCCCCAAGTATCTCAACTCTTCGGATACTCCGGTGTTTTCCAAGCGCATGAATCTTTACGCGCTCAACTTTGCGAAAAAGACGACGCGCGACGCGCTCATTTTCTGCGAGGGCTATATGGACGTCATCGCCCTGCACCGCGCGGGATTTACGAACGCCGTGGCAACGCTCGGCACCGCCATGACATCGGAGCAGGCGCGTCTGGTGCGCCGTTTTGTGAAAAAGGTCTATCTGTGCTACGATTCGGATGAGGCGGGACAGCGTGCCACGAACAAAGCCATTGAGCTTCTGGAGGCGGCAGACGTCACCGTTAAGGTCATCACGGTCAAGGGCGCAAAGGATCCCGACGAATTCTTGCAGAAGTACGGCGCGGAGGCCTTTGAAAAGCTTTTGGCAGACGCCGACGGACACATCGAATACGCCTTTTCCAAGCTTGCGCGCGGATTTGATCTGAACAGCGCGGAGGAGCGCCTCCGCTTTGCCAGAGAGGCCTGCGAGATGCTTTGCGGCAATTTTACTCCGTTGGAGCGCGAGGTATATCTGAGCCGTCTTCACGAGCTGACGAAGATCGATCTTGCCGTTTTGCGAAACCAGCTTTCTTCGCTTTTGAAAAGGAAGAACCGAGCCGCCGACAAGCGCGTCAAAACAGCCGAGCTGCAAAAGCTTGCGGGCTACGGCGATCGCGTCAACCCCGATCGGCAGAAGTACCCCTCGGCGGCGATTTTGGAGGAGCAGATCCTCGGGATCCTCTTTTTACATCCCGAATATTTCGTCGATGAGGGCATTGCCTCCGAATTAAAGCAGGATGTGTTTTTGTGCGCCGTACATGCCAAGTGCTTTGCGGCACTTGCACAAGTGGCACGCGAGTGCGAAAGAGTGGACATCGCTTTTTTGTCCGAACGCCTCTCCTCTGAGGAGGTCAGTCTTTTGCTCGGCGCGCGCCTCTTGCGCGAAAAACTCAGCGACAACTCACCCGCGGTTCTGACGGAACTGCTCAGGCGCCTGAAGGAACTTGCGGAAAAAGAACGAGCCGCGCCCTCGGGGGATCTTGCGGCGGATATCGCAAAAATCAGAGAGAGAAAATTCAAACAGGAGAAGCAGTAATATGGAAAAGAAGAAACAGGACATCGTGACAGAGGCCGAGAAGCTTGTCGCTGAGGAGGTCGCCGAGGAGAAGAAGGCGAAAAAGGCGACGAAGAAGAAAGCGGAAAAAGAGGAAGCTCTCGCCGAGCAGACCGTTGCGGAAGAAAAGCCCGCAAAAAAGGCAAAAAAAGCGGCGAAAAATGCACAGGAAGCCCCTTCCGAGGAACCGGCGGCAAAGAAGGAGGAGAGCGTTCCCGATCTTCGAGCCGAGCTGCTTGCCGTGCTGGAGCGCGGCCGCAAGAGCGGCAGACTTACCGATGCGGAACTTGCCGAGGTCATCGAGGAGCTGGAGGTGGATTCCGCCGAGGCGGAGCGCTTCTATGAGGCGCTTGCCGCCGCAGGCATCGAGGTGGCGGATTTCGCCGATCAGGCCCCCGAGCTGGAGGAATTGGAAAATCTCGAGAGCGAAGAGGTCGAGAATTACGAGACCCCCGAGGAAATGGAAAAGATGCTTGCGAGCGAGGGACTTGCCATCGAAGACCACGTTCGCCTGTACTTGAAAGAGATCGGCAAAGTGCCGCTTTTGACCGGTGAGGAGGAAGTGGAACTCGCCAAGAAAATGGCAGAGGGAAGCGAATACGCCAAGCAGAAGCTCGTGGAAGCAAACCTGCGTCTGGTCGTTTCCATTGCCAAGCGCTACGTCGGGAGAGGCATGTTCTTTTTGGATCTCATCCAGGAGGGGAACCTCGGTCTGATGAAGGCTGTGGAAAAGTTCGATTATACCAAGGGCTATAAATTCTCCACCTACGCAACTTGGTGGATCCGTCAAGCCATCACCCGCGCCATCGCCGATCAGGCGCGTACCATCCGTATTCCCGTACATATGGTGGAGTCCATCAATAAGGTCCTGCGTGTCTCTCGCCAGCTTCTGCAGGAGCTCGGCCACGAGGCGAGCGCCGAGGAGATCGCACAGGAAATGAATCTTTCCGTGGACAAAGTGCGTGACATTCTCAAGATCGCTCAGGAGCCCGTCAGCCTTGAGACTCCGATCGGCGAGGAGGAGGACAGTCACCTCGGCGACTTTATTCCGGACGACGATGCCCCCGCTCCCGCAGAGGCGGCAAGCTATACGTTGCTTCGGGAACAGCTCGAGGAGGTCCTGCACACGCTGACCCCCCGTGAGGAGCACGTTTTGAAACTGCGTTTCGGCTTTGAGGACGGCCGCACCCGTACCTTGGAAGAGGTGGGCAAGGTCTTCAACATCACCCGTGAGCGCATCCGTCAGATCGAGGCAAAGGCTCTGCGCAAACTGCGCCATCCGTCCCGTGCGAAAAAACTGCGCGATTATTTGGATTGATTGCATAGTTTTCGGTGCGCTTTTTGGTGCAGAAGTGCTAAAGGCGGCCGGCAAAAACACCTTGACACCAAGATCTAAATGGTGTAAAATATCTTGTATGTATTTCGGCCGAAAAGGCTACGCTGTTTTCAGGAGATTTCCCGATGAAAAAGAAACTGATTTGCTTGGTGATGGCACTTGTGATGCTCGTCCTGCCTTTTGCGATGACTTCCTGTGAGGAGGAGAAGGCGGAGGTCGTCGATGAAAGCGAACGCAAAGAGATTTATCTGACGCTTTATACCATCACTGATGAGAAGACGACGGAAGAGGGCATCGAGCGCATCCAAAGTGCGCTGGATGAGATCATCTTCAACCGTTACAAGGCGCACGTCATCTTGAAGTGCTTCACTCCGGATGAGTATGAGAAGCAGCTCAACAAGCTCTACGACGAGTTCAAGAAGCTCGAGGAAAAGGAGCGCGAGGACGCCGCCAAGGAAAAGGAAGAGGAAAAGAAGCGCCAAGAGGCGGAAAAGGACCTCACCAAGGCTGAAAAGCGCAAATTGGAACAGGAGCGCAAGAAGGCGGCCGAAGAGGAAAAGCTCAGATTGGAAGAGGAAGAAGCCGCACGCCTTGAACGCATTAAGAACGGCGAAGAAGATCCCATCAACGGTCCTCAGCTCGACCTGTTCTATCTGCCCAGCGCAGAGGATTATTATACTGCCATCGGCGAAGAGAGACTTCTCCCGCTCGACAGCTACCTGAAGGTCGATTACAAGGAGATGTTCGACTATCTCTCCGCCAACCTTCTGACCAATGCCACCGTGGCCTACGATGAAGAAGATGCCGCCATCTACGGCATCCCCAACAACGGCGTCGTGGCTGAGGAAGGCTGGTACTACGTGTTCGATACCAAGCTTGCCGAGAAGTACGATTTTGATCTGGACGGCGTTCCGCAGTTCTCCGTTTTTGCGGAGTACGTGCGCGAGATCGCGGAGAAGGAGCCGGATGTCATCCCGATCGCCAATCCCGCTCCCGCCAACAACGTAGACTTTTACAATGACATCGAAGGCTTCCCGATCTCGGTGAGCAATTCCGAGTACGGTTCCTTTGAGGCGCGCGGCGTGATGCAGACCTACGGTGAAAACAGCGCCCTGCGTGAACATTTCGGCTATATGGCAGAGTTCCGTGAAGCAGGTTATTTCGTGGATCGCGAAGTCACTGAGAAGGACGCCTTCTTTATGGATATCCGTCAAGGCTCCGCGGAAGATGCCGAAGCGTGGGGAGAGGCCGGTTATACGGTCGTGACCTATCGCCGTCCCGCTACCAAGATTGATCTTTGCAGAAGCGGCTTCTACGCCATTTCCTCTTACTGTGCCGAGGATTATCAAGAGCGCGCAATGGAAGTGTTGATGGAGCTTTACACCAACCGGGAAGTGCACAACCTTTTCGCCTTCGGTCAGGAGGGCGTGGACTATACCGTCAATGAGGACGGCATCACCGTCAAAAACATTTCCGAAGATTACGTGATGGATTTTGCCACTACCGGCAACACGCTGCTCGGCTATCTGCCGGAGGGCTACCCCGCCGATTACGTGGAAAAGGCGCGTAGCATCAACCGTTCGGCACGTCTGTCCGGTTTCTCCAGCTTCTTTATGATTTTGGACGAGGACAGCCAGGAATGGTTCGACGAGATCTTGGCCCTTGAGGATGATTGCACCAAGGCTTATGCCGAAATGTGCTACGGCAAGGCTGACTGGGAAGAGACTTGTAACAGCCTGCTCAAACGTCTGGACAGCGTGGATCTGCCCGGCTTTATCACCGAGATCGTGACGCCCGCCTTCCGCTCCGGCGCCAAGAACGTGCGTTCTGCGGACGGGGCAAACTACAGTCAGTCCGAGCCTTACTACCAGAGCGAGTACGAAGCCCTCGAGCAGGGCGGAATGCTTGGCAAGGAGGAGGACACGGAGCAGGAAGAGACGCCTGCCGCCTAAAATACAAAACCAAGAACTCTGCACCGAGGTGCAGAG
>JAZRZY010000125.1:0-7582 GCA_045601605.1 Eubacteriales bacterium
GTTTAACACAGGGGCGAAGGTTTTTCGGCTTTTGGACCAGCCCCCGTCCTTCTGGGAGGGGGTGGGGCTGACGATGCTGTAGCCGACGTTGACAAGGTGATCGGCGATGCGTTCCAGGCGGATGACGACGGAGGAGTAGTAGGGGCTCACGTCCACGCTGCAGTTGCCCTCGGCGAGGCGGGCGAAGTGCCCCGCGATGAGTTCTTTCTTCGTGCGGTCCACCGTTTCCTCCAGCCGGGTCAATTCGGAAAGGTCTGCTTCGTTGCGGTTTTCAAACGCATCCTTTGCGATGGCGAACATCTGCATCACCGTGTCACGCATGGAAAAGATGCCGCTGTGCGCCTTTTCCGAGAAGGCGATGTCGCGCTCGATCATCTCAAGCCCGATCTCGTGGAAGTTCTCGGCGTGGTCACCGATGCGTTCAAGGTCGTTTAACACGTGGAAGTAGGAGCCGATGGTCTTTTCGTCACTCGCCTCCACGTTCGTGGAGAGGCGGATCAAAAACTTCGTCAGCGCGCTGTTGGTGAAGTCGATGATCTCTTCGTTTGCGGCAATGCGCTCCGAGTATTCACGGGAGGCGGTATCCATTGCCACAAAGGAGAGGGAGATGTTCTCCTCCGTCAGGGAGAGCATATAGTCGATCTCTTTTTTGACCTGCATCAGGGCGATGGGCGGCGTGGAAAGCAGACGGTCGTCCACAAAGCGAAGCGAAAGCGCCTTTTCTTCGACCGCCTTTTCGCGGATGATCTTTTCCGAGCAGCGCACGAGCGTTTTCACAAAGGGCAGAAGCACCGCCGTGGTCGCCGTGTTGAAGATCACGTGGAAGAGGGAGACGCGCATCTGCAGGGACATCGCGTCCTCGCCGGGGAAGGTGGAGATCAAAAGATTCAGCACGGGCTCCTTCAAAAGCAAGAGGAGAACGGTAAAGAGGGCGCTCCCGATGACATTGAAGGTGAAGTGGATGAGCGCGATGCGTTTGGAATTTGCGTTGGCGCCGACGGAGGCGAGCAGCGCCGTGACACAGGTGCCGATGTTTGCGCCGAGCACGATGAAGAGCGCAAGCTCCAAGGGGAGCACGCCCGTGCCGACCATGGTGATGACTACACCCGTGGCGGCAGAGGAGGACTGGATCAGCGCGGTGAAGATCGCGCCGATGAGGATGAGCAGGATCGGGTGATTGATCGTCTCAAAAATGCCGGTGAAAAGCTCTTCGACGAGCGGGTTTCCGAACGCCGCCTCGCTTGACATAATGTTGAGTCCGACGAAGATCAGGCCCAAGCCGCCGCAGAGCAGTCCCGACAGCTTCACCTTTTCGCTTTTGGCAAAGCCCATCATCACGCCTGCAAAGGCAAGCAGATACATGAGCATATTGAAGTAGTCGTTTTTCAGTGCGACGAGGAGACCCGTGATGGTCGTGCCGACGTTGGCACCCATGATGATCGGCGTGGCCTGCGTGAGCGTCATCACGCCCGCGTTGACCAGACCGATGACCATAACGGTCGTGGCGGAGGAGGACTGAATGATCGCCGTCACACCCGCGCCGACGCCGACGCCGGAGAAGCGGTTGTTGCTGATCTTTTCCAGAAGGCGCTTCATCCCGCTGCCTGCGCTTTTTTCCAGCGCGTCGCTCATGAAGTTCATGCCGACGATGAACACGCCGACACCGGCGAGAAGCCAGATGAGGCTCTGGAGAAGCTGAGTGAGATTTTCCGCTGATAACATAGAACGTTCTCCGAAACAAAAATTGATTTTCTAAAGAAAAGAATACCATAAACGCACGCTCTTTTCAAGCGCGAGGAGCGCAAAACAGAGTAAAAAAGACAAATTTCCCCTTGCACTCACGCCCGAGTGATGGTATAATGCCACAGTAGAAAGCATAGATGCGGGTGTAGCTCAATGGCAGAGCCCCAGCTTCCCAAGCTGGTCACGCGGGTTCGATTCCCGTCACCCGCTCCAAAAAAGCACTTGGCAAAAGCCAAGTGCTTTTTTATAGCGTTTTTTTGCATCTGGGACATCGAGAGCCGCGGGTTCGAACTTTTATTATCGATTCCCATTCGTAGCCGCAGACAGAACATTTCCACCATGCTGTTTTATTTGATCCATATCGAATGGTTTGGAGAGAAAGCGTGCTGTTTTTTGTTGGATGCCATTCTTTTGCAATGTTTGGATGTGTGGTTGCTAAATCGTTAAATCCTGCTAAAGCGAGATGTCCTTTGCAAACAGGGCAACCGCACCCTGATATGCGACTTGAAACGGAAGCTTCCCATTCGTGATTGCAAGTTGGACACTTCCACCAATATTTTTGATTTGTTCCGAATGTGATGTTTTCGGGGGGTGTTGAGCCATTTTTGTCGGGATGCCATTCTGCGGCTATTGTCGGCTTTTTTGTTTTTAAATCATTAAAACCGGGCAAGACTAAATAGTTTGAACAATAAGGACAACCGACGAGTTTCCCTTTTATTCTCCTGCCACAAACGCTGGCTAGCCACGTGTGCCCGTTTTTACATTTCCACCAGTATTTTTTGTTGCTTTTTGCGGCTATTTGGTTTGGCAAAATGGGATGGTTTTTCTCATAATTCCACGATGCGGCGATTTCGGGGTCTTGGCTTTGTAGATCATTGACGCCGGTGACAACGACTTTGTGTGCGCAAGCTGGACACCCTCTTCCGTTTGCTCGGTGACTAATAGAGGCTTTCCACTCATAGTTACAAGTATTGCATTTCCAAAAAACCTTTGTGTCCGATCCAAGTGTCAAAGTATCGGGAGACAGGCTTCCGTTTTTGGTAGGGTGCCATTCTAAAAGGAGTGCAGGGGCTTTTTTGGCAATGCTGTTTTCTGCTACTGCTGCGCGGAATTTTTTTATGATTTTCGATCGATCCTTATCTATATCGATTGTGAAAAGCGTGTTTGGGGAGAGATGTTTAAAAAGAGTTTGGATAGAAGGTGAGAGGTTGCGGGGGTCACATGGAATACAGCTGCAACCATCGTGGTTATCTAATCCTTTTTCTCGGAAACGATAGAGTGTGATGCCGTGTTTTTTGCAAAATGTGTTTTTAGCATCTTCGCGCGACTTTTTGTTTTTATGGTATAAATAGCCGTCATATTCAATAGCGATTTTTTTGGATGGAATGTATATGTCAAACTCCAAAGAATCCATCAAAAAGCGGTTTTTTGCATCCGGAAAAGCAAGGTGTACATAATAAAAAACTGCTTGTTCAGAAAAGGATGTTCCGGTTTTTGAACAATGTGGACAACCGCTGCCTCTTCCGGTGCGATGGCTAATGCTAGCAACCCATTCTTTGTGGCAAAATGAGCACACCCACCAAACTTTTTGGTTGGAGCGACTTGCGACATTCTCCGGCGTTAAAGGAACGTTTTTTGTGGGGTGCCATTCTTCGGCGAGCAAGGGATGATTCTGGGCAAAGTTGTTCTTTTTTGCCGCAAGGTTTATTCTAGTTGCGGCTCTCTTTTTCTTTGAACACTCTGGGCATCCTGTTGGAAATTTTCCTGTTGTTCTGTGACTGGGAGTGGCTTCCCATTTGTGCCCGCAAACAGAACAGATCCACGCACATTTGCAGTTATAAGCGCGCGGAATTCTATCAGGAAACAACCCTGCAGCCTCGTTTTTTTCATAATCCCATTCTTTGAGCAGATCGGGTCTTGCAATAGCAAGCGGTATGCCTCGTTTCATGGTCAATCCTTTAAGATGTCGCTGTTTTTGTTTTTTTAATTATATCAAAACCCTGTGTTTGTTTCAAGTTTTTGAGTGACATAAAAGGGGATAAATGCCGCTTTTTTCTCAAAAAGCATTGCCTTTTTCCAAAAGATGTGTTATAATCACGCCACAGTTTAGCACTTTAGCGAGGTAAAACGACCGGGAGCATTCAGCCCCGGTTTTTTAGGCGGTCTTCGCAAAAACGAAGGCTTGCCCCCGCGTTCCGACACGAAAAAAAGACCCGTCTGAGACGGGTCTTTTGTATTTGATCGGGGTCAGCAAAGGGGTTCGTTGATCTCCTCTTCGCTTGCGACGCGGTCGAAGATCTCGACGACTTTTGCCTCGGGCGCCTTCGTGCAGAGGGTGACGACGACGGCGACGATGAGGCTTGCGACGAAGCCGGGGATGATCTCATAGAGACCGAGCTCCTTGAGGAAGACGAGCCACAGGACGTCCACGAGGGCGCCGGTGACGATGCCGGCGAGGGCGCCGGGGAAGTTGAAGCGACGCCAGAAGAGGGAGAGCAGGATCGTCGGACCGAACGCCGCGCCGAACACGCCCCAGGCGTTTTCCACCAGACCCATGATCGTGCCGCTTGCGGGATTTGCGGCGATCAGGACGGCGACGACGGCAATGACAAGCACGACGAAGCGGCTCGCCCAAAGCATCTCTTTTTCGCTTGCGCGATTGCGGCGGATGACGGGCTTATAGACGTCACTGGCAAAGGCGGAGGCGCTGGCAAGAAGCTGGGAGTCGGCGGTGCTCATTGCCGCGGCAAGGATGGCGGAGAGCAAGAGGCCGCTGACGAGTGCAGGGAAGATCTTGCGGACCATCGTGATGAAGACCACGGAGCTGTCGGCGATCTCGCCGAGGAAGAGGTTTCCGATGATGCCGGACGCCACGGAGAAGGCGAGGATCAGAAGCGTCCAGGTGATACCGATCTTCGCGCTCTTCTTCAAGTCGCGGTCGCTTCTTAAGGACATAAAGCGGATGATGATGTGAGGCATGCCGAAGTAGCCGAGCCCCCAGCCGAAGCCGGAGAGGATCGACTTCCAGTCAAACGCGCCGGAGGCGTCGAGGAAGGGGTTCCAGTAGCCGGCATCCAGCGCGGGAGCCGCACCGATCGCCGTACCGCCGCCGATGAGGGCGAGGGCGAAGATCGGGGCGATGAGAAGCGCGCCGAGCATCAGCATTCCTTGGAAGAAGTCCGTCCAGCAAACGGCGGAGAAGCCGCCGAGGAAGGTGTAGCCGACGATGATGATCGCGGCGGCGTACATTGCGACGTTTGCGTCGATGCCGAGCACGGTGTTAAACAGCGTACCGCAGGCTTTGATGCTGGAGGCGGCATATACCGTGTAGGCGACCAGGAAGATGATCGCGCAGACGATCTGCAACGAACGGCTTGCGGATAAAAAGCGGTTGGTGAGATACTGCGGAATGGTGATTGAGTCCTTTGCCGCGATGGAGTAGCGGCGCAGACGGGGCGCCTGCACGAGCCAGCTGACGGTGTAGCCGACGGCAAGACCGACGGCGATCCAGGCTTCGCCCAGACCGGCGGCGTAAATGGAGGCAGGAAGACCCATCAACACCCAGGCACTCATATCCGACGCGCCCGCGCTCAGTGCGGAGACCCAGGGGCCCATCTGACGGCCGCCGAGGAAAAAGCCCTTCTCACCGCCGGATTTGGAGCGCAGGAAGAAAAAGATGCCGATGCCGAGCATAAACAAAAGGTAACTGCAAAAGACGATCAGTTCTGTGTTCATAGTGTAAACTCCTCTCAGTTTGCCTGTTTCGCAAGTCGCAAAAAGACGTGTGCGAAAAGGCGCACTTTATTATACTAAAGCGCTAAAGAAAAAGCAAGTCCCTTTTTTGAAATTTTGCAAAAAAGAACGGAGACGGCTTCCCTGTGAAGCGTCTCCGTTTTTGGGAGTTTGGTTGGTTTATCCGAGCAGGACGTCCAGAAAGAGCATCAGGCAAAAGCCGAGGAGCAAGGACCAGGTCGCGCCGTGCTCTGCTCCGTGGGCGTGCGTTTCGGGGATCATCTCGTCGCTGATGACGTAGAGCATCGTGCCGCCGGCAAAGGCGAGCGCAAAGGGCAAGATCGCCTGCGAGAGGCTCACGGCGAAGTAGCCGATGAAGGTGCCGACGACCTCGATGACACCCGTGAGCGCGGCGCAAACGAAGGTCTTTTTCGGGCTGATGCCCGCGGAGAGCATCGGGGCGATGATGACCATCCCCTCCGGAACGTTTTGCAGGGCGATGCCGCCGGCGATGAAGAGCGCCTGCGTGACGTCTCCGCCGCCGAAGCCCACGCCGGAGGCGATCCCTTCGGGCAGGTTGTGGATGGCAATGGCAAGCACGAAGAGCAATACGCGGGAGAGCTTGGCATCCGGGTGCGCCTCCGAGTCGTCTCCGAGCAATTTGTGCAGATGCGGCACAAGGCGGTCGATGGCGGCAAGCGCGGCGGCACCGACGAGGATGCCCAAGATGGTGGTGACGACCCCGAATTTTCCGCCGTATTCCAGCGAGGGAAGGATCAGTCCGAGCACCGCGGCGGCAAGCATGATGCCTGCGGCAAAGGACAGGACGATGTCGGAAAATTTATGGGAGAGACGGCGGAAGAGAAAGCCGATGACGGCTCCGAAGAGCGTCGCGCCTCCTACGCCGAGCGCGGTGAGTAAGACGAGTTCCATGCGGTGCTCCTAAAGACGTTTGGGCAAGAGGGATGCGCCGCCTTGCCCGAGAAATTGTTATTCGGCGGAGAAATCGTCTTTGCCTACGCCGCAAAGCGGGCAGACGAAGTCCTCGGGCAACTCCTCAAAGGGCGTGCCGGGCTCGATTCCTTCTTCGGGGATTCCGACGGCGGGATCGTATTCCCAACCGCAAACGTTACAGACGTATTTCATTTTCAATATACTCCTTTTCTTGATTTTTGGTGTTTACAGATCGGTCTTCCACAGGCCGTGGAGGTTGCAGTAAGCGTAAACGGCCTTGGGGGCCTCCCCTTCGGAGAGGACGAACACGGCCTCGGGCGCGTCGGTGGGCTTCAGGCACTTTCTGTGTCCTCCCTCGGTGGTCTCCAGATAGATCCAGAGGATGGAATGCTCCTCGCTCATCGGGTGGGTGACGCTGCCGACGGCGACCTTGACGGCGTTTTTCTCCGTTTCGGCGACGGGCAGGTGCTTTTCGACGCTCGCGTCCACCGTGCCGGGGACGAGGGGGCTCATCTTCTGTCCGCAGCAGACCATCGGCACGCCGGAAGAGTGGATCATACCGACGAGATTTCCACACTTCTCACAGATGTAAAACTTGGTTTCGTTCATAAAAAGATCTCCTTTTCTAATTTGATTGGATTTTCTCAAAATCCGCGGCGCCGTGCTTGCACAGCGGGCAGATGAAGTCCTCGGGAAGGTTTTCGTCCTCGTGGACGTAGCCGCAGATCTTGCAGACCCACCCGACCTTGCCCTCGGTCTCGGGGCGGGGCTTGACGTGCTCGTGGTAGTAGGCGTAGGTCATAGAGGGCTTGTCGGAGAGGATCTTGGATTCCGTCACGCGGCAGATGAACATTCCGTGCGTTTCCAGATCCACATACTGCTCCACCTCCAGCGAGAAATAGGCGTTGAGGTAACGGGGCAGGACGATGAGTCCGTTTTCGCTTCGCTCGGGGGTGCAGTCGGCAAACTTATCCACCGTGCGGCCGGAGACGAAGCCGAAATGCTCAAAGATCTTGAAGGGGGCATCCGTGTTCAGACAGCAGACGTTCATCTTTCCCGTCTGTCGGATGACGTGGTGGGAGTAGTTCTCGCGGTTGATCGTCACGGCGACTCGTCCGGGAGTCTCGGTGAGTTGGGTGACGGTGTTGACGAT
>JAZRZY010000126.1:0-5286 GCA_045601605.1 Eubacteriales bacterium
CCGCCGCTGCGGCGGGAGCCCAAGTGGTGCACGTCGATGCCGCACGCGGCATGGTGGCGCGTGCCAAGGAAAACCTCGCGCGCTCCGGTCTCGGCGATCGCCCCGTGCGCTTCTTCGTGGACGACTGCGAAAAGCTGGTACAGCGTGAGATCCGCCGCGGCAACCGCTACGACGCCATCGTGATGGATCCGCCCTCTTTCGGGCGCGGCCCCGGCGGCGAGACCTGGAAGATCGAAAACGCCCTCTACGACTTCCTGCTTCTGACGCAAAAGCTTCTGACTGACAACGCCCTGTTCGTCATCGTCAACACCTACTCCGACGGCATCACCCCCGGCAGCCTTGACACGCTGGTCAAGACCGCCTTCGCCTCACGCAGAGGACGGGTGAGCACCGCCGAACTGACTCTGCCCATCACTGCCTCCGGCTTGACTCTGCCCTGCGGGGCGGCAAGCCGCTGGGAAGGAGAACTCCATTGAAAAACGTCTTCCTGAAAGCCGAGCATCTCTCCTACACCTATCCCCAAGAGGAAGGTCGGGAGAAGCACTACGCCGTGCACGATTTCTCCGTTGAGATCGAGCGGGGCAGTTTCGTCGCGGTGCTCGGACACAACGGAAGCGGCAAAAGTACCTTGGCAAAGCTCTTCAACGGCATTCTCGTTCCCACCGCAGGTTCGGTGACGGTCAACGGACTCTCCACCGCCGACGACGAAAACATCTACGAGATCCGCAAGACCATCGGGATGGTCTTCCAAAACCCCGACAACCAGCTCGTTTCCTCCATCGTGGAGGAGGACGTGGCCTTCGGCCCCGAAAACCTCGGCATCTCCCCCGAAGAGATCCGCCGCCGCGTGGACGACGCTCTCGCCGCCGTCGGTATGAAGGACGCCGCAAACCGCGCGCCGCACACCCTCTCCGGCGGGCAGAAGCAACGCATCGCCATCGCAGGCGTGCTTGCGATGCAGCCCGATTGCATCGTCTTTGACGAATCCACCGCGATGCTCGACCCCAGAGGGCGCGAGGAGATCTTGACCGCCATCCACCACTTAAAAGAGGATCTGGGGCTGACCGTGATCCTCATCACCCACTATATGAACGAGGCGGCCGAGGCCGACCGTGTGCTTGTGATGAACGACGGCGTGCTGGTGCTTGACGGCACCCCCTCCGAGGTCTTCTCCGAGGTGGAAACGCTGTGGAAGATCGGACTGGACGTGCCGCAAAGCGCGGAGCTTCTGCACCTGCTCAACCAAAACGAAGCGGTGCGCGCCTCCGGCCTTTTGCCGCGCGGCACGCTCGGCGAAGAAGAGACCGTACGTCTTTTGACCCGTCTTTTCACCGAACTCGGAGGTGAAATATGAGTGCGCTTTCCCTCTCTCACGTTTCCTACCGCTACGGCATCGGCACACCCTTTGAGCATCTTGCGCTCGACGACGTCTCCCTCACCTTCACCGAAGGGCTCATCACGGGGCTCGTAGGGCACACCGGAAGCGGAAAAAGCACCCTTGCCATGCTCTTAAACGGGCTGGAAAAGCCCACCGAAGGAAGCGTCCTGCTCGACGGCAAAAGCATTTGGGAAAAAGGCACGAATCTGCGCGCACTTCGGTTCCGCGTGGGACTGGTCTTCCAATACCCCGAATACCAACTCTTCGAAGAGACGGTGGAAAAGGACATCGCCTTCGGCCCGAAAAACATGGGCAAAAGCGAAGAAGAAACCGCCGCACTCGTGCGCCGTGCCGCCGAATTTACGGGCATCGGCGAAGAGATGCTTCAAAAATCCCCCTTCGAGCTCTCCGGCGGTGAACGCCGTCGCGTGGCCATTGCAGGCGTGCTTGCGATGGATCCCGACGTGCTGGTGTTGGACGAGCCCGCCGCGGGACTCGACCCCAAGGGGCGCGAAGACATCCTCGGCGGTGTGCGTGCCTGGCAGAGAAGCAAAGAGAAGACCGTCATCCTCATCTCCCACAGCATGGAGGATATGGCGCGTTATGCAGACGAGCTCGTCGTATTGAAAAATGCCCGTCTCTTGATTCAAGACAAGACGAAAGCCGTCTTCTGCCGCCCCGACCTCATCGAAGAAGCCGGTCTGCGCCTGCCGCAGATCACCCGCATCACGGAAGCGCTTTCCCGCTTCGGCCTCCCGCGCGGCATCACCACGCCCGAGGACGCCGCACTTGAAATTCTCAAAAGGATCCGATAACACCTTATGCTCAAAGACATCACTCTGGGACAGTTTTTCCCCGGCAAAAGCCCGCTTCACACGATGGACCCCCGTGTGAAGCTCTGCTGTGCTCTGGTTTTGATCGTCTCGGTGTTTCTGGCACACAGCACGCTCTCTTATCTCCTGCTTCTGGCGGGACTCGGCGTGCTCGTTGCCCTCTCCGGTATTTCGGCAAAGATCATCCTCAAGGGCTTGCGCCCCGTGGTGTTCATCGCCGCCTTCACCGCCGTCATCAACCTCTTCTGGGTGCCCGGCGAAGTGCCGCTCGTCTCCTTCTGGATCATCACGATCTACCCCGAGGGTGTGTACGGCGCCGCCTTTATGCTCGTGCGTATCGTATCCCTCGTCATCGGCTCCACGCTGCTTTTGACCTACACGACAAGTCCCATGGCACTCACCGATGCGATGGAACGGCTGATGAAGCCGCTTGCCGCCCTCAAGGTGCCCGTACACGAATTTGCCATGATGATGACGATCGCCCTGCGCTTCGTTCCCACGCTCATCACGGAGACCGACAAGATCATCTCCGCCCAAAAGGCGCGCGGCGCCGACTTTGAATCCGGCAATCTCTTCTCCCGCGCAAAGGCCCTTATCCCCGTACTCATCCCGCTCTTCGTTTCTGCTTTCCGCCGCGCCGACGAGCTTGCCGTGGCGATGGAATGCCGCTGTTACCGCGGCGGCGACGGCCGCACCCGTATGAAGGTGCTCCACGCACGAGCAGGAGACCTCGTCGCCCTGTGCGCCTTCCTCCTTTTCGGCGTCGGACTGTATTTTGCAAACGATCTCTGTGCCGCGATCGGCTGGTACGTACAATGAGAGTGCGTCTGACCCTCACCTACGACGGAAGCGACTTCTCCGGCTTTCAGGTGCAAAAGAATGCACCGAGCGTGCAAGGAGAGCTCTGCCGCGCGCTTAAAACGCTCTGTCGCGAGGAGGTTCCCGTATCCGGCTGCAGTCGCACGGACGCAGGCGTGCACGCACGTATGTTTGTCTGCCACAGCGATCTGCCCCTGCACGAGCTTCCGAACACGTTCTTAAAAAGCCTCAACGCTCTCTTACCCGACAGCATCGCCGTGCAGACCATCGAGCGCGCGGAAGACGATTTTCACGCGCGGTATCATGCGAAGCAAAAAACCTATCGATACTACGTACACCACAGTCCCGTGCGCGCGCCCCTCATGGACGCTCGCGTCCTTTTCGTCCCGAAGGCGCTCGACCTTGCCGCGATGGAAGAGGCCGCCGCCGCCTTCGTCGGCACGCACGACTTCTCTGCCTTTCAGGCCGCAGGCAGCCGGGTGCGCGATACGGTACGTACCGTGAGCGTATGCCGCATCGTACACGAGTCCGACACCCTGTTTTATCTGGAGATCCGCGCCGACGGTTTTCTCTACCGTATGGTGCGAAACATCATGGGCACCTTACTCGACATCGGACATGGAAAGACCTACGACATCCCCGCCCTTTTGAACGGCGAAAGCCGCGAAGCATCCGGCAGGTGCGCCCCGCCGCACGCGCTGTATCTCTGGCAGGTCGATTACCGATAAGCCCCGCATATCTTTCAGAAAGGAGACGCATATGGCAAACAAGAAAAAGCACGAAGAAGGCGACGTGCTCCTGCATCCGTACGAGCAGGTCTCCCACCGCTTGCGCATCTTGAAATTCGCGCTCATCTTGGTGCTCATTGCCTTCCTGCTCGGCGGACTTTTCGTTTTGCGCGGGGATTTCACGGCGGAGAACCTGCGTTTCCTGTTGCGAGACATCGGCGTTTCCTCCCCCTCGCTCGGTCTGGACGCCTCCAGCCTCTCCTTTGACTACGACACCAGTCTGCGGGCACAGCTCTACCACGGAGACCTCGTGCTTTTGAAGCGCAGTATGCTGGAGGTCTATTCCTTCTCCGGCTCCCGCTCCCTTGCACAGGACGTAGCCTTCTCCCAGCCTGCGCTCGTCACGGGAAACAAATACATGCTCGCCTACGACATCGGCGGCACAAAGCTTGGCATCTACAACTCCTTCTCCGAGCTGTACACCGAAAACTTCGACTACAAGATCGCCTGCGCCGACCTCGCCGACGACGGCACCTTTGCCGTGGTGACGGCCGAAAAGGGATACCACAGCGCACTCTACGTCTATAACAGCGATTTTGAACGCATCTGGCGCTACGCCACCGCAGACCGCGTCGTCTATGACGTGGCCGTCTGCCGCGAAAATCCGAGATTCGTTGCCGTGGCGACCGTCACCGCCGAAGAGGGCGACTTCCTCACCGAGGTGCTCGTGTTCCGCACCGACCGCTCCGAGGTGTATCGCCGCTTCTCCTTTGCCTCCGAAATGCCCTTGGAGATCAACTTCAAAGCGGCGGGACGCATCAGTCTGCTGACCGATTCCGCCCTGCACTTTATGAGCCCCGAAGCGGAGAACGTCACAACCCACGCCTTTGCCTCTGCCGACCTCACCAATTACTACTGTGCGGGCGGCTACGACGTGCTCGTGAAAAATTCGGGCATCATCGGAACGACGCTGGACATTGACGTCTTCACGCCCGAAAACGGCGAGACACCGACGTCCTTTACCCTGCAAAATCAGGTGCAGGACATCCGCCTCGGCGAAACGGAGCTCTACCTGCTCTCGCACAACAGCCTCTCCGTCTATTCTCTGACCGACGCATCCTTGAAGACCCACAAGTTGACGCAAGAATACAAAGAGATCTTGCCGCTCTCCGGCGGGCGCATCGCCTTCGTCGGTGAGGGCTACGTGTCCATCTATATGGTGGGCTGAGAGGAGAATTTGTATGAACCTTACCCCCTTGCTGGTGGACGCCGTTCTTCTGGTTTGCATCCTTCTGTGCGCCTTTTTCGGTTACAGGCGCGGCGCACTCGCCACCCTCATCAGTCTGATGGGTGCCGTTGCCGCGCTCTTTGCGGCACTGCTCCTCACCCCGAGCATCAGCAGCTTTCTCTCCGATACGTGGGTCGAGCCCGCGCTGACCGCCCCGATCGAAGAGGCCCTGAAAAACGCCGCCGAAGAAAACGGCACGCTCGCCGCAGCACTTGCCGCGCCGCCCGAGGCACTCGCCTC
>JAZRZY010000127.1:0-7644 GCA_045601605.1 Eubacteriales bacterium
GAAGCGCTGACCGACCATACCGGTTGCGCCGAGAATGCCTGCACGCAGTTTTTTCATAACACAAAGTCCTTTCCGGATTCAAAATAAAATCGATCCGCCGAAAAAATCGACGGATCGAATTCTTCAAACATACAGCCGCCGATTATTTGTACTTGCGCTTTCTTGCGGCTTCCGCTTTCTTCTTGCGCTTGACGGAGGGCTTCTCATAAGCCTCGCGCTTACGCACTTCGCTCAGAACTCCACTGCGGGCGCACTGACGCTTAAAGCGACGGATCGCACTATCGAGCGATTCGTTTTCTTTCACTCTGACTTCTGCCAATTTTATCCCTCCCTTCGCTTTTGCAAAGGTAATCTGCAATTTGTGCTTTGCTATTATATCCTATTTAGCCTGCAAAGTCAATATGCAATTTTCATCTTACAACAAAATTCACAAGCTTATCGGGCACGTAGATCTCCTTGACGATCTCCTTTCCCGCGATGGCGGCGGAGATCGCCTCCACCTCTTTGGCGCGGGCGAGAACCGCATCCTTCGCTTCCCCGCGGGCGATGTTCATCTTCGCGCGGACTTTCCCGAGGATCTGAATGACGATCTCGACTTTGTCGTCCAGCGTCTTCTCTTCGTCGTAGGTCGGCCAGGGCGCAACGGAACAGATGCCGTCAAAGCCCTTCTGCTCCCAAAGCTCGTCTGCGATGTGCGGGGCAAAGGGCGAGAGCAGGGACAGAACCGTCTGAAGCTCCGCGCGGTTGCAGGTCTTTTCGATCTCGTTCAAGAGTCCCATCAGGGCGGCGATGGCCGTGTTGGGCTTTAAGTTGTCGATGTCCTCGGTGACCTTCTTGACGGTCTTGTGCATCGCGGAACAGTTCGCCGCAGAGTACTCCGTCTCGGAATCCGTGACGTTCTGCGCCATATTCCAGACGCGATCGAGGAATCGCTTACAGCCCTTGACCGCCTTCGGAGACCAGGTGGCTGCCTTCTCAAAGTCGCCGATGAACATGACGTACAGGCGCATCGTGTCGGCGCCGTACTCACGGATGACGTCGTCGGGGTTGACGACGTTGCCCAGCGATTTCGACATCTTCACCGCGGGGCGATAGACGTCACTGCCGTACTTCTGCAAAGCGGCGGCCTTTTCCTCCTCGGTGGCGTAGTTTTCAATGTAGTGCGGATTCTCGCCGAGGGTCATGCCGTGCGAGGTGCGCTTGGCATAGGGCTCCTTGGTCGGCACCACGCCGATGTCGTAGAGGAACTTGTGCCAGAAGCGGGAGTAAAGCAAATGCAGCGTCGTATGCTCCATACCGCCGTTGTACCAATCGACGGGCCCCCAATACTTGAGTGCCTCGGGCGAGGCGAGCGCCTCGGTGTTGTGCGGATCCATATAGCGCAGGTAATACCAGGAGGAGCCTGCCCACTGCGGCATCGTATCGGTCTCTCTGCGGGCGTCTGCGCCGCACTTCGGGCACTTGACGTTCACCCAATCGGTGATCGCAGACAGCGGGCTTTCGCCGTCGTCGGTCGGCTCGTAGCTCTCCACCTCGGGCAGAAGCAGAGGCAGATCCCCCTCGTCCATCGGCACCTCGCCGCAGTGCGGGCAGTGGATGATCGGGATGGGCTCGCCCCAATAACGCTGGCGGGAGAAGACCCAGTCACGCAGTTTGAAATTCGTCTTCGGCTCGCCGATGCCTTCCTTGGCAAGCCAATCGATGATGACGGGAATGGCATCCTTGACGGTCAGACCGTTGAGGAAGCCGGAGTTGACCATAATGCCGGTGTCGTCCTTGAGCGTAAAGGCGGCCTCTTCCACGTTGCCGCCGGCAACGACCTCCACGATCTCGCAACCGAACTTGCGGGCAAATTCCCAGTCGCGCTCGTCGTGTGCGGGGACGGCCATGATCGCGCCCGTGCCGTAGGTCGCAAGCACGTAATCGGAGATGAAGATCGGAATCTCGCGGCCGGTGACGGGGTTGATGCCGCACACGCCCGAGAGCTTCACGCCCGTTTTTTCCTTGTTGAGCTCGGTGCGCTCCAGATCGCTCTTGGAGGCGGCAAGCGCCTGATAGGCGCGCACCTCATCGGCGTTTTCAAGCCGATCCATCCACGTTTCAAGAAGCTTGTGTTCCGGCGAAAGCACCATATAGGTGGCGCCGAAAAGCGTATCGGGACGGGTGGTATAGACCAAGATCTCGTCGCCGAGCGTGGAGGAGAACTTCACCTCTGCGCCGTGGCTTCTGCCGATCCAATTGGTCTGCTGAGCCTTGACGCGGTCGATGAAATCCAGCCCCTCCAGATCGTCCACGAGACGATCTGCATACTTGGTGATGCGAAGCATCCATTGGCTCTTCTCCTTGCGAACGACGGGAGCGCCGCAGCGCTCGCAAACGCCTTCGACGACCTCCTCGTTGGCAAGCACGCACTTACAGCTCGTGCACCAGTTGACGGGCATCTTTGCCTTGTAGGCAAGGCCGTTTTTGTAAAGTTGCAAAAAGATCCACTGCGTCCACTTGAAGTAGGCGGGATCCGTGGTGTTGATCTCGCGATCCCAGTCAAAGGAATAGCCGAGCGCCTTGAGCTGACGGCGGAAATTTCGGATGTTGTCCTCCGTGACGATGCGCGGATGGATGTGGTTCTTGATGGCAAAGTTTTCCGTAGGCAGACCGAAGGCGTCGTAGCCCATCGGGAACAGCACGTTCATCCCCGTCATACGCTTTTTGCGCGCGATGATGTCCATCGCGGTATAGGGGCGGGGATGTCCCACGTGCAGGCCTGCTGCGGAAGGATACGGGAATTCCACCAAAGCAAAGAACTTCTCGCGCTCTCCGCCGTTTTCGGCGGCATAGAGCTTCTTCTCTTCCCAGATTTTTTGCCACTTGGCTTCAATGGACGGATAATCGTACTTCATCGCTTATTTCGCCCCCTCTTCGGTTTCGGGCAGGGGGATGCGTTCCGCCTGCGCCCAGATGCGCTCCAGATCGAAGAACTCGCGGGTGTCTCTCTGGAAAATGTGGATGATCACATCCTCGTAATCGAGGGCGTACCAGGTCGCCTCGGTGTCGCGCTCTCTCTTGCAGGAGAGAAATCCGAACTCCGCCATCTTATCCTCGGCAAAGTCGGCAAGCGCCTTCACCTGCGGGGCGCTGTTGCCGTGCGCCAACACGAAATAGCTCGTCAGAGCGGTATGCTCCTCCACGTATAAGATCTGTACGTCCTCCGCCTTCTTTGCATCGAGATAGGCGGCAATGGCTACTGCTTTTTCTTTTGCGTTCATCGTTTTTCTCCGTAGTTTTAATAATGGGAAATCCAAAGATCGGGCGGGTTGTCGATGGTGCCCTGCAGGCTCTGCCCCTCGGTGTCCGAATGGTCACAGTATCCGCCGAGGTCCACCGCCTCCTCATAACCGAGCATCTCTTCCGTGATCTCGGCGTTGTACACGTTAAAGGCGCGGTTTAAGATCGTCAGCGTATAGCCGAAGCTCGTCTCCATAAAGCCGTAGGCGATGGAGTAGTCTAGGCCGAGCAGGGCCCCACATTCCGCGGGCGTGGGTACCTTGCACGGCAGGTCGTACATCCGAATGTCGTCCAGCGTCAGCGTGCCGCTCGCGTAAAGGGTGAGCGTCTGCTTGATAAACCAGATACAGTTGTTCTCGCTCAAATCCGTCTTCAGGTTTTTCCACACGGCCTGTGCGCTCTCGACGGCCGTCTGGACGGAAAACTCGGAAAAGAGCTTTTTGGCGATGGCGGCAAGCACCATCTTCTGCAGATCCACGCGGGAGAAGTCGCCCTCGGGCAGACCGTTCAGCCTCCCGTTGTTCTGACGGAAGCGGGAGAAACCCTCCGCCTGCTCGGCGTTGAGCTCTTGCACGCCCGCCTTCAGGTGGATGTGCAAGCCCTGCTTGGAATCGTCGTAATCCATATCAAAGGGAACGTCGATCGTGATCGGGCAGACGATCTCCAAAAGCTCACGATACACCACGGTATCAAAGGCAATGTAAAAATCGACCGGCACGCAGAACAGAGCGGAGATCTTGGCACAAAGGCGCTTCATCGCCTTCGTTTCAAGCTCCGTTTGCGAAAGATTCGGATTCTCCTCGGCAATGCTGCGCGCGGCAAGGTTGTAGATGTTGTTGATCTTGCCGCCCGCGGGGCACAGCTCGTCGACGACGTAGGTGTCGCGCGGGATCTGCATGATGTTGACGCTCCCGCTTGTCGTGTCGTAGTTGCAGAGCATCAGCACGTCCGTATTGCGCGACATGTCGGGATGGTCAAGCCCCACGATCAAAAAGGAATAAACGCCCTCACGGCGCCCCGTATCCACGATCTCCGGCGGAAGATAGTTGACGGGGTTCTCGTCGCCCGCAGGCGTGTCCACCTCCGGCGGCTTGACGCCGAAGAGCAGATATCCGCCAAAGACCAACGGGACCCCGACGATCAGCACCGCCAATGCGATCAGGAGGATGCCGGCGGGGCGAAGATGTTTTTTGCGGCGTTTGAGCTGCACCTTTTGCGGTGCTTGCTCGGCTTGCGATTCTCGATTCATATCGTACCTCGTTTTATCTTAATCAGACCTGCTCGCATTTGAGCAGATCGTTTCTTGCGGCAATGGTATCGGGATGGATGAAACGCCCCTCCTCGATGAGGTCCTGCAGAGTGGAGTCCAGCCCGATGCGTACCGAGACCGAGAGCGCGTCCAGACGCTCCTCTTCGGTGCGGGCGGCCTTCATCCGCTTCCAAAAGCTGCGGCGCAGAGCGCGGCAGGGCGCCCAGGTGCGGGATGCCTCAATGTAATCGGCAAGGAAGAGGATCTTTTCGCAGAGCCCCATCCCCGCGCGCCCCGTGGTGTGCCAGCGCAGAGCCGCGACGCATTCCTCGGGCAGATGAAATTCCCGCTTTGCAAATTCCGCGCCGGTGATGGCGTGCAGTCCCTTCGGGACTGCCAGATCCTCGGCGGATAGGATTATACCATACTCATGGCACAATTGCAATTGTGCCTCGGTACTTTTTTCCTTCGTGATATCGTGCAAAAGCGCAGCCAAACACAAGTCTGAGCTCGCCTCCTCGGAAAGAGCGAAGGCGCGGCAAAGTGCCTCCGTCTCCTCGGCGACGTACGTGACGTGACGGCAGCGGCGCTCAGAGAGCGTCTCCTCCAAAAGATGGCGGGCACGGGCAATGGTTTTGATATCGGCCACTATGCTTCCCCCTCTCCGCGAACACCGTACAGTCCGTGTTCGAAAATATACTCCAGCACCGCATCGCTCAGCCCCTCGGGGCGCTCTCCGCACAAAAGCTTCTCGCGCACCTCGCCGGAGGAAAGCTTTTGGCTCTCACCGAGCAGCAGGATCTTTGCCCCGTAAGTCTGTGAGAGTCGCGTGCAGGTCTGTGCCGTCTCCTCCAGATCCCCTTCGCGCGCAAGCACGGCAAGGCTTGCCGAAGCGAAGATGCGGCGAAACCGATGCCAGGTCTCAAAGCTCTTGAGCATATCGCTGCCCACGTAGAGGACAAACTCTGCCTCGGGATAAATTTCCCCGAGCTCCTCCAGCGTGGAGATCGTATAGCGGGACTCTCCGTGCCGAAGCTCCAGATCCGTGACGCGCACGCGCTCGCCAAGCGGCGCCATGGCAAGGCGCGTCATCTCAAAGCGATCTGCGGCGCTCGCACCGTCGGCAAGCACCTTGTGCGGCGGCAAAAAGGCGGGGATCACCAAGACGAAATCCACGCCCGCCCCCTCCAGAAAGCGGCGGCAGGCCTCCGTGTGCCCTGCGTGCGGCGGGTGGAAGCTCCCCCCGAAAAGACCGATGCGTACCTTCTCCGTCATCGCGGCAATACGATCGTCGGCTTCTTTTGGTTCTTGCGGTACAGGATGATCTTGCTTCCGATGACCTGCACCACCGTCGCGCCGATCGCCTCCGCGATCTCAACGGACGCCTCACGGGCAAAGATCGGGCTCGTCTGCAAAACGGAGATCTTCACAAGCTCGCGTTTTTCGATCGACTTCTCCACGCTGTCCAGAAACGCGGGGGTGATGCCCTCTTTGCCGATTTGGGTGACGGGGTCGATCGTCTGGGCGAGACTGCGCAGATAAGCGCGTTGTTTGGTCGTCATAAAATGCCTTCTTCCTTCAAGCGTTCCACCAAGCGCACAAGTCCGTTGTAGCGATGGCTGACTTCGTTTTTCTCCTCCGGCAAAAGCTCGGAGAGCGTCTTTCCCTTCGGCGGGTAGTAAAAGAGCGGATCGTATCCGAAGCCGCCCTCGCCGCGGGGCGCCTCTAAGATCTCGCCCGCCACTTCTCCCTCCACGGTGAAGCGGTGGGTCTGTGAGACGAACGCGATCGCCGACACGAAGCGGGCGGAGCGATCGGGCTTATCCTTGAGCTCAAGAAGCAATTTCTCATTGTTTTTTCGGTCGTTTCCGTGCTCACCGCCGTAACGGGCGGAGTAAATGCCGGGCGCACCGCCGAGGGCAGTAACGCAAAGCCCCGAATCGTCGGCGATCACGGGGAGCGAAAGCGCCCGATGCACGGCGTCTGCCTTGAGGAGGGCGTTTTCCGCAAAGGTCTCGCCCGTCTCCTCCACGTCCTCGGTATAGCCGAGCTCAGAGGGCATTTTCACCTCGACGTCCTCGCCGATGAGCGCGCGCAGGATCCCCCGCACCTCAAACAGCTTGTGGGCATTGCCCGTCGCCAAAACAAAGGTCATACGTCCTCCTCCACGGCGAAAAGCGCCTCCACGAAGTCGTGCGGGTCGAACAGACGAAGATCGTCCATCCCCTCGCCCACGCCGATGTAGCGCACACCGATGCCAAGCTCTTTTTTCAGCGCAAAGACGATGCCGCCCTTGGCAGAGCCGTCGATCTTGGTCAACACGATGCCCGTGATGGGCGCACATTTGATAAACTCGCGTGCCTGACTGACGGCGTTTTGCCCCATCGTGGCATCCAGCACCAAAAGCACCTCTTTTTGTGCCGCAGGCAATTCCCGTTCGATGACGCGCTCGATCTTGGCAAGCTCGTCCATCAGATTTTTCTTGTTCTGCAAACGCCCCGCCGTGTCCACGATGAGCGTATCCGCGCGCCCATGGCGTGCGGCGTCGATGGCGTCGTACACGACGCTTGCGGGATCCGCGCCCTCCTTCTGTGCGATGAGGGTCGCTCCGCTGCGCTCGGCCCACGTGCCGAGCTGTTCGATGGCGGCGGCGCGGAACGTGTCTGCCGCAACGAGAGCCACGTCACGGCCCTCCTCGCCCAGCACCTTGGCAAGCTTGCCGATAGACGTGGTCTTGCCCACGCCGTTAACACCGATAAACAGGGCCACGCCGGGACCGGGTGTTAGATTCAGAGACCCCTCTCCCACGGTGAGCATGTCCGCAAGGATACGGCACATGCAGGCGCGGGCCTCTTCCACCGTTTTGATGTGTTCCTCTTTCACCCGGCGGCGCAGTTCCTCCACCGCCTTGAGGGTGGTGTCCATGCCCATGTCGGACAGGATGAGGGACTCCTCCAGCTCGTCATAGAAGTCATCGTCCAGCTCCGAGCCGAAGCCGGCAAAGATGTTGATTTTTTTCAGCTTGTCAAAAAAGCCCATGGGACAATTCCTTTCTTACCACTTTGGGTTTTGCGTACCGCAGCGGGGGCACTTCGGGTCGTCCAGATCATGCT
>JAZRZY010000128.1:0-4458 GCA_045601605.1 Eubacteriales bacterium
CAGAAAAAGGGCCCCGCCCGGCGGGGCTAGCGCGGTGCCCTCGGATTCTTCTTTTTTCGCGCGGGAAAAGATTTACTTCTTCAGATTCTTCTCGATCGCCTTCAGGGTCTCAAGGATCTCTTCCTGCGTCTTGTCGCGCGCATCAACGATGGCCTGCGCGGCTTCGGCGGCCTCTTTCTCCTTCGCGGCGGCCGCTTCGGCGGCAGCCTTTTCGGCGGCAATGGTCTTTCTGCGCAGAACGTTGATGATGCGCACCATCACAAACACGCAGAAGGCAATGATGAAAAAGTCAACGATGTTCTGCACGAAGGTGCCGCAGTTGAGCATCACGGCAGGGACCGTTTCCAGATTGGTGGCAGGGTCGATGACCGCCTCTTTGAGCACGATGTTCCAGGTGGCGAAGCCGCCCTTTTCAAACAGCATACCGATGGCAGGCATAATGATATCGTTGACGAGACTCGTCACGATCTTGCCGAAGGCACCGCCGATGACAACACCGACGGCCATATCCACAACGCTGCCGCGGGAGACGAATGCCTTAAAATCCTTGAAAAATCCGGTGGATGCATCCTTCATTTTTTCCGTTTTCTTACCCATGGTCGTTTCTCCTTATTTCATTTTTTCTTTCTTGACGGCCGCCCAAAAGGCACGCGCGGCCTGTTCGGTCTTGTTTTCGCCGAAGTGATAGTACTTGGCGTCTTTTAAATCGTCCGGCAAATACTGCTGGTCGATCCAATGATGTTCAAATGCGTGAGGATAGCGATAAGTTCCCTTTTTCTCCCCCTCGCCGAAGGTGTGGTTCTCCCTGAGATAGGAGGGCATTTCCCTGCCCTTGTTTTGCCGCACGTCGGAAAGTGCCGCATCGATCGCCGCCTCGGCGGAATTGGATTTCGGCGCGGTCGCCAAGAGAAGCGCCGCCTCGGAGAGCGGAATGCGCGCTTCGGGAAGTCCGAGCTGAAGTGCGCTGTCCACACAGGCTTTGACGATCGCGGCGGCCTGCGGAAAGGCCAAGCCGACGTCCTCGCTTGCGATGACGAGAAGCCGCCTGCAGGGAGAGATGAGGTCACCCGATTCCAAAAGGCGGGCAAGGTAGAACACCGCTGCGTCGGGATCGCTTCCGCGGATCGACTTTTGCAGGGCACTCATCAATTCGTAGCGGTCGTCGCCCTCACGGTCGAAGGCGAGATAGTTCTTCGGGCAGACGCGGCGGGCGATCGCCTCGGTGATCTCTCTGTCCCCTGCGGCAAAGTAGCAAAGCTCCAGTGCGCCGAGCGAGGCACGCACGTCGCCGCCGGAGGAAGCGGCAATGACCTCGGCAGCCGCATCGGAGAGCGTCTTTTCCTGTCCTTCTTCGGCGTTCAAGTGCGCCATCGCGCGCATCAACACAGGTCGGACGTCCTCGGGCGAGAGCGGCTTGAATTCAAACACCGCACTGCGCGAAAGAAGTGCTTTATAAATGTAGAAGTACGGATTCTCCGTCGTGGAGGCGATCAGCGTGACGCGACCGTCCTCAATGTACTCAAGCAGAGTCTGCTGCTGTTTGCGGTTTAGGTACTGGATCTCGTCGAGGTACAGAAGCACGCCACCCTCCGCGGCAAAGCCGTCGCTCTCGCGCAGAACCTCACGAATGTCTGCGGAAGCGGCCGTGGTGGCGTTGAGTCGGAAAAAGCGCATTCCGCTCAGCTCGGCAAGCACGGTCGCGGTCGTCGTCTTCCCCGTGCCGGAGGGACCGTAGAAGATCATATTCGTCATCCGTCCCGCATCGATGAGCGCACGAAGCGGTGCCCCCGCTTCAAGCAGATGCCGCTGTCCGGCGATCTCGTTGAGGCTTTTGGGGCGCAGTCTGACGGCAAGCGGTTCTTTCATACGACAATTCCCAACAGTAACTCGGCGTTTCGGTAAAGGATCTGCTCTTTTTCCGTCTCATTCAAATCGAGCGAAAGGACGAAGTCGCGCTCCGCGCGCGTCGTGTGCCACGGAAAATCACTTCCGAAGAGCACGCGGTGCGCCCCGTGCTTTCGGACGATGCGGCAGGCCTGATCGCCTTCGATCATTTCGACGGAAAAAGCGGTATCCAGATACAGATTGTCAAATTTTCCGGCGAGGAGCTCTTCCACCTCGTCGTAACGGTGCATTCCGCCGAAATGTGCAAGCACCAGCTTCAAGCGCGGAAAGTTTCTCAGCACGGACGCGGCCATCTCGGGCGTGGCGTGGACGTGTTCGGGCGAAAGCGGATCCCAGCCCGCGTGCGTCACGACGACAAGCCCGAGGCGCTCTGCCTCGTGGAAGATCGGCTCGTAGGAGGAATGGGCAAGCTCGGTGTGCTGATAATCGGGGTGGATCTTAATACCCTTGAGGCCGCGCTTTGCGATGCGGCACACTTCCTCCGCGGCATTCGGACTCGCCGGATGCACGCTGCCGAAATAGACGGTATTCCCCTCTCCGGATGCAAGCGCGTCAAATCTGCGGGCGGTGTCGTTGATCTTTTCCTCCTGACCCGCGCGCGTGGCGACGTTGAGCACCACGGCAAGGCTTGCCTCGGCGGCAGCGATCTCCCCGAGAACACCCGCGCGCGTACCGTCCCCCGTCGGAATGACGTGCGAAACGGCGGAAAGCGTCTCAAGCGTGCGCGCGGCGATCGCTTCGGGAAACGCGTGGGTGTGAAAATCGATCAGTTTCAAGAGTGTGATACCTCTTTTCGTTTTTACGCCTCGTTGTAGAGCGGATATTTCGCACAGAGAGCGTCCACACGGGCGCGCAGAGCGTCCACGTTGTCTGCAAAATTCTCCTCGGCGGCCGCCGAGATGAGAGACGCGATCTCGCGCATATCCTCCTTCACGAAGCCGCGGGAGGTGATCGCCGCGGTGCCGAGACGGATGCCGCTGGTGACAAACGGACCTTCGGGATCGGCGGGAATGGCGTTCTTGTTTGCGGTGATGTAGATCTCGTCGAGGCGATGCTCCAGCTCCTTGCCCGTGATCTTCTTGGAACGAAGGTCGAGAAGGATGAGGTGATTGTCGGTGCCGCCGGAAACGAGGTCGAAGCCCTCGGCGATGAGACTTTCGGCAAGTGCGGCGCAGTTTTCCTTCACGCTCTTCTGATACGCCTTGAACTCGGGCTTGAGCGCCTCACCGAAGCAACCGGCCTTGGCCGCAATGATGTGCATCAAGGGGCCGCCCTGCATTCCGGGGAAGACCGCCTTGTTGATCTTCTTTGCGATCTCTTCGTCGTTGGTCAGCACCATACCGCCGCGCGGACCGCGCAGGGTCTTGTGCGTGGTGGTGGTGACAACGTCGGCATAAGGAACGGGGCTCATATGCTCCCCTGCGGCAACCAGACCGGCGATGTGCGCCATATCTACCCACAGATAGGCGCCGACGCTCTTTGCGATCTCGGAGAAACGGGCGAAGTCGATCTCTCTGGGATAGGCGGAGGCACCCGCGATGATCATCTTCGGGCGATGCTCCTCGGCAAGCTTCTGCACGAGATCGTAATCGATGCGATGAGTCACGGGATCCACGCCGTAAGAGACCATTTTATAGTTCTTGCCGGAAAAGTTCACGGGGCTGCCGTGGGTCAGATGACCGCCCTCGGCAAGGGACATTCCAAGCACGGTGTCGCCGTTTTCCACGAGCGCAAAGTACACCGCCATATTCGCCTGTGCGCCGGAGTGGGGCTGAACGTTGGCGTACTTGGCACCGAAGAGGCGGCAAGCGCGCTCGATGGCGAGATTCTCCGCCACGTCAACCTTCTCGCAACCGCCGTAGTAACGGCGGGAGGGGTAGCCCTCTGCGTATTTGTTCGTCAGCACGCTGCCCGCGGCGGAAAGCACGGCCTCGCTGACGATGTTCTCGCTGGCGATGAGCTCAATGTTGCGCTTCTGACGGGAAAGCTCGGCGGCGATGGCGTCGGCGGCTTCGGGATCGTATGCGCGAACGAGTTCAATGTTCTTGGAAATGAGCATATCTGTTCTCCGTTTCTTTTTATCTTTTTTGAAAATGATTGACTTATTATACCGCTTGGTGCGGAAAATAGCAAGAAAAAGCGCCCTACCCGAGTTTTTCCTCGTAAAAACGATAAAAACGGGGAAACGCGGAAGAAAAATCGCTGACAGAATCAAGCAATTTGCCGAACAAACTGATCATCGGTGCGTTGATGACGGTCAGCACGAGCGTAGCGGGTCCGATCATGGAAACGTCAAAGCGTCGGAAGAGCAAAAGCATCAACACGACGGCAACGACAAGCGAGGAGATGTCGTACGTCCACTTGACGCGGGAGAGCGGAAGTGCATAGCGCTCGGTGATCTCCTGCACGCAAAGCTCGTACGCCTGCTGCGGAAGGTAGGTGCGCAAAAGCATCGCGATCGCAAGAGAGACGATCACCGCCCCGAGGACGGCCGCCAAAAGAAGTCGGATCGTAGCCATGTCGTTCTGTGAGCCAAGGAGTTGATAGCCCCAG
>JAZRZY010000129.1:0-11563 GCA_045601605.1 Eubacteriales bacterium
TCTTTTTATTTACAGGTCGTCTGCGTCTTGCGTCGGGATCTCGCGTTGATTGAGCGGAATTCCGGTGTAGGAGCCGAGCGGATCGGCGGGGGAAGGGAGGGGCGTTGTTTGCGGCAACGGTTGCTTCTTTTGGGTTTTCTCGGTGACTTTGCGGGGGGAGGGGGAGGCTTTCTGTGCGTTTGGCGTTCTCTTTTTCATTCGTTCTCCTTTTCTGCCCGTTTGTATCGGGAGATTTTGCATATGGTCAGTATGGGTGGAAGATGCGAAATTATACGGAAACAAGGCGTTTTTTTGAAAAAACCTCTTGACATTCGGAACAAGAACCTGTATAATTGCATACAATCATACAAGTACACCGACTAATCGAGGTCAGAGAGGAGCCGTTTTGGAGATCAACAAAAAATCCAACGTTTTGGAGCTGGATCCGTATCGATATACTTTGCAGGATGTTGCGGAGCCCAATTTGTTCCGTGAGATTTTCCCCTATACCGAGGTTCCGAAGGTGCCGTTCAACTTCCGTCGCGTGCCGATGGAGACGCCTGCCGATTTTTGGATCACAGATACCACTTTTCGCGACGGTCAACAGTCGTTGAAACCTTATACGCCAGAGCAGATCTTAAAGATCTTCGATTTGCTTCACGTCCTCGGCGGTGAAAAGGGAATCATCCGTCAAAGCGAATTTTTCGTGTACAGTGAAAAGGATCGTCGCGCCCTGGAACTTTGTATGGAGCGCGGCTACAAATTCCCGGAAGTCACGACGTGGATCCGAGCATCTAAGGAAGATTTCAAGTTGGTGCGTGACATCGGCATTTCCGAAACGGGAATTCTGGTCTCTTGCTCCGACTATCATATTTTCAAGAAATTACACATGACCCGCCGTCAGGCGCTCAATCACTACCTCGGCGTGGTGCACGACGCACTTGATGCAGGTCTTCGCCCTCGTTGCCATTTTGAAGATATTACCCGCGCAGATTTCTTCGGGTTCGTGGTTCCGTTTACCAATGCGCTTATGGAAATGAGCGAGGAGAGCGGCATACCCATCAAGATCCGCGCTTGCGACACTATGGGCTACGGCATTCCTTATACGGGCGCGGCACTTCCGCGAAGCGTCCCCGGCATCATCTACGGCTTGAAGCATTATTCCGATGTTCCCTCCGAGCTGATCGAATGGCACGGCCACAACGATTTCTACAAGGGTGTCGTCAATGCGGCTACGGCTTGGCTCTTTGGCGCCTGCGGTGTCAACTGTTCGCTGCTCGGCATCGGCGAGCGCACAGGGAACGTTCCGCTTGAGGCAATGGTTTTCGAGTATGCCTCCTTGCGCGGAACGATGGACGGTATGCATCCCGAAGTGATCACGGAGCTTGCCCGTTTCTTTGAAGAAGAGATCGGCTATACGATCCCGCCGATGACTCCGTTCATCGGAGAGCATTTCAATATGACTCGTGCGGGTATCCACGCAGACGGGCTGATGAAAAATGAGGAGATCTATAATATTTTCGACACGGAGAAAATTCTCGGGCGTCCCGCTACCGTCGGTATCACCAATACTTCGGGCGCGGCGGGGATCGCCTACTGGGTGAATCAATACTTCTCGCTTTCCGAGGCAAAGAAGCTGGATAAGAAATCCTCCCTCGTCGGGCGGATCAAAGCAAGGGTCGATGCAGAATATGCCTCCGGTCGTCAGACTGTGATGAGCGACGGCGAACTTTGCGCCATTGCCAAGGAGTGCGATTTGCGCGGCGTGCTGAAACACGGAGGAAAGTGATATGACACAACTTCGCAAAGGCCGCGATTCGCTTGTCGGGCAGGTGTATCAGGAGCTCCGTGAGCAGATTGTCGGCGGAAAACTGGCTCCCGGTGCCCCTCTTGTAGAGGCAAAGATCTCCGAAGAGCTCGGCGTTTCTCGTACCCCTGTACGTGAAGCGCTGCGACTTCTGGAGCAAGACGGGCTTGTGGATACCGTTCCGAACAAATGCTCCATCGTGGTAGGGATCGATGAGCAGGATATTTCCGATACTTATGATTTTCGCATTCCGACCTTCGGCCTCTGTGCCAAGTGGGCAACCGAACGTATGACGGATGAGGAGATCACGCGGCTTAGAAATTTGTTGGAGCTGCAGGAATATTATCTTGAAAAAGGTGATTTGGAAAACGTCAGCGAGAACGACTCCAAGTTTCACGATCTGCTTTATGCCGGCTGTCGCAGCCGTGCCGTGATGCAGACAATGCGAAATTTGCACATTCTTTCTCAGCGTGTTCGTGAAATTACACCGCGCACCGAAGAGCGCGTTTCGGCTTCCGTTTGGGAACACCGCAAAATCTATGAAGCAATTGCCGCGCGCGACACCGAAGCGGCGCAAGCGGCGGCAATCGTGCATTTGCAAAATGCCAAAGATCATGTATTAAATGTTCTGTAAAGGAGATAAAAGCTATGTCTTATGTCGATCGAGTGTTGGAACGAGTTCGTAAGGAGGATCCCGATCAGGGGGAATTCATTCAGGCGGTCACCGAAGTTTTAGAATCTTTGCGCCCTGTCATCGATGCACACCCCGAGTTTGAGAAAGCGGGACTTCTGGAGCGTATGGTTCAGCCGGAGCGCATCATTCAGTTCCGTGTGCCGTGGGTGGATGATCGCGGAAACGTTCAGGTCAACCGCGGGTATCGCGTGCAGTTCAACAGTGCCATCGGTCCCTACAAGGGAGGCCTTCGCTTCCATCCGTCCGTCAATCTGTCCATCATCAAGTTTTTGGGCTTTGAACAGATCTTCAAGAATGCCTTGACCGGCTACGCCATCGGCGGCGGCAAGGGCGGGAGCGATTTTGATCCGAAGAACAAGAGCGATCGCGAAGTGATGGCGTTTTGTCAAGCATATATGAGCGAGCTTTATCGCCACATCGGCCCCGATACGGACGTCCCTGCCGGAGACATCGGCGTCGGCGGCCGTGAGATCGGTTACCTGTATGGTCAGTACAAGAAACTCAAAAACACCTTTGAGGGTGTTCTCACCGGAAAGGGCTTGACTTACGGCGGTTCTTTGGCACGCACGCAGGCGACCGGCTTCGGTCTGATCTATTACGTGCAGTGTATGCTGGGCGTGAAGAACGAGACGTTTGAAGGGAAGCGCGTTGTCATTTCCGGTAGTGGTAATGTTGCGATTTATGCCGCTGAGAAGGCAACTCAGCTTGGCGCAAAGGTGGTTGCCATGTCTGATTCCAACGGCTACATTTACGATGAAAACGGCGTTGACCTGCCCTATATTCACGATTTGAAGGAAGTGCGCCGAGGCCGTCTTTCCGAATACGTGCAGGAACATCCCACAGCCGAATATCACACCGAACACGGGATATGGACGATCCCCTGCGACGTTGCTCTGCCTTGTGCGACGCAGGATGAGCTTTGGAAGGAAGATGCCGAGGCGCTGGTGAAGAACGGCGTCATCTGCGTGGCTGAGGGTGCCAATATGCCTTGCGTGCCCGAGGCGGTTGAGATCTTCCAGTCTGCCGGCATTCCCTTTGCTCCCGGCAAGGCCTCCAATGCGGGCGGCGTTGCCACGAGTGCGCTTGAAATGTGCCAGAACTCCGCTCGTATGAGCTGGGGCTTTGAAGTGGTCGATCAGGAACTTCAGCACATTATGAAGGGGATCCACGAGAACACGTGGGAGGCCGCCAAGAAATACGGCAAGGAAGGAGATTACGTCGCGGGTGCAAACATCGCGGGCTTCTTGAAAGTTGCGGAAGCCATGATGGCACAGGGCGTTGTCTGATCCGGAAAAAGAGCATAAAAAAAGAACCGCACGATTGTGCGGTTCTTTTTTTATGCGGTTTTATTTCTTCTTTGCGAAGGCCTTGAGCAGATAGATGACGCTCATGATGCAGGCGAGAACAAAGAACACACCGACCATTCCGAAGAGGAAGGTGGGCAGAGCATCGACGAACGCCGAAGGGTTGGTTTCCAATTCAATTGCGCTCGTGTCGAACTGATTGACAAGGCGGCTCTCGACAAGCTCGTTGGAATCTGAAATGATGTAATAGACGTACACGTCTTTTTGGTTTTTGCTTTCGAAGGTACCGATGCGAGCATCTTCGATCTTATTCAGATCTGCTTCGTGAAGCGCTTCGGGATTTGCGAGAAGGGTGTTGATGCGCGCTCTGCAGAAGTTTTCGCAAGCGAGGATCTTTTCGCCCTTGGTCACATCCTCGGCGGATTCAAAGGTCAGCTTGAAAACACCGATTTCGTTGTTGGTGTCCTTGGACTGAAACACGTCGTAATCGCTGACGGAGGCGGCAAGGGTCTCCTTGTCGGTTCCGAAAAGCTCGGCAAGAGCGGTTTCATCGAGGATTTCGATTTCTTCTCTCCAGGCAAAAGCGGAGACGGCGTTGTCCAAACTTTGGTCCATTGTGATCTCGGCAGGTGCATTGCTGCAGGAACAGAAAAGCACGAGCATCAGGCAGATCAGGGTGATCAAAAGACTCTTTTTCATATTTCTACCTCCTTAACCCTGAACCAGCATCAACAAGAGACCGCCGGCGATGACGGATGCGATCTGACCGGAAGAGTTGACGCCGGCTGCGTGCATGATGAGGAAGTTTTGCGGGTCTTCCTGAATGCCCATCTTGTGGATGACGCGGGAGGACATCGGGAAGGCGGAAATGCCGCAGGCACCGACCATCGGATTGATCTTTTTGCCGTTGGGCAGGAAGATGTTGAGGAATTTGGCAAACAGAACGCCGCCGGCGGTGTCGAGAATGAAGGCGAACAGACCGATTGCAAGGATGATGAGGGTTTCAACACGCAGGAACTGCTCGGCGTTCATCTTCAGGGAGACGGTGATGCCCAACAGAATGGTAACGAGGTTTGCGAGCTCGTGCTGAGCAGACTCGGAAAGTGCGCGAAGCACGCCGCATTCGCGGATGAGGTTACCGAACATCAGGAAGCCGACGAGGGAAACGGAGGTCGGTGCAAAGAGACCGGCGACGACCGTGATGACGATGGGGAAGAGAATCTTGATGTATTTCGGCACTTCGGCGGAACGGTTTTCCATGCGGATTTTGCGTTCCTTCTTGGTGGTCAGCAGGCGGATGACCGGCGGCTGAATGATCGGAACGAGCGCCATATAAGAGTAAGCCGCAACCATGATTGCGCCTTGGAACTGGCTCTTTAATTCGGAAGAGATGAAAATGGAGGTGGGGCCGTCTGCCGTGCCGATGGCAGCGATGGAGGCGGCATCCTTCACGTCAAAGAAGATGCAGGCGATGGCAAAGGTCAAGAAAATGCCGAGCTGTGCCGCCGCGCCGAAAAGCATAAGCTTCGGGTTGGTCAACAGCGGCGAGAAGTCGATCATTGCGCCGATGCCGATAAACAAAAGAAGAGGGAAGAGCTCGTTGGCAATTCCGGCGTTAAACAGAACATCCAGCACACCTTCGGTTTCCGTGCCGGCCTCGGTGAGCTGATTGATGGCCCCGGTAAAGTGAAGGTTGACGAGCAGGGTGCCGCAGCCCATCGGCAAAAGCAGGGTGGGCTCCATGTCTTTTTTGATGGCAAGGAAAATCAGCGTTCCGCCGATGATCCACATGACGAGGTACTTGATCCAATCTTCGAGCGACACGTTGATAAAACTGCCGAAGAAGCTTTGGAAAAAGTCTGTGACTTTTACGAGAAATGCGTCCAAAGTAAAACTCCTTTCCGATGAAAAAAGACCTTTGCCAAAGAGTTCTCTTTGACAAAGGTCTTGCTATTTGCTTTTGCAAATCGGGAGGGCCGGGTGGAGGTTGTATCCACCGAGATGGCGACCCTATCCACGGCGCTTGCCGTGCTACTCCCCTTCATCGCTCTCTATTTTACCATAGGTTTTCCTTGAATTGTGAATAAATTGTAAACAATGCGAGGGCGGGGTGGGAAATTTGCAGTCACGTCGGAAGCGGAAAAGCGCGTAAAGATTGATGCTTGCCATACAGAGGTTTGCGGTATCGGAGAGGAGAAATGCTCCGTCGAGCTTTAATCGGGCTCCGAGGAAAATCGCCGCGAAAAAGAAAATATAGTAAAAAATCTGAAAGATCGGATACCGAAAGAGATGCTCGGCCGCACGCTTTCCGTAATAGGCCCACGCGAGAATGCTTGCAGCGGCAAAAAAGAAAAGACATGCGGCGCAGAGCGGCGCGCCGAAGTTCGGAAAGGCTTCCGAAAAGACCGAGAGACAAAGGCGCGCGGCATCGCGTTCGCCCTGTCGGTAAGCGTCGGAAGAGAGAAGGACGAGGGCTGTGATCGAGCAAACAACGTGGGTGTCGAGGCACACTTCCCGCGCACCCCAGATGCCTTGCTCTTGCGGTGTTGCGCGGGAACTTGTGTGCACCAGAGGTGCACTGCCGAGACCGGCCTCGTTGGAAAAGATGCCGCGCGTAAATCCTGCGCTCAGTGCGCGGGAAAACGCGCCGCCGAAAATCCCGCCTGCGAACGCTTTTGGGCTGAATACATCTTCAAAAATGAGTCGAATCGCACGTGGAACGGCATCGATGTTTTCAAGCAGACAGAGAAGGCACAGCAGAAAAAATACCGCACTCGTCAGAGGGACTGCAAACGTGCAAAAGCGACTGAGCCGCTTGAGACCTCCCGAAAAGATCAGAATGCAGAGCGCGCAGAGCAGACCGCCGCAAACAAGCGGGGGTATTTCGGTGCAGGCGGCGAGACTTTCGGCGGCGGCAGAGGTTTGGGCAAGATTTCCCATTCCGAGTGAGACCAAGAGACAGCAAAAGGAAAAAAGCTTTGCAAGACGGGGCATTTTCAGCTTTTCCAGAAGCACCATGGCACCGCCGAGACCCTTGCCGTTTTTGTGCAATTGAGAAAGGTAAACTTCCGCATATTTCAAGGTCAATCCGAAGAAGCCGGAGACCCACATCCAAAAGACGGCTCCCGCGCCGCCGAGGCAAATGGCAGAAGCGACCCCGACGGTGTTGCCGACGCCGATGGTTCCTCCGAGTGCCACGCACATTGCGGAGAAGGGGGAGATCGAGCCTTCCGCTCTGTGCTTTTGCGAACGCTTCTGAGGGGCGATAAGCAGCCTCGGATGCCGCAAAAAGACGGATCCGCCGCGCGAGAGAAACAAGAGTCCTCCCGCGCCGAGAAGAAGGGTGAGCAGAGTGCTGACAAGCGTTTCGTAGGACAATGAGACAGCCTCCTTGCAAAATAACTGAAAAGTTTTGGAAAAAACTGCAAAGTTTATGTAAAAATCTCTTAACAAAGAGAAAAAAGTATGATATAATATCAAAAATATGCGAACCGACCCAATCGACCGACTTATTTTTCCCGCACGAAAGGACTGACTATGGCTAAAAACACCTTGTTTCGCCGTTCGCTGTTCGGTTATGCGAAAGAAGATGTAAACGACTACATTCTTCAGCAGAACAACCGAGTTCGTGAACTGTCCGAGGCGCTTGCGTCTTTGGAAGAGAAGTTCAACACCTATCAAGCGTTTTACGCGAACCTGATGCGTGTGTATGATGAAAATCTCGTTGTTTTGCGCGAAGTGCAGATCCGTGCCGCGCAGAGCGAGGATCGTGTCCGCGCTCTCTCCGAAGTGTTCGGCTTGCTTTCCGGTGCGTATCAAACCCTGTATCGCGTCGCAAGTGAGCAGCAGGCAGCCCTTGTCACTGCCAAACTTTATGAGTCGAAGGCCACCAAGTATGACGCGCTTGCAATGCAAATGAAAGAGCTGGTTTTGCCGGATTCGATGCGTGAGCAAGGTGCTCCGCTTGCACCTTTGCCGGAAGTCGGTGCTTTGCCGAGCGACGCATTGATCCGGGATCTCGGTCGTCGCGCCGATGAGGCGCTCCGCGAGATGCTCGCGGATGCACAGGCGTTTTTCCTTGCATCTGCTCGCTTGCAAAATCCGACGCCGCCTGAAAACAGCACACAGAACGTCGGTTGAATTTTGTTCTTTGATACTTAGTTGAAGGGGTAAAAAATATGCCTAAACGCGAAGATATCCAAAAGATCCTTATCATCGGCTCCGGTCCGATCATCATCGGTCAGGCCTGCGAGTTCGACTACTCCGGCACGCAGGCATGCAAAGCGTTACGTGCGCTTGGCTACACTACCGTGCTTGTCAATTCCAATCCCGCCACCATTATGACGGATCCTCAAACGGCAGACGTTACCTACATTGAACCCTTGAACGTGGATCGGCTGGAAAAAATCATCGCCAAGGAGCGTCCGGATGCACTTTTGCCGAACCTCGGCGGCCAGTCCGGCTTGAATCTTTCTTTGGAGCTTGCCAAGGCCGGCGTTTTGGAAAAATACGGCGTTGAGGTCATCGGTGTGGAGCTGGATGCCATTGAGCGCGGCGAAGATCGTATCATCTTCAAGCAGACGATGGAAGAACTCGGCATCGATATGCCCCATTCCTCTCCTGCGTATTCCGCGGAAGAAGCGCTCGAGATCGCCGAAAAGCTCGGATTCCCCGTGGTCGTGCGCCCTGCCTATACGATGGGCGGTACCGGCGGCGGCATCGTTTACAACAAAGAAGAACTGCTTGCCGTCGCGTCTCGCGGCGTTGCGGCCAGTATGATCGGTCAGGTGCTCATTGAAGAGTGTGTCATCGGTTGGGAAGAATTGGAAGTGGAGGTCGTTCGCGATGCCAAGGGGCAGATGATCGCCATCTGCTTCATCGAGAACATCGATCCGATGGGCGTGCATACAGGTGACTCTTTCTGTGCCGCGCCGATGCTTACCGTTCCGCAGTCCGTGCAGGACAGATTGAAAAAATATGCGTTTGACATTGTAGAAAAAATTCAGGTGATCGGCGGAACCAATGTGCAGTTTGCTCACGATCCGAAGAGCGACCGCATCGTCATCATTGAAATCAACCCCCGCACCTCCCGTTCCTCGGCGTTGGCCTCCAAAGCAACCGGTTTCCCGATCGCATACGTTTCCGCTTTGCTTGCGGCCGGCTTGACGCTGGACGAGCTTCCTTATTGGCGCGACGGTTCTCTTGAAAAGTACACGCCGAGCGGCGATTACGTTGTCATCAAATTTGCCCGTTGGGCATTTGATAAATTCAAAGGTGCCCAGGACAAGCTCGGCACTCAGATGAAGGCTGTCGGCGAAGTGATGTCCATCGGAAAGACTTACCGTGAAGCATTCCAAAAGGCCATCCGTTCCCTTGAAACCGGTCGAATGGGTCTCGGTCAAATCGCTGCGATCGAAAGAATGAGTGATGAAGAGCTCCTGCGCGCGTTGCAGACTCCGACGAGTCAGCGCCAGTTTATCTTGTATGAGGCCATTAAGCGCGACGTGGATCTGGAAGAACTGTTCTCTATGACTCGCATCAACCGCTATTTCCTCTCGGAAATGAAAGCACTTGCCGATGAGGAGAAGGAGTTGGAGGTTTGTCGCGGCGAAATTTCCGACGAACTTTTGCGTCGCTTGAAGCTTGACGGTTTTTCCGACTCCTATATTTCCAAGATCACCGGCATTGCCGAGAAGGATTTGCGCGCCCGCCGCAAACTGCTCGGCATCCATCAGCACTGGGAAAAGATTCCCGTCAGCGGCGTTGAGGGCGACCACGGCTATTACTTCTCCACGTATTGTGAAGGGGAGGCGGCTCCCGCTTTGTCCGATGACCGAAAGAAGGTCATGGTGCTTGGCGGCGGCCCCAACCGTATCGGGCAAGGCATTGGGTTCGACTATTGTTGTGTCCACGCCGCTTATGCACTGCGTGATATGGGGTATCAGTCCATTATGGTCAACTGCAACCCCGAGACCGTTTCCACGGATTACGATACGTCAGACAGACTCTATTTTGAACCCTTGACGGTAGAAGACGTTTTGAGCATTTACGAGCACGAACGCCCTGTGGGTGTCATTGCTCAATTCGGCGGCCAGACGCCTTTGAATATTGCCGGTCAGTTGGAAAAAGAGGGCGTTCATATCCTCGGAACCTCGACCGCTTCCATTGATCTGGCGGAGGATCGTGACCTCTTTGCCAAGATGATGAAGGAAGAGGGAATTCCCATGCCGAAATCCGGTATGGCAGTCTGCTACGAGGAAGCCAAAGCGCTTGCCGATGAGATCGGTTACCCCTTAATGGTCCGTCCCTCTTACGTTCTCGGCGGCCGCGGCATGGAAGTGGTGTATGACGACCGAGATCTGAAGACCTATATGGATGCCGCAGTCGGAGTGACTCCCGATCGCCCCATCTTGGTGGACCGTTTCCTTGCCGGTGCATTGGAATGTGAGTCGGATGCCGTTGCCGCGCCGGGACACATTTTGGTGCCTTGCGTATTGGAGCACGTAGAGCCCGCCGGAATTCATTCCGGTGACTCGGCCGCGATTTTGCCCTCCGCGCACATTCCCGAAAAGCATTTGGATACCATTTGTGACTATACGCGTCGCATTGCCAAGAAGCTCGGTGTTTGCGGCTTGATGAATATGCAGTATGCCATTGCGGATGATACCGTGTATGTCCTTGAGGCAAATCCCCGCGCATCTCGTACCGTGCCGCTTGTGTCTAAGGTGATGAATGTCTCGATGGCGCGTCTTGCCACGCAGGTGATGATGCACGCATACGAAAACAACGGTACCGCCGGCCCCTTGGAAAATGCACACGTGCCGCAGGTGCGTCATTACGGCGTCAAAGAAGCCGTGATGCCGTTCAATATGTTTGTGGAAGTGGATCCTGTGCTCGGGCCGGAGATGCGCTCTACGGGCGAGGTGCTCGGCCTGCACGACAGCGTTGCGTATGCATTTTATAAGTCGCAGGAAGCGGCAAACTCTTGCCTGCCCAACGAAGGAAACGCCCTTATCAGCGTCAATGACCGCGATAAGAAAGAATCTCTTGCCGTAGCGCAGAAGCTTTCAGAGCTCGGTTTCGGTATTTTCGCTACGGAAGGCACGGCAAACTATTTGCGTGAGAACGGCATTTCCTGTGAGATCGCTCCCAAGATTCACGAGGGACGCCCGAACCTAAACGACTTTATTACGGACGGCAAGATCCAATTGGTCATCAATACGCCTGCCGGTAAATCTTCAACGATCGATGATTCTTATATTCGCAAAACGGCCATTCGCCGCCGTGTGCCTTATTTCACGACCATTGCGGCCGCACTTGAAGCCGCACTCGGTATTGAAGGGCACCGTCAGTATGCCGCAAGCGAAGTAAAGAGCTTGCAGGAATATCATCGTGAAGCGGAATAAACGTGTTCTTGTGACCGGTGCCTCCCGCGGGATCGGTGCGGCGATCGCTCGGCGTTTTGCCGCGGAAGGCTATCGGGTCTGCCTGCATGCTCACCAAAATCGCGAGAGGGCGGAGGCGCTTGCTGCGGAATTTGGCGGTGAAGTATTTACTGCGGATTTTCGCGACTTGCTTTCGGTTCGTTCATTGGCCGAGCAGGTTGGGGAAGTGGATGTGCTTGTCAATTGTGCGGGCATTTCCGCTTACGGTTTGTTTCAGCAGTGCAGTGACGAGGAACTTGAGGAACTGTTAAACGTCAATCTGCGCGCTCCGATGGCACTCTGTCGTGCGCTTTTGCCGCAGATGATTGCGCGCCAAAGCGGTTCGATCGTCAAC
>JAZRZY010000130.1:0-33958 GCA_045601605.1 Eubacteriales bacterium
AGTCAAAGTCTGGTGCCTTAACCACTTGGCTACATCCCTAAATACCTCCAAATTATAATCGAAACTTGATTTCTTGTCAAGCAAATGTTATGATGGATTTCAGAATAAATTTCTCGGAGGTATGCGTGAAACTCGGGCTTAAACACAAGCGCATCCGCTGCGAAAGCTGCGCTGCGGGAATTTATCTTGCTGATGATTATGATATTGTATCGCTTTTTGACGGAACGAAAGTGGGCGAATGCGAACTGCGTTACGCATCAATCTTGACCTTGCCGTACACCGGAAACGTCAGCTTCACGGTTTTTAAAGCGTATCGGGGCAGGAGAATCGCAACAGAGGCGGTGCGTCTGCTTTTAGAATATGCCGAGGAACATCAGATGGAACAGGTTTGGATCACAGCGGCAAAAGACAATCTTGCAACCGTGCGCGTGTGTCAGAAGCTCGGCGCGTGCTTTGTCGATGAAATTTCCGTTTGTGACGATCCGATTTATCAGGAACGCGGCATTGAATCCATCCGTCGTTACCGAATCGATCTCTGAGAGAAAGTCAAACTTTTCGGGGAATTGAACATTCAACAGGAGGCGGTTATCTCCCGAATTTGATATGCAACTATATAAAATGCAAATTTTATATAGTTGAGGGGAGTGTGCGAGGATAAAATTGTGAAAATTACAGGGTTAGGTATTACGTCCTTTTTCACAATTTCCGCAAAGCGATTGATGAAAAAACATTGATTTCCATATTTTTTCGCATAACATCACGCTTGCGATTTTCCATATGACTTATTTTTGTGACTGACCGCGCGGTCACTCATTTTATTTTTACACGTTTTTATGGTTTCTACGTCAAATGCACTCTTATAATTTCCAGATTTTACGATTAAGGTTCTTTTTAAATTTTTTCTGACGATGACTCCTTCAGGCCACCAAAATTTGAAACGATTATTTTTTGATCAAAATGCACATCCTGTCACTGTAAGACAAATTTTGAGGCGATATTTATGAAACTTGAGATTTTTTGCAACCAAAATTGCATTTATCAAAAAGACGGCTCGTGTCAACTGGATCGTACAACTTCGGTGGAAAGCAGCATAAATGAATCGGATTGCGTATATCGGCGCACACCCCCGGCGCGAGACGTTGGTTATAAAAAGCCGAAAAAAATGCCGGCGGTAAGCAAAATGGAATTTTATTTTTAGATTGTATACAATCCTTATTGCGGTCGGTCGATGCCAAAGATTGTATACAATCTAAATCAGAGGAACGGAAATGAAACCATTTGATCAAGTTGAATATCAAAAGCGTGTCAAAGAAACCGAACTCGGTGTACATCTGGCACGCGACTGTTTTCGTGCATTTTGGGTCGGGGGCTTGATCTGCACGTTCGGCCAGTTTTTAAAAGTTCTATTTGCTTCCCTCTTTTCGGACGAAAAAATGATCGGTTGCCTCGTTTCCGCTTCATTGATTGCACTCGCCTGCCTGATCAGCGGAATCGGCTGGTTTGATAGTCTGGCAAAATTTGCGGGCGCGGGGACGCTTGTTCCGATCACAGGATTTGCAAATGCAGTTTGCTCCCCTGCCCTGGATAGCAAAAACGAGGGGTTTGTATTAGGGGTTGGCGCGAAGATGTTCACGATAGCGGGGCCTGTGATTGTGTATGGTGTGTCTGCAAGTGTTATTTATGGCTTAGTTTATTGGATAACGACATTATTTTAACGGGCGGATGTGGGCATCCGCCCTACGATAAAACCGTAAAAAAGGCTTGCCGATTGGCAAGCCTTTAATCTATTTGCCACGTGTCGTCTTTGCTGTTTCTTTGGGCAGTTTGTCCTCGTTTTAAATTTAGTATTTCACTAACACTAGGGTCAATGTCGATAACCTCTTTCATTGCGATTATTCGAGCATCTTCTGTTGTATGAGTTGCACCGCAAAGAAATTGCCAATCTCCATCAACATCGTGTTTAACATATAAAATCGGTTTGTTTTCCCCAACAATATGACAACAAGTAAAAATCGCTTGTTTTTCCGGAACTTTGAATTGATGTTTTTTAAATAACTTATCAAACATATATTCCACCTCACTTTATCTTATTATACTACACCGCCGATTTCATGTAAACCGTTTTATAACCCACCGGCGCCAACTTTACCACTTCAAAAAGCAAGGCATGACACAAATCGGTCACGCCTTGCTTTTTTCTTTTGATTCCAAACGGTCAAATGTATGGATCCAGTCTGCTTTTTGAAAGTATATGAAAAAGATGATCGAACTGACGCCCCAAGAAATCGGATAGGCCCATGAAACGGTTGTCAATTGATCAAAAAACAATCGAGCGATTGTGATGTAACTGACGCGCAAAACGCACCAACAACCAAGCATGGTGAACATCGGGACCGTAGCGCGCCCCGCGCCGCGCAAAACGCCTGCGATGCAGTGCGAAAATGCGAGCAAAGCATAAAACAGACAAATCGTACGCATATGTTGTGCGCCCAAGTGAATGGATTCTTCCGCGTCGGTAAACATCCCGATGAGTTCCGGGGCAAAAAGATACGAAAGAATACCAATGACCTCAGCCATCAGGCAACTGCAGATGACACCGAAGCGAACGCCGCTTTTTACACGCTCATATTTTTTTGCGCCCAAATTTTGCCCAACGAACGTGGATAAAGCTTGCGAAAAGCAGGTGACGGACAGGAAGGCAAACCCTTCGAGTTTTGAATAGGATCCGCAGCCCGCCATAGCCGCTTTACCGAAACTGTTGATATTGGATTGAACTACTACGTTTGCAATGGCAATGACACTGTTTTGTACCCCGGACGGAATGCCGAATTTCAAAATTTCAAACATGCTTTTTCGATCGAGTCCAAGTTCTCTGAAACAGATGCGATAAGGTTCTTCACTTCGATACAGATGCAGAAAGCAAAGCAACGCGCTGATGCCTTGTGAAATCGTGGTGGCAATCGCCGCAAAAGCCACGCCGAGGTCTAAAACCGCAACAAACAAGAGATCCAAAAGGATATTCACAAATGTCGAAATAATGAGATAATACAAAGGATGTTTGCTATCCCCCACCGCATGCAGGATGCCGACAAAAATATTGTACATCACAATAAAAATCGCGCCCGCAAAATACCAGGAGAAATAACTGATCGATTCCGGCAAGACTTCTTCCGGTGTGCCCATCCATCTCAAAATTTGCGGAGTAAGCAGCACGCCGACAACGGTCAAAAATACGCCGACCAAAAATCCGAATGTGATCGCGGTATGAATGGTCTTGCGCATAAAATCATAGTTTTTGGCGCCGAAATGTTTCGCGATTACCACACCCGCGCCCATGGAAAGTCCATTGAAGAAGCTCACCATCATAAAGATCAGACTTCCCGAGGAACTGACTGCGGCAAGTGCATGATCGCTGATAAAATTACCGACACACCACGAGTCGAACGCATTGTAAAATTGCTGAAAAACATTGCCGAGAAAAACAGGAAGGGCAAACAAAAGAATACTCTTTTGAATGTTCCCTTCCGTTAAGCTGTGGCGCGATAAACTCAAAATTGTCACTTCTTTTCTCGGTGTTTTCGGATGATAAAATCGGCAAAACATATCAATTGCGAGGAAAATCTAATTTTCAGAGCGCAATTTTGCCAATCCCCCTTCTGAGGTCTCACGATAGAGATGGGAGAGATCCCGCCCCGTTTGATACATGGTCTCAATCACAAAATCAAACGAAACCTTTCGACTGGCATAGAGAAAATTAGCGAGACTCATAGCGTTGATGGCGCGCATTGCGGCAACGGCGTTGCGCTCAATGCAAGGAATTTGCACAAGACCGCACACCGGATCGCAGGTGAGCCCGAGGTGGTGCTCCATAGCAACTTCCGCCGCATATTCGATCTGATCGATCCCCATTTCAAAAAGTTCGCAAAGTGCGGCAGATGCCATACTGCACGCAGTACCGATTTCCGCTTGGCAACCGCACTCGGCACCGCTGATGGAAGCATTGGTGCTCACGAGGTTTCCGATCAGCCCCGCTACGGCCAAGGCGCGAATGATATCATCGTCGGAAAAGCCCTTCTTTTCCTGCATATAGTTCAAAACGGCAGGCAAAACGCCGCACGAACCGCAGGTGGGCGCCGTCACGATGATACCGCAATCTGCATTTTGCTCACTGACGGCAAAAGCATACGAACAAACAAGGCGGTTTTCCCTCGTTTGCGGGCTTTCGTCAATGTGCTTTTGGTTGAACAAAAACTGTGCTTTACGCTCCACGTTTAAACCGCCCGGGAGCATCCCGGAGGCGCTGAGACCGTCGCGGATGGATTGCTGCATCTGCTTCCAAATCCCATAAAGAAATGCGCGAAGATCCTCCCCCTCGCGTTCAAAGCAATAGTCGGACAGTCGGAGATTTTGGGACTTGCAATAAGCGGAAATTTCCGAAAACGTAGTGTGTTCGTAAACAGATTCAGGCGTGGACACACTTTCGTCTTCCGAGCGGATCTCGCCGCCGCCAATGCTGTAAAAGCGAGTTCTTCCTTCTTCCCTACCACCTCGCAAAGCTATGAAATCCATCGTATTCGGATGCTCTTCGACCTGTGTTTCGGGATCAAAGTTCACCACACAGCGACGATCCTTTAGCGCACCGCAAATTGCACGATCCGTACCGTGTCCTCTCCCCGTTTTGGCAAGAGAACCGTATAAAATCACGCGGATCTCTTCTGCATTCGGATAACGCGCGCCGAAAGCCTCGGCGGCAAAGGCAGGCCCCATCGTATGAGAGCTGGAGGGACCGTAACCGATTTTGTAGATACTGCGGATGGATTTCATTGATTCTCCTCAAAGAACGTGCGTCATGATCGAGTGTGCGGGCATCTCAAACCGAAAGATGTTATCTTGATGTCGCACACAGGCCGGCAGAGCGTAGTCACCGGAGTTCAACGTGATGAAGACGATGCTACCGTCCGGGTTTTGAAACGCCGTACAATAAAGTTTCGGATGATAAGAGCTTACGCCGAGACGACGCGCGCCTTTCATTACGAATTTGGAGAAATGCCCGATATAATAATAGATCGGGGTATAGACAAGGTCGTTCTTGTCCCGGTCGTACAAAACAGGGGCATAACAGCCGCTGGATTTATCTTCATAAATAATGCCGGGGCGAGAAGGCGTCTTGGAATTGCGATTGTGATAGGGACCGCCGTCTGTGCTCAGCATCAAATTCCAATCGCAAAAACCCGCGGTGTAATTGTTGGAATCAAGAATCATCTCACGGGCATATCGTTCGGCAAGTGCATTCACGTCGACGCGAATGTCACCGCAAAATTCAGTTGAGATCAGCGGCTTGCCAAACTGCTCGTGACAAATACGCAGGCCGTCGAAATGATCACCGGAATACCAGTGGTGACCGATCGCCCAGACGCGATCAAACACCTCTCTGGATTGGAAAATGCGTTTGGGGCGATCATAGACTCGCTCCTTATTGTGATCCCAAATAATGATTTTGATCTCACCGAGACCTTCTCGATCCAAGGTGGGGGCAAGATATTTTTCGATGAACTCGCGCTCGTCCTCTGCGGAATAATAGCAACTTTCCCAAGGCGCGTGATGCAACGGCTCATTTTGAATGGTGATGCCGGAAATGACGATGCCGTGTTTTGCCATCGCTTGGATGTATTTCGCATAATATAAGGCCCAAACCGCCTTGAACTCCTCTTTCAGCACACCGCCGCGGATAGGCGATTCGTTGTCCTTCATATAAGCAGGCGGAGACCAAGGGGAGGCAAACAGGAAGATTTCCTCGTCTGCGTATTGCATCGCATCCTTCACCATCGGAATGATATACTTCTCGTCGCGTTCGATGTTGAAGGTCTCGAGAGTGGTATCACCGTTTTCCACGTAGGTGTAAATGTCCAGTGCAAAGTCACAGGAGTTGATGTGCATACGCCCGAAATTATAGCCGATCCCCTTATCTCGCGTGTACAGACTCTCCATAAACTGTTTTTTCTGTTTGGCAGTCAGCTGAGCGTAATTGTAAGCGGCAGATTCCGTGAATGCACCGCCGAACCCAAGCATGCTTTGATATGCGACGTCATCAAAAAGATTGACGACGTGTCCTTCGCAACGCCCGACCGCAAATTCTTCGGTGAATTCTTCTTCTTTGAAAAAAATGCCTTCCGCAGGAATGCTGGTATATCGCCTCATAATTTATCTCCTTTCATTTTCAGAGGTGTTTTCGATCTGTTGCAACGCAACGAATACGGCTTCGCGTACAGTCTTCAAAAGCGATTCATCTGCTCGGGTACCGAACTCCTCGGGAATGAAATTCGCATTGCGAACGTCGCACCCGGTAAGACAATGAAGCCAAACAAGAGCCACGGCATATCGCCCGTAAAGCCAGGATAAGTGAAAACCGTCTCGATTCAGCGAAAGCCCGCCGTTTACATAATCAAACTCGGGAACGTTCTTACGCAAATATTGAATGACGTCTCCGCTCGGAATCAAGTCGGCGTCGATCAGCTCAGACGCTTTCTTATAGGCAGTGCAGAGCGCGCGATACATCTCCTCTTGCGAGTTGTGATAATTGGCGAAGCCCTCAAGGGTACAATCAGTCTCATAAGCCCAAGTTTTGTGAATCAAAATGCGTGCCTCGGGCTGGGCTTCGCGAACCAAGCGGCAGAGATTGGAAAGGTAAGGCTCGTACGTTTCAAAACGGCCGCTGTCACCGCTCACCTGCTGTAATGTGACAACATCCCACTTCCCGAGCTCGAAAAGCGCGTTTTTCAGGGAAGACCAACGAAGGCTTTCTCCGTTGATTTCCAAGCGATAAGATGCCAGATCTTCTTCATACAGCTCCCAATGTTTTTTGAGAGGACAACCGCCGATAAACAGGTTAGCGGCAAAGATATACTCTCCGCAAGCGGCAGCCACTTGCGCCAGCCAACGCTGGGCATCCGTGGAAAAACTGTTCCCTATGCTCAAGATGCGCATACAACCTACCTCGCAGTCAAAATTTTCTGTTTTATGCAGGGATAAATCGGTCCGATAAACTAAAACTAATTCTATCATGAAAAACCTAAATTTTCAACAAAAAACTTTGCTTTTCGGCGCATCTTCTGTGGTCGGAATTATGGAACACGAGGGACCTCTCGGCGAATATTACGACTGTTTTTCCGAGACGGATTTGTTCGGCGCCAAAACTTGGGAACAAGCAGAGACGCAAATGGTGCGCAAAACCTTGGAGATCGGCATGCACAAATGCGGATTCGGCGCAGAAAAGCTTGATTTTTTGCTCGGGGGAGATCTCCTGAATCAATGCACCGCCTCCTCACACGGGTGCGCTGCTTTCTCGGTTCCCTTCCTCGGTCTTTACGGTGCTTGTTCGACGTTTGCGGAAGGACTGCTTCTCGGTGCACAGCTTTTGCAAAACGACGCATTGAACCTCGGCGGCGTATTTGCCTCTTCCCATTTTTCCACGGCAGAAAGACAATATCGGTTTCCGCTTGAGTACGGATGTCAACGCACGCCGACCTCCCAAAGAACCGTTACCGGCTGCGGTGCCGCCTTTCTGCGAAAAACGAAGGAAGACGGCTCCCACTTACCCCGCATTACAAAAGGACGCATCGGAACAATCGTTGACGGCGGGATCAAAGATGCAAATCACATGGGGGCAGCGATGGCACCGGCTGCAGCCGATACGCTCGTCTCTTTTTTGAAAGAAACGGGAGAGAGCCCTTGTGACTACGATTTGATCTTAACGGGCGATCTAGGTCAAGTTGGGGCAAAGCTGTTTGCGGAACTGTGTGCACAAAGAGGCGTCTTGCTGGGCGCGGAATTTCGAGATTGCGGCACGGCAATCTTTTCCGAAGAGCAGGACGTGCACGCCGGAGCATCGGGATGCGGATGCTCTGCCGTCTATGTTTGCGGGTATTTGGAAAAAATTTGGAAAGAGCGGGGGTTTCGAAGGATTTTACTCCTTGGAACCGGCGCACTTCTCAGCCCGCTAACAGTTCAGCAAGGGTTAACGATCCCCGCGGTCGCGCACTTGGTTTGTCTCGAAAAGGAGTAGATAATGCAATATCTTTTGGCATTTGTCGTCGGTGGTTTGTTTTGTGCGATCGGCGAAATTTTGATCCTGAAAACAAAATTGACCCCCGCGCGAATTCTTGTCGGATATGTGGTAAGCGGCGTTGTTCTGAGCGCACTCGGACTATATGGCACGCTGGTTGACATCGCAGGCGCGGGAGCAACGGTACCGTTAACCGGCTTCGGTCATCTTCTGGCTCAGGGCGTGCGCGAGGCAGTGGATAAAAACGGTTTGTTCGGTGCAATCACGGGAGGGCTTGAGGCGTGTGCAGGCGGAATCGGCTCCGTCATTTTCTTTGCGCTTTTCACTTCCCTCTTTTTCCAATCAAAACCGGAAAGAAAACACAAAACTCCCAAAATATCTATTTACAAACGATAAAATCAATAGTATAATAAAGTGAACAATAAACAGATATTACGGAGAAACAATTGGTACTGATTTTAGAACAGTCTCGCACTCGACTCAAGGAGATGCAAGACAACATTGAACTTCTCGCAAAATCGCTCGATGTTGATACGCTTGCAAAGGTTGTTGCAGAGCTCGAAGAGCAGACACAAGCACCCGATTTTTGGTCAGATCCCGCCGCTTCTCAGCAAATCCTCACCAAAATGAAGGTGCACAAAGACAAACTCGACGGTTTTTTAAAGCTGAAGCGCGAATTTGAAAGTGTATCCGAACTGCTTGAACTTGCAATCGAAGCAGACGATGAATCTCTGACCGATGAGATCCTTGCAGATATGGATAAGATCGACGCTCTCTACAGCGAGCAAAAGATTGCCCTCTTGCTTTCCGGCGAATATGATGCAAACAATGTCCTGATCTCCATTCACCCCGGTGCCGGCGGCACGGAGGCGCAAGACTGGGCAAGTATGCTGTATCGTATGTACCAGCGTTTTGCAGAACGCCGCGGCTTCACCGCCAAGACTCTGGATTATCTGGACGGCGATGAAGCAGGGCTTAAGAGTGTCACCCTTCAAATCTCCGGCCCGTACGCTTACGGTTACTTAAAGAGCGAGGGCGGCGTACACCGCTTGGTGCGAGTTTCCCCTTTCGACTCTTCCGGTCGTCGCCACACTTCTTTCGCCTCCGTTGAGGTGATGCCCGAATTTACAGACGATTTGAACATCGAAATTCGGGAAGAAGATTTGAAAATCGAGGCGCATCGCTCTTCCGGCGCTGGTGGACAGCACGTCAACAAAACAGACTCTGCCATTCGCATTACACACATCCCCACCGGAATTGTGGTCGGTTGTCAAACGGAACGCAGTCAACTGCAAAACAAAGAGACTGCAATGAAAATGCTCAAATCCAAGCTTGTTTACATCAAGGTGCGAGAACACCTGGAAAAGGTAGCAGACATTCAGGGCGTTAAGGCAAACATCGAATGGGGCTCGCAGATACGTTCCTATGTGTTTATGCCCTACACCTTGGTGAAAGATCACCGCACAAATTGCGAAACCGGAGATGTTTCTCGCGTCATGGACGGCGATTTGGACGCCTTCATCAATGCTTATCTTCAGTATTCTGTGGATAATAAATCATAAAAAGGAGAATTGCCATGTTTAAGAAAACAAAATCCATCGTTGCTGCCACGCTCGTTGCGCAGTCTTTCCTCTGCTTCATTCTCTCTTTGATCTATATGAAGACCAAAAAAGGCTTTTCCAAAACATGCGCCGTTCTCGGTGTGGCGGGCGGAATCGCCGGCGGTGTCATTCTGTTTGACGAATATCGCAAAGAACTCGCAAAACGTCGCGCCATCTTGGAAGATCTGGACTACGAAGACGACGAGGACGACTTCTTTATGGACGAAGGACAGATCGATGATATCGACTGCTCCATCCAATCCGATGACGAAATCGCCTTTTGAGTGATTCAAGACATATAAAAAAGCGGTGCTGAATGCACCGCTTTTTTATATGTCTTCCGCCTCATAGACGGCTTTGGAATTGGGATAGCACGTGATATCATAGATCGTTTGATTTTTGCTGCCGCGAAATTTGAGCGCAAGGTCACGTTCTTCAAGAAGAAACGGGCCGTCAACGAGATAATTTCCGACTGTCAACAGCGCTTTCACATCCGGGTCATCCGAGGCCATTTCCAACAGCTTTTCAAGCGTATATCCGCTGTATAGAAAGATGTCGTATCCGTCGCGCCGAAGCAAACTTCCGAGTTTTGCAAGCGCACGCGCTTGGCAAAAGGGCTCCCCTCCGCTGAAAGTTACCCCTTTCAGAAGCGGGTTTGCGCGAATCATTTGATAGAGTTCATCAACGGAAATCACGCGACCGACGCCGAACTCGTGCGTTTCGGGATTGTGGCATCCGGGACAATGATGCGGGCAACCTTGGACAAAGATTGTAAACCGCACGCCCGGACCGTCAACGATGGACTCTTCGGCAATTCCCGCAATATTTAAGGTATCGTTCATTCGATAGAAACCTTAAAGTGCTTGACGCGATCTTGCTCTTCGCTTCTCTTGGCATTGTTGAAATGATCCAGAGTGCCGACAAGGTATCCCGTAATTCTGCGAATGCGCTCGATCGGCGGTCCACCATCCGCATCCGTGCGCCCGCATCCCGGACAGACGTTATGGATAATGCCGGTATATCCGCAAACGGGGTCGCGATCCACCGGATGATTGATTGAGCCGTAACCGATGCCCGCATTTTTCATTTGGCGAACGATTGCTTCAAACGCATCGGGGTTCGCTTGCGGATCCCCATCCAATTCAACGTAGGTGATATGGCCGCCGTTGGTTAATTCGTGATACGGTGCCTCAATCTCGATTTTTTGCTTTGCGCTGATCGGGAAATACACGGGAACGTGGAAAGAGTTGGTGTAATAATCGCGGTCACACACGCCCGGGATGGCACCGAATATTTCGCGATCCAAACGCACAAAGCGCCCCGAAAGCCCTTCCGCAGGAGTTGCGATCAAGCTGAAATTCAAGCCGTATTTGCGTGTTTTTTCATCGCAGAGCTTGCGCATATGAGCAATGATTTCCAGACCGAGACTTTGTGCCTCCGGGGACTGTCCGTGGTGCTTGCCGGTCAGCGCGACCAACGCTTCCGCGAGGCCGATGAAGCCAACCGTCAAAGTGCCGTGTTTGAGCACTTCTTCTACCCGATCCTGATACGTTAGCTTTTCGGAATCGATCCAAATCCCCTGTCCCATCAAGAACGGGAAGTTATAAACGCAACGATCCGATTGCAGCTTCAAACGCTCCAAGAGTTGCTCAAAGACCAAATCCATCTTACGATCCAGATCGTCGAAAAATACGTCTTGGTTTTTGTTTGCTTTGATGGCAAGGCGCGGTAAATTGATCGAGGTGAAGCTCAAGTTGCCGCGACCGCTTGTGATTTCACGATCGGGGTCAAAATGATTGGCAATGACGCGGGTGCGGCATCCCATATAGGCAACTTCCGTCTCAGGTCTTCCCTCGCGGTAATACTGTGCATTGAACGGAGCGTCCAAAAAGGAGAAATTCGGGAAGAGACGCTTTGCCGAGACTTTACAGGCAAGCTTAAACAGATCGTAATTGGGATCGCCGGGATTTGCGGAAACACCGTCTTTTACCTTAAAGATTTGGATGGGGAAAATCGGGGTTTCGCCGTTGCCGAGCCCACTTTCGGTTGCCAAAAGCAAGGAGCGAATCAAAAGTCGGCCTTCCGGCGAAGTATCGGTGCCGTAATTGACGGAAGAAAACGGGATCTGGGCACCTGCGCGAGAGTGCATCGTATTCAGGTTGTGAATAAAGGCCTCCATCGCCTGATAAGTGCTGCGCTCTGTTTCGGATGCGGCAAATTTACGGGTGAACGTGAGCATTTGTCGTGCTTTTTCAGGTGCATAATGTTGGAGAAGCTCTTCATAAAGCGCATTGTGGAAGCTTTCCGGCATCTCCAACGCCGCGCCGCAACCGCACTTTTCCTCGGCGTGTAAGATCAAATCGGGTATAAGCGTTCCTGCGTTTGCTTCCATAGCGAGCAGTTCTGCGGATTTAATTAAATTCTGTCGGAAATGACGACGGTACGTCTTCTTGATTCCGGGAGTCATCGCAAAATCAAAGTTCGGAACGCTTTGCCCGCCGTGCTGATCGTTTTGGTTAGCTTGGATTGCAATACACGCCAACGCACTGTAGCTTTGGATATCGGAAGGCTCACGCAAAAAGCCGTGTCCGGTGGAAAATCCGCCCGAAAAGAGCTTGGTCAAATCGATCTGACAGCAAGTGGTTGTAAAACCATAAAAATCCAAATCATGAATGTGAATATCACCGACTTCATGCGCTTTTGCGAACGCCGGATCCAAAACATACATTGAATAGAACTGCTTTGCACCTTCAGAACCATACTTCAACATCGTTCCCATGGCGGTGTCACCGTCGATGTTGGCGTTTTCTCGTTTCAGATCGCTGCTCTTTGCGTTTTTAAAGGTGAGGTCCTCATACGTCTTCATAAGACGGGTGTTCATCTCGCGCACCTTGGTGCGCTGTGCACGGTACAGAATATACTCTTTTGCCGTGCGAGCATGCCCCGTTTCCATCAACACTTTCTCAACGCAGTCCTGCACCTGTTCCACGGTGGGTACAGTTCCCCTATGGCTCTCATCCAATCGATCCGCAACCATCTCGGACAGCTTCAGCGCGGTACTGTAATCCTTCCCGCCGACTGCTTGAGCTGCCTTATAAATCGCATTGGTGATTTTCTCGATGTTGAACGCAACCTCGCGGCCGTCGCGCTTAATGATTTTAGTAATCAATGTATGCCTCCAATTAGGTGGGTTTCAAATTATTTCGATTCATCTTACCACAATATATTGATATTGTCAACGCATAAAGCCCCCTTCTTCCACCAAATTTTGGGTTTTGGGTATATGGCGCGCAAAACACGCAAAAACTGTTTTTATGATGAAAACAGAAAAGCGTATTGATCAAATTTGCGAACGTTTCAAACAAGAACTGCACGTTGGGATCTCGCTGGATACCAAGTGGGGATCGTTTGTACTCGGCGGTCACATTTGCTATTATTTTTATATTGAAGGCTTTTTGAACAAGCAAGCGCTTGAGCGCGTGATGACGGTTGCTCCCACTCTTCAGGAAAGCGCTTGGGAATCGAGCGGGTGTGCGCTTGAATTTGTGCAAAAACACTTGCATTTCAGCGAATGTGTCAATGTGAATTTCACAGATGCAATCAATCGCATTTTAGCAGGTTTTTTGGTGCTGGTTTTTGAGGGGTTTGAGGACGAGTTTTTATCCGTCGAACTGCGAACGACGCCCCAACGATCCATTCAGGAACCGAGCAAAGGGAAAACTCTGCGCGGCCCGCACGAAGGCTTTTGCGAAAACATCGTCACCAACCTTGCCCTTTTGCGTCGTCGCATCAAAACGACCAAACTGATCACGCGTGAGTTTGTGGTAGGCAAATACACTCAAACCAGAATTGCGCTCTGTTATCTTGAGGGCATTGCGGATGAAAGTCACGTCAAAAACATCACAGAAAAGCTCGGGAACCTGAACTGTAATGCAATCTGTATGGGAGAAGAAAGCATAACGGAACGCCTCTTTTACCGCAAAAACGCTTCGCTTTTCAATCCCCTGCCGCGTGTTCGGTTTTCCGAACGTCCCGACACCTGCAGTGCAGAACTTTTGGAGGGAAAGATCGTTCTTCTGGTGGACACCACTCCGAATGCGATCATTCTGCCGATCAATCTGTTTGATTTCTTTGAAGAGTGTGACAACTATTATTTCCCGCCCGCAACCGCAACCTATCTCAAAACGATACGGTTTCTCGGAATTCTCGCCGCCGTCTTCTTGATCCCCATTTGGCTTTTGGTACTCAATCAAAGCTCCTATGTGCCAGACAGCCTTGCATTCATTTTGGTCCAAGATCCGTATGCGGTTCCGATCTTTTTACAGTTGATTCTAATCGAAATTGCAATTGATTCCTTAAAGCTCGCATCGCTCAACACACCGGAACCTCTGGCCAATTCACTAAGTGTCGTCGGAGGCCTTTTGCTGGGCGATTTTGCAGTCAAAAGCGGCTGGTTCGTTCCGCAGACGATCTTATATTCCGCGATCGCAACCATCCTGAATTTTATTCCGAATAATTACGAACTTGGATACAGCTTGAAATTTTGGCGCATCGGCCTCATTGTGTTAGTGCAGTTGTTCGGAATCTGGGGGCTGCTCGGGGGAACGCTCAGCGTGATCCTGTTTCTTGCCGCAATGCGAAATTCCGCAAACGACTCTTATCTCTCCCCCGTTTTCCCCCTTCGCATCCGCGCATTAGCTAAAATCTTCATACAAACGTTGCGCGGAAAAGAAGATGAAAATTAAGCATAAAAAAAGCACCTGCCGATTGCAGGTGCTTTTTTTGCTTAAAATTATTCCGCAGCAGCTTCTTCTGCCTCTGCAGCAGCTTCTTCGGCTTCTGCAACAGGAGCCGCTGCCTCTTCCGTCGCCGCTTCTTCCTCAGCAAGAAGAGAACGCATAGAAAGACTGATCTTCTTCGTCTCGTGATTGATTCCGATGATCTCGGCATCGACCACTTCACCGATGGTCAGAACATCCTGCGGCTTGGTGAGATGCTTGTTGGTGATCTGAGAGATATGGATCAGACCGTCAACGCCGGGCAGAACCTCGGCAAAAGCACCGAACGGAGTCATATTGACGATGGTAACCTTCGCGACGTCACCCTCTTTGTACTGAGCGGTAAAGGAGTTCCAAGGATTGTCTGCTTCGGTCTTGTAGCCAAGGCTGATCTTCTTGGTTTCCATATTGACGTCCTTGACATAGACGGTGATTTCCTGACCGATGGAAACCACTTCGCTCGGGTGGGAAAGGCGCTTCCAAGAAAGTTCGGTGATGTGAACCATACCATCGGCACCGCCGAGATCCACGAAAGCACCGTAAGAGGTGATGGATTTCACAGTACCGGTATAGACCTTACCGACTTCGATGGCGCCCCAGAATTCTTCCGCCATAGCGCGGCGTTTTTCACGCTGGACCGCACGGATGGAACCGACAGTGCGACGCTTTTGCTCATCAAGCTCAACAAGCTTGAATTCGACGGACTGACCGACCAACGTATGCAGATCAGCCTCCTTGGGCAGACCGGTCAAGGAGCCGGGCACGAAGATGTTTTGATTTTCCCAAGCAACCAGAATGCCGCCCTTGATAGCTGCGGAGACGGTGCCGGTGAGAATGGCATCGCTGTTATGAGCTTCCACGATCTTCTGCCAACCGGCACGGTTATCGAGTTTCTTCTTGGAAACGAGGACGGTGCCGTCTGCATCGTTAAATTTCTGAACGAGCACGGTTACTTCGTCGCCGACGGAGAAATGGTCGGCCAAAACGAAGGAAGTGTCATCGCTGACTTCGCCCTGAGGGAGAATACCGGTATGTTTGACGCCGAGATCGACATGCATTTCTGCCGGCAAAATACGAGTAATGATACCGGTAGCAACCTCACCGGAAGAGAGGGTTTTGAAAGACTGGTTTAACAGTTCCTCAAAGCTGAGAGTTTCTTCAATGTTGTTGATGTCTGTCATGTAATACACGACCTCCTGGATTATTCTGCGAGGAGTGGAAGCTCCTGCAGTGATGCCCACCCGATCGGATGAGCATATGACCCCTTGGGGTATATCGCCTGCGCGCTCAATGTGGATCGTCTTGCAGTGGCGCGCGGAGATCTCTGCAAGTTTTTGTGTGTTTGAACTGTGCGTTCCTCCGATGACAATCATCAAATCGGATTTTTGCGCCAGCTCTACGGCATCCGCTTGGCGTTTCTCCGTCGCCTCGCAGACGGTGTCGTAAATCACGGCATCGGGTGCATGTAGGAGGACAAAGTCACTCACAGCACGAAACAGGGCGTGATTTGCGGTGGTTTGAGACAACAACACGATGTGCCGTTGATATGAAAACAATTCAGGCTTCAGATCCTCAAGTGAAGAAATGATCGAAACTCGATTGGAAGCTACGTTTGATACAAGAGCCTCAACCTCGGGATGCCGTGCATCTCCGACAATGAGAAAATACGTTGATTCATCCTCTGATTCGCGACGAAGGATTTCGTGGCCGCGCCTCACAAAGGGACAGGTCGCATCATAAACGACGGCGCCTTGTTTCTTAAGCTTCTCTCTCAAATGGACCGGAACGCCGTGGGTACGAAGTACCACTCGCGCACCGGGAGGCAAAGAATCGATCTCATCCTCTTCCAAGACCTTTACACCGCGATTACACAACGCCTCAATGTAATCGCGATTGTGAATGAGCTCTCCCAGCGTGTATAAGGGAGATTGGGCGTCCTCGATTAAAAGGCGCTCCATCAACTCGTCCGCACGGCGCACCCCAAAGCAAAAGCCGGCGTGCTTGGAGACAACAAGCTTCACGTGCGTGCACCGGAGCCAAGATCCGCAAGTGCTTCTTCGGCGAGGGCGGAAATGCGCTCTTTTAGAATCTGAGTGTTGCGTTCGATCGCCGTGCGATCACGATCCCGTTCAAAGAAAAGCGGGTTGCCGCAATGCAGGCGAACTTTTCGGAACCAGCGAACGCGGTAGTTTTTGGTTGCGACACCGATCGGAAAGATCGGCACCTTCGCCGTCATTGCCATATAAGCGGCACCGCTTTCAAAATGGCTTTCGGAAGGCGGCGCATCGGGGCAACGGGTTCCTTGGGGATAAATCCCGATCACGTGGCCGTCCTTGAGAAGCGCAAGGGCCGTTCGCAAAGCGGAAAAGTCATTGGCATCACGATCCACAGAGACCGCCCCGACCGTCCTTAAGCACCAACCGACGAGCGGCTTTGTAAACAAACTGGAACGTGCCATAAAAGTGAGGTGGCGATTCGGTACGGAAGCAGCTAAAAAAATCGCATCCCAAAAGGACATATGATTGACTGCCAGAATAAAACCGCCTTCATCGGGAATTTTATCAACTCCAACCGCACGAAAACGGAACAAAAAACGCAAAAGTACGCGCGCACAGGCGCGCAAAAAAGCATAGAGACGCATCGGAAAAATCGTGTTCTCCTATGTCAAATATTTATAAATTGGTAAATCTTTAACACATTATACTGTATTTTTTTCTTTTCGTCAAGTCATTTTGTGATTTTTTACTCATCGCAGAGCGCCGCAGACTCACCCGACAATTTTCCCGTAGAAAAGGCAATTTGCAGGTTGAAACCGCCCGTGTAAGCGTCCACGTCCAAGACCTCTCCCGCAAAGTATAGCCCTTTGCACAAACGCGACTGCATCGTATGCGGATCCACTTCCTTCAGCGAGACACCGCCCGCCGTCACGATCGCCTCCTCCAAGGGGCCGAGGGAACGCACGTTCAAAGGAAAATGTTTGAACAGGTGTACAAGCCGTTCCCGCTGCGATCGTGTGATTTGGTGAACACGCATTACGGGATCCAAACCCGAGCATTCCACGAAGATCGGCCGCATACTTGCGGGCAACAACGAATCGAAAACGTGCTTGAATTGACGATTGGTATTCTCGGCAAAATCACGGAGCAGACGCGCGTCAAGCTCCGCATCGCTGAGCGCGGGCTTGAAATCGATCTCAAAACGATATTCTGCCGCCGAACGCAAATGTGCGGAGGCGGAAAGCGCCAACGGGCCGCTGATACCGTCTTCTGTAAACAGAAGCTCCCCCTGCTCGGAAAACAGGGGTTTATTTGCATCGGAGCTTAGCAGTGTGAGGCGAACGTTCTTAAGCGTCAGACCCTGTGCTTGTTTGCAACATTTATCAGAGCAAATCACACGCACGAGAGAAGGCGAGATCGGTGTTATTTCGTGAGAAAAATCGCGTGCGATCCGATAACCGTCACCGCTGGATCCGGTCAAGGGATAAGACGCGCCGCCCGTTGCGACAATAACGGAATCAAATCCGGCGTTTTCCTTGTGCGTAAAGACAGAAAAGCCCCCCTCCCCCTTCACAACTTTCGTCACAGCGCCGTAACACACGGTTGTGTGCGGGTGTTTGGATACCGCTTTCCACAAAGCGTCTCGCACATCCGAAGCACGATCGCTTTCGGGAAACACGCGATTTCCGCGTTCCACCTTAAGGGGCACCCCAAGCGAGCGAAACCATTCCATGGTATCGTCGGGCGAAAAACGATAGATGGCGGAAGAAAGAAATTTGGAGCCGGACACCACGTTTGACAAAAAGTCGCGCGAATGGATAGCATTTGTGAGATTGCAACGTCCTTTTCCGGTGATGCAAATCTTTCGGCCCGCCTGCTTGTTTTTTTCAAACACGGTAACGAGCGCACCGGATTCCAACGCAAAAAACGCCGCCGTCATTCCGGCGGCACCGGCGCCGATCACGGCAATTCTTTTCACGATCCATCACCTCGTCTCGATCCACGTTTATTTTGATTTGATTATAGCAAGAAAGTAAATTTTTTTCAATAGAGTAAAATGCGTGAAAGTTGCCCTTTACATTTTTTATATTTTTGCTATACTGTAATTAAATTTAAAATTACATTGCATTGAAACAGGAATCCTTATGGCTTACAACACAAAATTTTCACAAGCAACGCCTGCAACGCGCCCCATCTCGCCAACGTTTCGGGCACTTTGCGTCATTCTGTACGTCATGTTTCTGTGCGCTTGCACCGTCCTCGGGATCCTTCTCGGACAAAGCCGGGCTAAGCTCGATTATGCTTCCTCGATCTCCCCCGAGTCCCCTTCCGATCAAAATGAAAACGAAAACGATGAAAAGGCCGTTTCCCTCCTGACACAAAACGGCATCCGTTACGCTCCCGTATCCAAGTTCAAAAACGTCACCGCAAAATCCGCAGAAAATCACCTTGAACTTCAAACCGAAAGCGGCGTCAAGCTTTCCTTCTGCTCGGAAACGACAGATTATTTTGTTGACAACAAGCTTTGTCTGCTCAAACACACGCCGCTCGTACTTGACGGTGAGTGGTATTTGCCGCTTGAAGGGATCTCCGATGCTGCCATCTCCGAAAGCAAGCTCCTCGACACGGCACTTCCCGCCCTTTCTGCGCCTTCCGAGAACGCTCCGACTCTGCCCGCAGACATCGACTGCGCCGCATATTTCAGTGCCGTTACCGAGAAGCCGAAGTTTACGCTTGATCTTTCCGAATTTGAAGATTATATGGCACCCGCAGATCGCGACGGATACTTGGTTCTGGCAAACTCCGAGAACTCGCTTGGGGCCGACTTCGTGCCGCAAAACCTTGAGGCAGTCGAGCGCGCACGTTACGCCGAAGACATTTACAAAGCAAAACTCCAAGAGCCCGCGGCAAAAGCTCTGGACGCATTTTTGCGCGAAGCTTATGCAATGGGATATAACGACATTACAGTCACCTCGGGTTATCGTTCTTACAGCGATCAGGAGAATCGCTTTAACACCAAGGTCGCCAGCCTCCGCTCGCAGTATGCCACCTTGGAAGAAGCCCAAGCTGCCGCCGCAACCGTAATCCAATGGCCCGGCAAGAGCGAACATCAAACCGGACTCGCATGCGATATGCACAACCTGCCCGCTGCCGACGTGTCCTTCGATCAACAGCCTGCCGCAAAATGGCTGCGCGAGAACGCGCACAACTTCGGCTTCATTCTTCGCTACCCCGCCGATAAGACAGACGTCACCGGCATTTCCTTCGAACCCTGGCACTTCCGTTACGTCGGTCGTTATCACGCCACCCGAATTTTTCTTTTAGATTTAAGTTTTGAAGAATATATGAGCTTTTACTCTGCGCAGGAGGCAAATGCATGAAAAAAGAGCGCAAACCAAAGCTCAGTCGTGAGGAGCGCAAGGCCTTACGCGCAGAAGCAAAAGCAAAGCGAAAACGGGAAAAGCAACGGCAAAAAGCCGACCGTGCCGAAAAATCCCCCACCATCCTCACGCAACACGAGCAGGCACAGCTTGAAAAGAGCCGCGCGAAGCGTCTCAAGTTCGTTGCGCGCGCCGCGCTTGCCTTTCTCCTATACGCCGCAATGATGCTGGTCCTATTTTTCGGCATCTTTATCAGCATTTGGACCACCAAACGTTGGGATAACACTGTTGTCACCTCGCACATCAGCGTTGCGGAAAAAGCCGAAAGCAAAAACCTCAACGTTCTTACCGAAAATAGTGTTTCGTATATCAGTGTGTCCTTTTTGGAAAACTACGGAGAAGTGATCCACGCAGGTGATTACGCCGTTCGAACCATCCGTTTTCCCGCAAGCGGCGACTGTGCCACTTTCGCCATAAACTCCTCTTTTTGCGCGATCAACGACGTCAGCATCAATCTTGGTCATCCCGTTCTGTTGCGGGAGGGCGAACTTTATCTGCCGCTTGATTTCTTCCGCATCTACGTCACCGGCATTACCGTCGATCGAAACATCGATCAATATGAGATCTCTGCAAACGGTGAACTCGGCTACAAAATCAAGCCCGCCTCAACCACAACCGCCATTCCGGAGGAAGCCGCAGGCTCCCTTTTGGAATTTGCGATGCAAAAGCCGACCTTCCTTTCAAATTTAGATGCATACGAACGCTATATGAATCCCGGTGAGACCACCGAGTATTTGACGCTTGTCAACCTCCAAAACGGCATTTCGGAAACCTTCCGCCCCAACGATCTCACGGGCGTGGAAGACCAAAATGCTGCGTATCCCGGCGGTGATTACCATGCAAGACTTCGACTCTATGCCGCAAAATCTCTGGATGCCATGATTCAGGAAGCGCGCGCAAACGGCTATCTCGGACTACAAGCCACGTCCGGCTACCGCTCTTACGCCGAACAACGTTATCGTTTTAACACCCTCGTTACCTCGTTGATGTCAAGTGAAGGTTTTTCCGAAGCAGAGGCTGAAGCCGAAGCCGTAAAAAGCGTACAAAAGCCCGGCTTCAGCGAATACCAAACAGGGCTTTGTGCAGACGTGCGCTTCCCCAACGAGGACATTGAAACCTTTAAAGATACCGAAGCCGCGAAGTGGCTTGCCGACAATTGCTACAAATTCGGCTTCATTCTTCGCTATCCCGAAAGCAAAACCGAATCCACGGGTATGGAGGCACAGTCTTGGCATTTCCGCTACGTAGGGCGCTATCACGCGGTTCGTATCAAGTTTTTAGATATGTCGCTGGAAGAGTACTATGCCTTTATGGACCTCGAGCAAAAGCCAAACTGAACAGAAAAAAGCCGAGCTGATTCAGCTCGGCTTTTGATTTGACTTATAACAGCCCTGCAAAATGTAAAAGGAAAAAGAAGATAAACAAAGTAAACGCGCTCATCATTGTAGATAATAAGACGATCTGTCCCGTAAGGACCTCATCGGACCCCATATTTTTAGCCATAATATAGCTTGAGATCGTTGTCGGACCGCCGAACAAGATGCACACGAGCCCCAACTCCACACCTCGGAAACCGAATAAAATTGCCGCAAAACAAAAGATGAGAGGCAAAAGGACCGTTTTTACGGCGCTCGCAATCAATGCAAGATGTGCCCGTCCCGTCAAGCCCTCTTTGGCAAATCCCGCGCCCAGGCAAAGCAAGGCGAGGGGTTGAGCGATCCCTGAAAAATCGGAAACGGTCGATACGATGAACTCCGGGAGTTGAATTTGAAGACCTTTTACCAAAAATGCAACAAGCATCCCAAGAATCAACGGGTTTTTCAAAATTCCGAAAAAAATGGAATGCAACGCTTTTTTGAAATCCCCCTTTTCCTTTTCGGGATTCAAAACAGAAAGCGTGATCACCGCAAATGCGTTGTTAAAAATCACAACGGGAGGCAAGAGCAAACTCGCGCAACTAAGCCCCGCTTCTCCGAACAATCCCTCCGCAAGCGGAAGACCGACGATGGAAAACGTAGATCTTGTCATGCCCTGTGCCATCGCTCCCGCCTTTCGCTTATCGCGAATCAAGAAAGCCGACAAAAGCATCCCTGCAAGGTAACAAACCGCCATGGAAATGCAGCAAAACAACAGATAAGAGGCATCCGGCGCGGCAGAAAAATCCATTTGATACAGTTGCAGGAAAATCAGTGTCGGCAACGCGGCGCGAAAGACAAGTTTATGTAAAAATGCGAAAAACTCCTCCGATAATACCCGCAAGCGCTTCAACAAATATCCGAGAAGCGCAAGCAATAAAATCGGGAGGAGCGCCGATGCGGAAAAACCGAGAGATTCTGTCATAACACTCACTTTCGCAGTTTGGGTCGAATTCGATCAACGTAAAATAGAATCAGTTTTGAAAGACCGATCTCATACAGCACAAAGGCAACGAAACAAAGGGCTGCCGTTCCGATATGAGGTTGGACGTCCGAAACCAGAGGGGTACAAAAGAAAAAGAAGACCGCTTCTGCAAGAATCGCGCATAAAATTTTAATTCCCCATGCCAAGACAAGCGGCACACGGCGCAAAGCGTGTCTCAAAAACGGATACCAACCGAAAAAGCAAATATAAAAGATTGCACAGCTCTTCTCCGGCAAAAGCAAAACCGCAAGCACCGCCGAAGTCAAAAAGCACAAAAGTGCGGTTTGTCCGCCAAACTCCAAGAGCAAAACGTAAATCACAAGCGCAGAAAGGGCTGCCAAGGTCAAGTCCAGCGACGGAAAGACTGCGGAGATACCGAAAAACAGGACGATCAGCGCGGCAAGAACGGCGCCGTAAGCAAGCCTGCGCGTGTTTTGAGAGGAGCGTTTCATCTCAGCAGCAACGGATCAAATCGCCTCCGCACATTTCGCAAAGGCAGTCCGCACACAGAAGTCCTTGACAAACGTCACACGTGGAGCAGTTTTCCCCATAGGATTGGCTCGCCCCGTACTGAGACGCTGTGGAATGAATCTCGCGGTATTTCGCGGCATATTCAGGGTTTTGCGGATCGAGATTGCAGGCCATACGATAACAGTCGGCGGCATTGGAAAAGCGTCCCTGGTGCTGAAAGATCACGCCGCGCAGAAAATACCACTCCGCATCTCGTTTGGTGTAACTTACCGCCTCACAGAGGCGATTGGCCTCCTCAAAATTCCCGATGCGGATCTGATCACGGATCGCCTGAAGATCCGGTCGCGCCGAAGTATAGGAAGCATAGGAAGAGGAGGCGGCAGATGCGTCGAAATCAGCGCCGAAACGGTCTCTCCGATGCGCCTGTATCTCGTCGTAGGCCGCATTGATCTCTTTCATCTTTTCCGAAGCAAGATCAGCCAAGGGGGAATTTTGGTAGTTGTCCGGATGGTACTTCTTCGCAAGCGAGCGATACGCCTTTTTGATTTCTTCATCCGAAGCGCTCGGCGAAACGCCGAGCACTGCATAAGGGTCGTTCATGCCTGTTTCCTTTCTGTCCGGCTTTCGGTGTTAAGTTTCATCATCACGCGGTGAATCGACGTGGGAATCCCCTTTTGAGTAATGTTGTCACAAAGGCGATCGTATCGCGCAGGCTGCGTAATCAGATTGGTGATACGGTCCAGTTCCTCTGCATAAAGCGCAAGCGCCATACCGATCTCCTCAGAATGTTTGCAAGCCTCATCCAAAGAACCGTATTTTTGCAAAAAAGGATTGAAACTTCCCTTTTTCGCATCGTCACAAAGATCATCCGCCGCATCTAACAGATAGGTCAACCGTCCGAGCGTTGCACACACGCGATACATCAAATCGGCTCTGCTTCCATCCAAACCGACCGAACAAGCGCGTGCAATCCCTTCCGAACACACGTGAGCCAACGTATCGAGGTCGCACTCTCCCCTTCTCTCGCATGCCCGCAGTTCTTCGCACGCGCGTGATGCATGAGAGAGGATGCGCGCGAACTCTTCGTTCCTTTTGCAAAGAATATGAACTCGCAAACCGAGCAAGGGCGAATAGAGCCAAACAAGGATTCTTCGCTTCAAAGGCACGTCTGCATCCAAACGATCGTCACGCAATTTTTCATAAGTCAGAGCCAAGTGGATCAGCGCGGTCCGATACAGCGCTTCAGAATCGATGTTGGCGCAAGAGCGTCGTTTCAAGGGATGAACGGGACAGCGCTTTAGACAAAAGCGGAAGGTCTCTCCCGTAAGTTCCGCCAGAAGAAGCGCAATCAAGACAAAATCATAATTCAGAGATAAAGAGGCGAAAAAGGAGACTTTTCGGCGCATCGTTCGACAAAGACCGCAGTAAACGGCGCGGTACAGCTCCTGATCTTTGACCAGAAGCTCCGCCTGATTGGGCCTGAGATATCCAAACACCGCAAATTCCCTTTCGATTTTTCTATTATTATAATTCATATACCCCTGAATATCAACAAAAATTTGTAAACAAAAGTCAATTCGATTGAAAGTTGCTCCAAAATTTGATATAGTGGAAAAAACAAATTTACAAGAGGTTTTCGTGACTGTTTTAGAATACGCCGCAAGCACCCCGAGGCTCGAAACCGAGCGCTTATATCTCTGTCGGATCACAGAGGAAGACGCGCCTCAGATGTATCGATACGCGCGCCAAAAGAAAGTGACGCGTTACCTCACCTGGAATCCGCACAAATCCATTTTCCAAACACGCGCCTACATTCGGCTCTTGCAAGAAAAATACGACAGCGCCGAATTCTATGATTGGGGAATCCACGTGAAAGACACGGGGCTCTTCGTCGGGACCTGCGGCTTTACGAAGATCGATCCGCACACGATGCAGGGCGAGATCGGCTACGTTCTCTCCCCGCGTGTTTGGGGCAACGGTTATGCCCGCGAGGCAGCCGAGGCCGTGATGCTCTTTGGGTTTTCGGTCTTGGGGCTGGAATCGCTTTCCGCACGCTTCATTTACGGAAACACACAAAGCGAGCGCGTGATGCAAAAGCTCAAGATGAACTGTATGGGCATACTTCCGGAACCTATGTTTATCAAAAACGAATGGAAAACCGTGATCGAATATAAAATCGAAAAAGACGAGTTTTTAAACCAAAAAGAGACCCTGCAATAGCAGGGTCTCAATCATTTTTTAGGATGGATCGGTGAAGAATCGATCGCAACCGACTGTGTAGAGATAAACGAGATCGTTCTCAAACCAATCGACGATCCAATCTTCCACGGGGTAATTGGTGCAATAGAAATAAAGAGCGTTCTTCGAGTTGTCTTCACAGACCCCCATCAAAACCTCTTCCACAGCGCGGCAGGTGGATTCCGAAGGCACCTTTCGCTTGCTGTAGTAATTTTCAATGGTAGAAAACTGGTTGACGGAATGAAGCACTTTATACAATGTGTCAGGGAAATTGGGGCTGAGAACTCGATTCGTAATGCTGAAGGTGACCAATCGCTTGTCTTCCAATGAGCCGCCGCCGCCTTCGGCTTCCACAACGTATTTCAGCATTTCCACTTCTTCCTCAGTCACGGGGAAGATCGTCTTATTGATATCAAACACAAAGCCGTCGGAGTAGTCAAAACCACCGCTCACAGGCGTGTTTTGAAGTTCGGACTGCTCCGCTTCCGCGGCCGCTTCCTTCCATTGACGTTGCACGGCCGGATCATTCAGATCGATGGCATCGGAACCCTGATCCGTCGGCGCTTCGCGGTTGCTCGGCAAGGAAACCAGATCAGAAGTGGTAGCATAATTCAGCGCAGTTCCGGAAGCACATTCCGTGTCGCCGGACAGCGCCACTGCATATTCAAGATCAATCGCGTGGACTCCCACTGCATCCGACTTGTCTTGTGCGTACGCTTTCAGAAGGTCTGCATCGCTCTGACGCGCCAATGCCAATCCGATCGGAATGACACAGGTAAGCGCAAGCGTGAAAGCGCCGCCTGCCAACAGGCGAGATTTCAGCATGAAGCTACTCCTCTTGGGTGAATACGACATCCCAAACGGGATTGCGGCAAGTACATCTAACACTATTAGTATGCAAGCCACCAAGCGTTGATTATACCAATTTAATTTTCAATGTCAAGAAAATAGAGTCGAAGCCGGTTTTCAATTGTGCATTTTTGATATTATTTACAGTATAGCCCTTAAAATTTATTGAAATTGCACAATCTCATTTGGACCTTTTGTTCTCAAAAGTGGTGCAAAACGCAGTTTTTTGCAAAAATAAATAAGCAAGACAGCCAAGAGGGTTGGTGTTTCTTGCTTATTTTGTTATATTTGCTCCTATTTCAAGGACACAACCGTAACACCGCTGTCTCCCTCGCCGAAAACGCCCATACGCATTTCAACGACACGAGGATCTTTTTTGAGCATTCGCCAAAGATATTGACGCAACGCTCCGGTGCCTTTTCCATGGATTAAGCGCACACTGTCAAGATTCGCCAAGCGCGCATCATCCAGATATTTGTCCACGACAAACCACGCATCCTCGCCGATCATTCCGCGCAAATCCACCTCAGTATGAATGTTTGCGCGCGAAGAACTCGTCTGCTTGCCCGTGCTTTTTTTAGACGTTTGAGATTTGGCGGCACAAAGCAAAATGCGTTCCATCGGCAAGCGAATCCGTGAATTGTCTGCCTTCACCGTCACCTCGTCACCACGAATTTTCTCCACAACCCCTTCTTTGTTGGTTCCGGCGATCCGAACGTGGTCTCCCACAACCAAGGGGCGCTCCGGAGGCTCCGTAACGACATCTTCGCGAATTTCATCCATCTGAGCATCAGCCTCGCGAAAGATCTTCTTGAGATTTTGCCGCGCCTCTTCCAACAAAGCCGCTTCTTGCATCTCTCGAGCTTGCTTTTGCAATCGGTTTACTTCTCGAAACGCCGAGTCGCTCGCCTGCTGTGCAGTTGCAAGCAAGCGTCGGGATTCTGCCGTAAGGCGTTCCGCCTCTTTTTCGGCGTTTTTGATGATCGTTTCGGCACGCCGCTCCGCCTCCGCGCGCGCACTCTGTGCGCGTCGATTGGCGAGCACGGCGGCATCCAACTTCTCTTCCATCCGAATGCGCTCGCTCTCAAGCGTGGAAACCACCTCTTCGAAGCGCAGGGAATCGCTGTTCAGCAATGCTCCCGCATCCTCAATGATCTTGCGGGAAAGACCGAGACGCTCCGCGATCCGAAAGGCATTGGATCGTCCGGGGATTCCCGTCACAAGGCGATAGGTGGGGCGAAGCGTGCGAAGATCAAATTCACACGAGGCATTTTCAACCCCCTGCGTTTGCAGTGCATATGTCTTAAGTTCGGCATAGTGCGTGGTAGCCAAACATTTCGCCCCGCGGCGGCGCGCTTCTTCCAAAATTGCAATGGCAAGAGCCGCACCTTCCAAGGGATCGGTTCCCGCTCCGAGCTCATCAAACAAAATCAAAGCACCGTGCGTCAACTGCTTGAGCATCGCAACGATATTAACCATATGTGCGGAAAACGTAGAAAGAGACTGTTCGATGGATTGCTCGTCGCCGATGTCGGCTAAAATCATCGGATAAAAACCGATCTCGCTCCCCTCGGCTACGGGGATCTGAAGGCCGCACTGATTCATCACGGCAAATAGGCCGAGCGTTTTGAGCGTAACCGTTTTTCCGCCCGTGTTCGGACCGGTAACGACCAGCGTATCGTACGAATCTCCCACGGACAGATCAATGGCAACCACTCGCTCGCGCGCAATCAACGGATGCCTCGCGCGGCGTAAAACGCTTTTACCATCCGCATTGCACGCGACGGCAACCGATTCCGTTTTGGCAGCATATTCCGCTTTTGCAAAACACACCGAAAGTTCAACCAAACAAGAAAAATCCGTCAACAGAAGATGCGCCGCATCCGCACAACGGCCGGATAATTCCAAGAGAATCCGATCGATCTCTTTTTCTTCTTCGTTTTCCAAAATCTTAATCTCGTTGTTCATTTCCACAACCGGCATCGGTTCCACAAAGATCGTGGCACCCGAAGCCGAGGTGTCATGCACGAGACCCGGAATGTCGTTTTTATGCTCGACCTTCACCGGAAGCACAAATCTTCCGGCGCGCATCGTTACAATCGGGTCCTGCAAATGTGCGGTGCGCGAACCGACCAAATACTGTTGCATCGTCTCTCGGATCTTACCGGACAACCGCTGAAGCTTTCTCCGAATGTCGTATAAGGTCGATGAAGCACGGTCCGAGATCTGCTCCTCGGAAACGATCGAACGGTGGATATCCTCTTCAAGCGCACGATCCCCGTTTAACAAAGCGAAATAATCAAACAAAACGTTTGAAGAATCCAAAGAGGAACCATAGGCCTTCACCTTGGCTGCACAGGATAACATCGCCGCCACCGAAAGCAGTTCCTTCGGAGTCAGGGTTGCACCTTTTTTGGCGCGCGCAACGATATCTTCCATCTGCTTGGACGCCTGAAAAGACGGGGCACCTTTCTCATCCGAAAGGCGTCTTGCGGATGCGGTCACAGCGCACAGACGAAGGACCTCGGGGTAATCAAAAGAAGGCGAAAGATCCTTCAGCCGATCACGCCCCGCCTCCAAATGACAGCAATCGCAAAGCGCTTGGAGAACTGCCGGAAAATCCAGCACGGAAAGTGTCTTTTCGAGCAAATTATCGTTCATAAAACATCCTTCATTTGGTGGTAAAACGCAAGTGTTTTAAAGTCTCTCTGAAGTTGGGCCAAGGTATAACACTCCGAAAATTTTGCGAAATCATAAAGCAATTCCGGGTCAAGCTTCAAAGCGTACGCCTCTTTTTCCGCAACGCTCACAGTACGCAGAAGCAAACGGTAGAGCGTCGGTGTAATTGCAAGCGCTCCCGAAGCATCCGCACACTCTTTGCACAAAACCACCCCATCGGCAGGGTGAAAATGCGAAAACAAGGCAGCGTCATTGCAGCCGCACGAACCGCACTCGGTCAATTGAGGCAAAAAGCCGATGGAGGACAAAAGACGAAGTTCGAACACAGCCTTCACCAGCGCAATCGGCCGATCCTTTTTCTTCAGCAAATGGAGCGCGTTCATCAGAAGGCGCATTGCACATGCCGACCCTTCCATGTCGCGTCCTACGTCATCGCACAATTCGGCAAAATAGGAAGCCGCCGATAAAACGCTCGGGTCACACGCATGACCGAGCGGAAGACTCAACACCTGCGCCTTCATTAAATAAAAGCGATCCTGCTTCTTCTGCAGCACAAACTCAGAGAAGGAGAACAGATTGCAGGCCGCCGAATTCGGGTTGACAAGCGAACGCACCGCATTCGCCTTAAAAAAGATCTTACCGTGTTCCTGCGTCAGAATGGCGACCAGCTTGTCGTATTCACGATATGGGACCACGCGGATTACAAGACCTTGAACGGTGAAAGTCATGCTTCGGAATCTTCCTTCAAACCAAAGTCGGAAATCAGCGACGGATTATCGCGCCAATTCTCCTTTACACGCACCCACAGAGACAGATCGACCTTGCACCCGAAAAAGCGCTCCAGCTCTTCTCTCGCCTATGTGCCGACGCGTTTTAAAAGAGCGCCGCCGCGACCGATAACAATACCCTTATGAGAAGCTTTTTCACAGTAAATAACAACATCAATATGCAGCAGATGGCCACGCACATCCTCAAAACGCTCCACCATAACCGCAATGCCGTGCGGAATCTCTTCATTGAGGGCATTGAGCAATTTTTCGCGAACGAATTCTGCGGCAATCGTGCGTTCCGATTGATCCGTCAAGGTGTCTTCGTCAAACAAAAAAGGCGCCTCGTTCAAATGCGTTTCAAGTTCCGAAAACACTTCGTCGATCCCCTCGCCCGTCTTGGCGGAAACGGGGATGATGGCAGAAAAGTCCATCGCCTCACTAAACGCGGCAATGCTCGGCAGGATTTCCGCCTTGTTCGCCACGTCACACTTGTTGATCAGCAAAATCACGGGAAGCCCCTGCGCCTTCAGCTGTCGAATCAGCCCCTGTTCGGGGGCACGAACGCGCCCCTTGGATTCCGTCACCATCAAAACGCAGTCCACATCCGCAAGCGAATTGCGAATGTGCTTCTGCATCTGTTCTCCGAGAAGATTTTTCGCCTTCAACAAGCCCGGGGTATCCAAGAAGACATACTGTGTATCTTCTTTGGTCAAAACACCCGTAATGCGGGTTCTGGTCGTCTGCGCTTTCGGGGATACCGCAGCAATTTTTTCGCCGACCAGCGTATTCAAGAGCGTACTTTTTCCAACGTTCGGCATACCGACGATGGCGAGATAGATCACTTTTGACATTTGTGGCTTTCCTTCCAAAATTCTTCTAAGATCGATTCCTGTTTTGCAAGCATTTGCTCCTCGTCTTGCGGGGATGTTTCATGGTCGAAACCGAGAAGATGCAAAACGGAATGGATACACATGCGGCAAAGGTGCTTTTCAAACGCATCTCCGATCTCTTCGGATGCCTCAAGCACCACGCGCGGCGCAATCACCACGTCTCCGAGCGCAAAGAACTCAGCAAGCGAATTTGCCGCCGCATCCTCCATCAACTCCCCGATCGATTCATAGATCGGAAACGATAAAACATCTGTGGGGCGATCCTTATCTCTGTACTGCAGATTGAGGGCGTGGATCTCTTCGTTTTCACAAAGCACGACGCTGACTTCACAGCAAACCGGGACTTCTTCGGTCAGAAGGGTATGTACGATTGCGCCCTCCAAAAGAGAAAGGGTTTCTTCCCCAACAAAAAAATCAGACTCATTTAAAATTGCAATTTTGGAGTTCATTTCTCTTTCCTCTTTTTCCCTTGCTCCGAGTGCGGCGCACGAGGTCTCTTTTCATATGCTTCGATCACTTTGCTGACCAGACTGTGACGAACCACGTCGCGCGCAGAAAGGTGTGTAACGGCAATGTCATCGATCCCCTGCAGAACCGAAACCGCATCCTTCAGCCCGCTTCTCACGCCCGAAGGAAGGTCGATCTGGGTAACGTCTCCCGTCACAACGATTTTGGAGCGAAAACCGAGGCGCGTCAAAAACATTTTCATCTGCTCGGGCGTCGTATTTTGTGCCTCATCTAAAATAATGAAGGAGTCATCGAGCGTTCGCCCGCGCATATAGGCGAGAGGGGCCACTTCAATGACGCCCTTTTCGTGATATTTGGCATAATTTTCGGCACCGAGCAGTTCATAGAGCGCATCGTACAGTGGACGAAGATACGGGTCGATCTTGCTTTGCAAATCGCCGGGCAAAAACCCGAGGCGCTCTCCCGCTTCCACGGCAGGCCGGGTAATGATGATGCGGTTCACTTCTTTTTTGCGAAGTGCAACGGTTGCCATCGCCACCGCAAGAAAAGTTTTGCCCGTTCCCGCAGGACCGATGGCAAGCGTGATCGTATGATTCTTTATGTCTTGCAAATATGCCTGTTGTCCTGCGGTTTTTGCCTTGATGGGCTTCCCGTTAGCGGTCAGACAGAGGATGTCGCCTCCAAATGAGTCGAGCTTATCCTTTTCGCCCGCCTCGATCATCTGGATGGCGTACTCCACATTTTGACCGGCAACCGACCCGGTGGTTACAACCAAGCGTTTCAAATGCGAGAGAACGTCGAGTGCCTTGCGGCAATTTTCTTCCGCTCCCTCTACAATGATTTCAATATCCCGACAGATGAGAACAACGTCAAACGCCGCTTCGATCAAACGTGCATTGGCGTCACGCACACCAAAAACCTCACTGACGTGATCCAATGACTCAAACCCAAGTTTCAATTCTGCCATTTAACCTCCTGTGCCCTCCCCTTTGGTTTCGGACGCGATTTTCTGCGGTATTTCGGTAAATTCAAACGTTTGTTCGCCCGCAATGTTTTCAAGACAAGTAAGTTCTGCTTTGAGGGTAATGCCGTTCTTATCGGGAACGTACTCAATTTCCTGGGTAAGCAAAGACCCCTTCTCCCCCAAAACTTCGGATAACCAAGTGCGGTATTGATCCATACACAGCTGTCTTGCGCGACTTTCGGAGATGTTTTCCTCCGTTCTCACCACTTCGCAATATGTCGTTCGGCGGCAGCTGATCGGTAATTCGGAGTCCAAGAAGCTAAGCGGCACCACCTCTTCACTTACAGAAAAGGATTCAAACGGCGCCCGATTTGAAAAAAACGCGAACAAATCAACACCCAAGACGCGAAGCGAGGAATGTATTTTTTCCGCACCGCTGTACACGTCGTTTGCTTGTAAAAACGGAACGTAACACTCAAATTCACGGTACGTTTCCGCGATAATCACGCCGCGGCTCTGCACCAAACGATACCCGCCCGCGCGAAGCGTGATCGCCCCGCTGACAAGGAGATCGCCTTCATTCACAACATCCCCTTTCAGCACCATTGGTTCGCCGTTTGTGACCTCAACGCTGCGCACGATCCCGCCGCATCTTGCAACCAAATTTGAAGTGCGAAAATCCTCCTCGATTTTCGGGGGTTCGGTCCGTTCTCTCAGCTCGGCAATGAGATGCGTTCCGTTTGCGTGAAAAGAAACAAACACAAACTGCGGATACATTGTCTGAAATTTCAAGGCGAGCGCAGGATCTGTTACCTCCGAAACCAGCGCACCCTCGCGAACACCGCAGGACGCAAGAAAACGATACAGCTCCTCTTGCGAAAATTGAACTGTATTCGTATCTATTGTAACACCCCAAACAAAAAAAGTCGATAGAAATAAGAAAAAAAATCCAACCACAACACCGGCTATCATCCCCACCCGCGCCCGATACCGCAAAAGGTGACAAAACAGCCCTTTTTCCTCAGACGAAAAACCGATCCACCCCAGACGTTTGAACTCCTCAAGCACCACGCGTGCACGCGTTTGTTTTTCGAGACCGATGCAGAACGAATGACGGTCATCAGAGAGCTTTTTCAAGTCCCAAAAATGAACCCCGTTTGCGATCAAACCATTCAATATCGGCGCGATCTCTTCAGCATCAACTTCGATACGCACGTAACCGAATACCAGGTGTAGAAACCGATAAAACACCGCTATCTCCGCCCCTTTCGACCGCAGAACTCAAGCGAGGAAAGATTGCCGACAACCGCCAAATTCCCACTTCCGAGCTCTTTCAGGCAAAGCATTTTCCCGTTTACGCGAACCAACTGACGACCTTCGATCAAAATCGATTCGTCCGAATACTCCAAAATCCTGCGACACTCCTCAAAAACCACCTTTCTCCCTCCGTAGATCTGAATCAAATAGGCAGAAGGGTTTGGCATTTTCTCCATTTTTCCCTCGCGCATCTTCTCTTTCATAATACCTCCGTTCTGTTTTGATTTCATAGAACAATATAGTGTATTGCACACGCACGCGCGTTATGAGGTGTCCATGAAAAATGCCGTCAGGTTCTGTCTGTTCCCGTTAGCACTGCTCGGTTTCTTCCTGCTTTTGCTGTCCTCAAAGGAGGTGGCAGCCTCCGTATTGTCCTGCATCGATTTTCTTCTTTACACGCTTCTGCCGACACTGTTTCCTTTTCTGTTTCTGGGCGCACTGTTAACAGACCTTTCCGTCGGCACAAAAACACCCAAGCTTTTCGCCCGCGCTTTTACACATCTGTTCCGACTCCCGCCAAGTGCCTGGAAATGCATTTTCGTCGGTTTGTTTTGCGGATTCCCTTCCGGCGTTTTAAGTGTTGCTCGAAGTTTTGAAAACGGCGAGCTGGATCCCAAAAGCGCGCGCCGTCTTTCCCTTTTCGTCAACATGCCTTCCCCCGCATTCTGCATTTCCGCCTTCGGCGTCAACGTTTTAAACTCCCCCATCCTCGGCTTCATCGTTTATCTCAGCTGTGTCGTCTCATCATTTTTATGTATGTTGATCGCAAGCCGTTTTTCTCCGCCGCCGGATCAAAAAGCGGGTGCGTCCTTGTCCGTAAACCTCACCGACGCTTTCACCTCCGCACTCACACGTTCCTGCAAGTCTTTTGCGATCATCTGTGCGCTTGTTATAATCAGCAAGACTCTGTGGGTCATACCGGAACAAATTTTGTCGTACTGTGACAGCCCAACGCTTCTCTCACACGCATTATACGGAATGCTGGATGCCGCCGGCGGCTGCACGTTGATGCCCACGACAGACCTTTGGAAAAG
>JAZRZY010000131.1:0-8701 GCA_045601605.1 Eubacteriales bacterium
AATAATGGTCTTATATTATGTTGTTTACTTTGGTATATTAATAGCGGTGTTAGATGGCATATGGAAATGGTTTTTAGGTATTATTCCTCTTGCTTTTTCTGCTGTTATGCTCAAAGTTTGCATAGAAAGAATAAATGAAATCAAGAAAGGTGAAGAAGATGATCTTAGTAAATACTGATTACATCAGCGGAAAAGAACTCGAAATGTTAGGGCTTGTAAAAGGCAGCACTATTCAGTCGAAACATATAGGAAAAGATATTTCTCAAAGCTTTAAAACCTTAGTCGGTGGTGAACTTAAATCCTATAATGAGATGATGAACGAAGCACGTGCTCTTGCCACCAAGAGAATGGTTGCGGAGGCAGAAGCTCTCGGCGCAGATGCTATAGTCAATATTCGTTATGCTTCCTCCGCTATTATGCAGGGCGCAGCGGAAGTTATTGCATACGGAACGGCAGTTAAATTTATTGAAAAATAATTTATTTTTAGATCAACAAAAATCAAGATATATTTTCGAAAGGGCGATGACAGAATCAGTCATCGCCCTTTTCACATCACGATTTGAAATTTTAAAAACAATTGGAAATACTACTCATAATTTCTACAAAAAGTGTGATACTAATATCACATTAAAATTGTAAAAAGAGGAGATTTATATCTGAAAGCAACAGGTATTGTGAGAAGAATCGACGACCTTGGGAGAGTCGTGATTCCCAAAGAGATCCGCCGCACGATGCGGATTCGCGAGGGAGACCCTCTGCTGACAACATTGACACCTTTAGACAAGTTTTGCTGGGCGATGCATAGCGTGGTGGAGAGATATCAACAGAAATTGACATAAATTTGGAAATATTATATAATATGTTAAAAGAGAAGAGGTGCTTTTCATATATGTTTAATCTAATTAAAAGTGATTCTAATTTAAAAAGCAAAAAAGTACAGGACTTTTGCGATAGAATTTTTAATCATCAAGCGGTTATGGAAATATTCGATTTTTTGCAGTGCCATTTGGAACCGCATATTAAACATAGTCAGAAAATGGGAACGGAACAAAAAAACCTTTTTGATTTTACAGTTTACGATGACGGAAGTGTTTGTGTTACTAAAAGACCTGCGATTACATACCCTAAAAATTCCAAGTATTCGATTTTTGAATGTGAATATAATTATGTTGACAAAGGTATGAAACCATTGTCTGGCTACGAAAAAAACGGTTTGGAATTAGCTTTGGTAAGCCATCTAATACAATATCTTGAAAACAACGAGGCTGTTATAAGTGATACTATAGAGTGGGGTGTTAATAGAAAACGGTATGATGCGAAAATGAAGGAAATATACGTATCTTATAAAGTGGGACTTTCAAATTTAAATTCTTGGGTCTAAATTTGTAGACTGCGACGCTTATAATAAATAACCATCCAAATAATTAATTAATAGTTTTCTTTAACTTACTACAACACATTTAATTTTAAAGTAATTTTTCGCAGTATAAAACTCCTTTTGTTGACAGATAATAGAAATGTTATCAAATCAACAAAGGAGTTTTTATATATGAAAGCAACAGGTATTGTTCGTAGAATCGACGACCTTGGTCGTGTTGTGATTCCGAAAGAAATCCGCCGCACGATGCGCATCCGCGAGGGAGACCCGCTGGAGATCTACACGGATCGGGAGGGCGAGGTGATCTTCAAGAAGTATTCGCCGATCGGGGAGCTGTCGGATTTTTCGCAGGATTACTGCGAGAGCTTACACAAGGCGGGCGGCATCAACTGTTTTGTGTGTGACAGAGACGGCTTTGTTTCGGTGGCGGGGCTTCCCAAGAAGGAGTTTTTGGAAAAGAAGCTGCCTGAGGCATTGGAGGAAAAGCTGGGGCGCCGCAAGGAGTTTGTCGCCCGCGCGGGAGAGGGAGCGGAGCTTTTTGCGGGGCATTACCTGACGGCGCTGTTTCCCATCATCAGCGAGGGGGATCTGCGCGGGGCGGTGGGCTTCGTCAGCGCGCAGGCATCTGCCGCGAGTGCCGCGGAGGTCTCCTTGGGGAGGACGGCTGCCTGCTTTTTGGCAAAGCGCCTGGAGGAATGAAAAAAGACCTGTTTTTTCAAAACAGGTCTTTTTGTTTTTCAAAGGAGCAGTCAGAGGAGGTCGCCGGGGAAGGAGTGACCGAACTCTTCGCAGATGTCGCTCATGCTTTGGTTGGAGGCAAGAGCGTCGGCGAAGTCGCTCATCACCGCAAGGTCGCGCAGTGCCGCATCCGTTCCGCATTCACGCGCCTTCTCGCAGGCGCGGCGCGCGTTCTCCAGCGCGGCGGTGCGGTCGTGCAGACCGAAGGCCTCGATGCGCGCGAGCGCGTAACAGTTTGCAAACAGCGGCGGCAGATAGTGGTCGGGGGCGATCTGGCTTAAGAGCATCAGTCCGATGACGATGTGGCGGAACGCACTTTGCGCGGCGTCGTAATTGCCTTCGGCCACAAACTCTTTTCCGACCTCCAGCGTGTTGAGAAGCACCTCGGAGCAACGCGACTCGTGTTCTCTCACGTAGTCCTCGGTCCAAGTGAAGCTGTCAAGCTCGACGATGCCGTTCTCGTCGGGGGTGAGGGCGGGCTCTTTCTCGTAGGCTTTCTCGGCGGAAGGATCGACCTTCTTTCGGTACGCAAACGCAGCGTCGGCGAACGCGTCAAGACCCTTGACCGGACGGCAGAACAGATTGTTGAGCGCGGCGAAGAGGGCAAAGGGGATCTTGTAAATGAAATACAAGAGCACGAGGAAAAACAGCATACCGACGATGACGTCGGGGTTCAGCAGTATTTCCAGCTTGAGGAAGGCATACACCAAAAAGCCGCCGAGGGCGAGGGTAAACAGAATGCGCCAGGGAACGGAGGAGAAGTGCGGAGATTGGTTCTTTTCTTTTGCGGCATCCAAGCGCGCGCACAGCGCTTTGGCTCCGTTTGCATCTGCGGCGGGTTCCGCATCGGATGCGGGGCGGATGCAGAGCTTTGCGACGAGGGCGAGACATGCCGAGACGAGAAGCGGAAGCACGAAGAGGGCGACGACGATCATCAGGACCCAGACGAGTGCCGCGTGAAGCCCGAGGCCGAAGAACGGGGCGGAAAGGGTGTCCCAAAGATCGAGCAGCACCTCCAGTTTTTCAAAGACGATCATTTCCTCGGGCGAGGAGAGAGCCAGCAATCCGCCGAAGACAAGCATGAAGGAGAAGAACGTGAACAAAAAACCGCCGATCGGGCGCGTGAGCGCGCGGATCAGCTTCTTTTGCTTGACGGTCGCCTCGGAGACAAGCGCGGCGCGCCAGGCTTGGGCGAAGTTTTCGGCGTTGACGGTAGCGGGGAAACGTGCCATAGAAAAACTCCCTTCGATAAAATTGACAAAATCGGTACATTCAGTATACAACGCGCGCCGCGCGTTGTCAACGCGAAAACACACCGCCTGTCGGGCGGTGTGTTTCAGGAGAGGGGGATCAGACGGCGCAGACGCTTTGCGGCAAAATACGCCAAGGCGAGCTTGAGTGCGTCAAAGAGGACGAAGGGTGCCACGCCCACCCAAAGCGAGAAGAGAAGTCCCGTTTTGGTGTAGAGCCAATACCAGACGGCGCCGATGCCGTAGCAGAGCAAAAGACCGAGCGTTGCCCCGAGCAGGGCGCATCTCCGCGAGGGACGGCGCAGGGTGAACAGAAGATAGAACAGCGAAAGAGCAAAAAGTCCGACGAGATAACCGCCCGTGGGGGAAAGAAAGGCGGAGGGACCGCCGCCCTGCGAAAAGACGGGGAGCCCGAAAAGCCCCAGCAGCAGATAGAGCGCGGTGGCGAGCGTTCCACCCGTTCCGCCGAGGAAAAAGAGGGTGAAGAAAACCCCGAAAAGGGTGAGGGTGAAGGGCACGGGCGCGGGAATGCGTACGAGCGAGAGGACGCAGAGAAGCGCCGTGCAAAGCGCGGTACGGGTGAGGGTGCGGAGCAAGGAGCGGTTCATAAAAGGAGACGGACCTCCCCTGCAAACAGCGTGTCGCTCCGCGCGTCGTCTCCTTCCACGAGCAGGCGGCACTCGTCGTCGATCCCGCGCACGGTGGCAAAGAAGGGCTCTCCCTTGCCGTGCACCTCCACGCGTCTGCCGATCAGGCAGGAGCGGCGGCGGTATGCGTCGGCGAGCGCGTGCATCGGCTCGTTTTGCCGTGCGGCGAGCGCAAGGCAGACCTCGGCGACGAAGTCTTCTCTTATGTGCGGCGCATCCTGCTCAAAGAATGCACCCGCCCGCGCGGAAAACTCCGCGGGGAAGCCGCCCTCGGGCGGGAAGAGGTTTGCACCGATGCCGACGACGGCACCCTGCAGGCCTTGCCCTTCAAAGAGCCCCTGCACCAAGATGCCGCAGCACTTCTTCATGGAAACGTAAACGTCGTTGACCCACTTGATCTGCGCGGAGACGCGCCCAAGCTTTTCTGCTGCCTCGCAGACGGCAAGTGCAGAGAGCACGGTCAGGCGCGTGGGATCGCCGCCCGCCTCGGGGCACAAATAAAGCGAAAAGTAGATGCCCGTGCCACGCGGGGAGAAAAAAGAGCGCCCCGCCCTGCCGCGGCCGTCGGTCTGTTCCTCGGCGACGAAAAGGGTCAGGGGCACGCCTCCCGCCTTTGCCTCCGAGAGGAGGGCTGTGTTCGTGGAGGGGCAGGAGGAAAAGACGCGCACGTCAAATTCCGCGCCGAGGCGGCGCGCAAGATAGGCTTTGTCAAATGCATTCATCGGATCTTCCTCCGACTCTTAGTATAACGGAAGGGAGGCGCTTTTTCAAGGGAGAAATCTTTGCAAAGCGTCTCACTGTGTGCTATACTCAGAGAAAAAGGAGGAGTAAGACCATGAAAGAAGCAAACGTCAAGATCTGCCTTGCGGATGCGCTGACCAAGGTGTTTTTCCACAGCTTGCCGGAGGAGATCTTATGCAAGGATCTGCGCCTCTCTGCGGCGGCGGGGGAGAAGACGAGCTTTCAGCTTGCCTGCTTTGTCGAGGAGGCGGTGGACGGTCTTCGTCTCTCGCTTCCCGAGGGGTGCGAGCTTTTCCGTGAGATCTACGTGGATTCCAAGAAGGGAAAACTGCCCGATGCACTCCTCCCCGTGCCGCGCGGTGCGGAACTCTCCTTGGAGGAGGGAACAAACGCCTTTTGGATCACCTTCGCCTCGCACGAGGTTGGGGCGGGGCGCCTTTCGCTCTCGCTTTCTCGCGGGGAGGCGTGCCTTTTCTCGGCAGAGATCCCCACACGCATCTACGATGCCCCTTTTCCCGAGGCGTACCGCTGTGAGACCAACACGGGCATCGGCCGCGCCGATCTCTCCGGGGCACTCGGGCTGAAGTGGGAGGATTATACCGCAGGCAACGAAGAGACGGTCGCGGCGGTGGAGGAGGCGTATCGCAAGACCTATGCGTTTTTGGTCTCCTACGGCTTTTCGCCCTCGTTTTTGCCGTATCCCCTCGGCGATCCCCGCGCGGAAAACGATCTTGACGACCCTCGCGTGACGAGCTTCGTTCTCCCTTGGAACGCGGAGGAGGAGACCCTTCGCGCTTGGCGCGCGCTCCTTGCAGAGCATCCCGCGTGGGCAAAAAAGGCGATGTTCTACCCCGTGGACGAGCCGATGACCGTCGCGGCACTCGAAACGCTTGCCGAGCGGGCAAAGACGCTTCGTGCCGCCTTTCCCGAGGCTACGGTGGTCACGCCTCTGCACCGTGACCTGATGCTTGACGAAGAGACGGACAGCTTTCGGTTTTTGGAGGGTGTCACGGATCTCTGGTGCCCGAAGGCGGCGCTTTTTTCCGATTACGTTTACTCCGAGGAGCAGAAGGCGAAGTTCCCCCCGATCGGCGAGCGGATGCGCGCCCGAAAGCGGGCGGGCGACAGGCTTTGGTGGTACGTCTGCTGTGAGCCCGCCGCCCCGTACGCCAACGTGCATATGGATCTCGACCTCATCGAGGCCCGCGTACTCTTTTGGCAACAGGCAAAGGAGGGGGTGGACGGCTTTCTCTATTGGAGCAGTACCTATTGGCACAACACCGAGGACGTTTTTGCCTCGGCGCCGCATTATCGGATGGGGACGGAGAAGATCCCCGTTTACGGCGACGGCGTGCTGTGCTATTTCAGGGACGGCACGCCGATCCCCTCCGTGCGACTGATGGCGCTTGAAGAGGGAATGCGTGACTTTGCCCGCCTTTGCGCCCTCAAGGAGAAGGAGCCTGCGCTTGCGGCGGAGCTCCTTGAAAAGATCGCGGGGCGCGTGGACGCCTTCCCCCGCGACAAAGCGGCCTTTGCCGCCGCGCGGGAGACGATGCTCGCCGCGCTTTCCCGCGCTTGACGGAAGCGGTGTTTGAGGGTATAATAAAATTCTGAGAACAAGCCGTTTTTGCGGCAAATAGGAGGCTGACATGAAGAGAATTACTGCGTTGTTTTTGACCCTTCTGTTTTTGTGCGCGGCGTTTGTGCCGATGGCGGCGCACGCCGACGCGATGGATCAGAAGCTGCAGGAAGAGCTTGGCTCCATCAATTTCTGGTACGAGGCATGCTTTGACGAGGAGGTCGAATTGACCTATTGTAAATATCTTGCCGACGAGATCACCTGGGAGTTCTGGGATGGGCTTGCCGACGAGGACGATTATTACATTGACCTTTCTTCGCAGGACGTGCTTGAGTATCTGAAGTGGCGTTGCGGCGAGAACACCGGCTCCTCGCTCTTTGCCTCCGTGAAGGAGGGCGTAGAGGGTTCCGGCTTTGAATACGACGAGGAGACGGACACCTTCCGTTTCTACTCCGGCGGCTTCGGCGGCTTTCGCTACAACCGCGAGTACCGGGGATACGTCAAATACGGCAATTGGTACCGCGTCTTTTACGCCGACACCGTGCAGGTCGATCTGTATGACCTGTACTACAACGGCCAGATCACCGAGGAAGAATACGAGAATGCGATCAGCACGGGCGTGTTTGACGGACACGAGGTGCTGTCTTCCATGGGCGACTACTACTACGTCGCCGAGGTGAAGAAGAGCGGCATCCGCTACCACGTGCAGTTTGCCGCCGACGGCCACGCGATCATCGACCTTCCGCAGTACGTGGGCGAGTCGGAGTTTCCCGACGAGTTCGACCAAGAGGGCGAGCTTGACCACGACGGCGTTTTCATCACGAAGCATCCGCAGTCCATTGAGGTGTTGGAAGACGGCTTTGCCATATTCACCGTTGAGGCCGATTGCGAGATCGTCGAATACAAGTGGTATTACAAGGCGTCGGATGCGACCAAGTATTCCTTGCACTCGTACACCGACGATCCGCAGTTCTGCTTCGACATGATCCCCGAGCGCGACGGATGGCAGGTCTACTGCGTCGTCACCGACGTACACGGCTGTACCGCGAAAAGCGAGATCGCCACGGCTACTATGGTAAAACGCGGCGACTTTGCCAATCAGTTGGCAGACGACGTCAGCGGACTCAACTTCTGGGCGGAACATCATCCCACCGCGAGCGTGGAAAACCTCTATTACAATTTTATGAAGGAAGACATCTTCCTCCACTGCCCCGGCACGATGGACGACGAAGGATACGTCCATGTGGACGCCTCGGATGCGTACAACCGCATCTACCAGCGCGCCGAGGAAGAGCTCGCCGCAGAGGTTTGGAGTGCGTTTTTGGAAAATCGGGTGAACGGAATCCGTTTTGACGAAGAAAACCGGGAGGTTGTCGGGGTTCCGGCGGCGTTCGGCGGCGGCATTCCCAACCGCGTCTACCGCGGATTCAACGGCGCGGGCGAAAAGGACACCTGGCGCGTTTATTACGCCGATTGCGAGACCGTCATTTTGGAAGATTTGCTTTACTACGGCGAGATCACCCAAAACGAATACGACGCCGCGGTGAAAAACGGCGTTTACAACGGCTATCTGCTTGAGGAAAATGACTTCCACTACTTTGTCAAGGACGTCTTGGACAGCGGCATTTACTACACGGTGAAATACCAAAACGGCAGAACGATCCTTTCGCTGCCCCAATACTACGACGAGACGCTGGCCCCTAGTTTTTCACACGAGGGGGTTCAGATCACCAAGCATCCGGAAGACGTTTATCGTGCGACCGGCCTGACGGCGGAGCTTCGCGTGAATGCCGAGGGAAACAATCTCAGCTACAAGTGGTATTACAAGGATAAGGGTGCCTCGTCCTTCAAGCTGACGACCACCTTCACCGGCAACACCTACTCCGTGGAGATGACCGCGGCGAGAAGCGGACGAGAGGTTTACTGCGTCGTGACCGACGAGCTCGGCCAGTCGATGACCTCAAAGGTGGCAAAGCTTACGCAAAAGATCCGCATCAAGACTCAGCCGAAGTCGGTTCAGGTGGCTTACGGTAAGACCGCGAAGGTCACCGTCAAGGCCGAGGGCGAAGGTCTGACCTACAAGTGGTACTACAAAGACAAGGGGATGAGCTCCTTCAAGCGCACGACCACCTTCAAGGGTGCAAGCTACTCCGTGCAGATGACTGCCGCGAGAAGCGGTCGTCAGGTCTACTGCGTTGTGACGGACGAGAAGGGAAACAGCGTCACGACGAAGATCGTCACGCTGTCGATGAAGGCGCGTATTGCCACCCAGCCGAAATCCGTCGCCGTGGCAAAGAACAAGACCGCAAAGGTCACCGTCAAGGCCGAGGGCGAAGGGCTCAAATACACCTGGTACGTGAAGAAGGCG
>JAZRZY010000132.1:0-4491 GCA_045601605.1 Eubacteriales bacterium
CCTTCTTTCCGGTGTAGTCAATGATGACCGTGTCGCCGTCCTTGGCGGCGCGGAACACTTCCTTGCCGGCAAAGTCGGTCTGTCTGCGCGTTTCAAGATCGGAAGAGGTGGGGGTGATTTCTTCCTCGGTGAGTTCCATCCCCTTGTAGGTGGGGAGGGTGATGTACTCCGCGAGGTCGTAATCGTAGTTTAAGGCTTCAAGATCGCTGTTCTCTGCACTCTCTGTGCAGGCGAACAGGCTCAGACCGAAGACGAGTGCAAGCAGGATGGGGATGATACGTTTCATATGTTACTCCGTTGGCTGTTTTTCGGTACCGTGCGGCTGCTCTGCACCTCACGGAAGGTGGATACGTTGGCGCGGCAGATCGCGCCGAAAATTTTGGACGTAATGTCTCGGTTTTCCTTGGAAAGGGTACGCAAAAGCTGTTTGATTTCCTCGCGGTGCGTCTTCTCATCCGCAGGACAGCCGCTTTCATCGGGGGTGATTGCGTGCTTGTTGCAATAATAAAGGATGTCTTTTTCCTCGAGGTAGATCAGCGGTCGGATGAGTGTCAGCTCACTGCGATCAAGATAGCTTGTGGGTTCAAAGGTTGCAATGCGTCCCGCATAAAACAGATTCAAAAGCAGGGTTTCCACCACGTCGTCGCGGTGATGCCCGAGTGCCAGCAGATTGCAGCCGAGCTCTCGCGCGGCATTTCCGAGCGCTCCGCGGCGCATCTTGGAGCAAAGCGAACAGGGGTTCTTTTCTTTGCGCTCTTCAAAGATCACGCGGGAGATTTGCGTTTTTACAATGTGCAGGGGGATACCGTAGTGTTCACAGATGCGGCGCGATTCCCGTATGCTGCCGCCGTCAAAGCCCAGATCAACGTGGATGGCACGGATGGAGTAGTGGATCGGCAGAAAACGTTTAAGCTCGCAAAGAGCGATCAAAAGCACCAGGGAATCCTTGCCGCCGGAAATGCCGACTCCGATGACGTCTCCATCGCGGATCATATCGTAGTCTTGCACGGCGCGGCGCACAAATGAGAGTAGCGTTTTGGTAGTCATGCGGCTATTATACAATGAAATTTCAAAAAAGGCAATCACCAAAAAAGAAAAATGAAAGCGAGAAAACGAGAGAAAAAACGAGAAAATGAGAGAAAACGAGAGATTGATTTGAAAATCGTAAAAAAATACGAAAAAAGCCTTGACAAGGGGGAAAAAACCAATTATAATGTGCAGGCTGAATCAAACCAAAACGGAGGATTGCTATGTCTACTTTTATGGCAAAGCCCGAAGAAGTCAAGCGCGGTTACTACCTGCTTGATGCAGAAGGCAAGACCCTTGGTCAGGTTGCCGTTGCTGCTGCCACCATCCTGCGCGGCAAGCATCGCCCTGAATTTACTCCTCATGTTGACTGCGGCGAGTTCGTCATCATTGTCAATGCGGATAAGGTCGTCTTCACGGGCAAGAAACTGGACCAAAAGGTCTATTATCATCATTCCGGTTACATCGGCGGTCTGAAAGCGATCAGCTACCGCGACTTGATGCGCACCAAGCCTGAAAAGGCAATGGAGCTTGCCGTCAAGGGGATGTTGCCGAAGAACTCCATCGGCCGCAAGTCCATGACTCGTCTCAAGGTCTTCGCCGGTGCCAAGCACAACCACGAAGCCCAGAAACCCGTTGCATACGAGTTTTAAGTAAGAAGGAGGGAATCACATGACTTATACCAGCGCGAAGCCCTACTTCTACGGTACGGGCAGAAGAAAAGAATCCGTCGCACGCGTTCGTCTGTATGCCGGCACCGGTGCCGTCACCATCAACGGCCGTGACATCAACGACTACTTTGGACTTGACACCCTCAAGTTCATCGTCCGTCAGCCGTTCGGCGTGACCGAAACGGAAGGCAAGTTCGACATCGTTTGCACCGTCAAGGGCGGCGGTCTCACCGGTCAGGCCGGTGCCATCCGTCACGGTGTCGCCCGCGCTCTCTTGCAGGCCGACGCGGAAGCATACCGCGCCGCTCTCAAGAAGGCCGGCTTCCTTACCCGCGACCCCAGAATGAAGGAGCGCAAAAAGTACGGTCTCAAAGCCGCTCGTCGCGCCTCCCAGTTCTCCAAGAGATAATCACTTATCTTACAGAGTATTCAAAAACCCCGAAACCATCACGGTTTTCGGGGTTTTCTTTTTTCACTCGTTTTTGATTTGGTGCAAACTTGGTGCGAACTTTATTTTGTTATCGTTTCAGCAATCACACAAAGCAGACAGAGAACTCGCAATATTTTGTTGTTCATATTGCGATTTCTTTCCGTCATCGAGGATCCAGCGCCATTTGCGCGCTTGGTCGCGGCTTGAGGCGTAGCCGATGCCTACGCGCGTGTCGCGGCGGGTCCGATAGTGCTTCCCGTCGTCTTCGATCCAGAGCGCGGGGGAGGTGAGAAAGGAGTCCTTGTGAAACGCGCCCGCGATCCCGAGTGCTTTCGTCAGCTTCCCGGGTCCTTCGGCGCCGCGACAGGCGCGGATGAGAACGGCCTGCGGCTCGCCCTCCTCGCCCGTGACGGCGTTTAAGAGCCAGTGCATTCCGTAACACAGGTAAACGTACATCGTGCCGGCGGGATACCAGAGCACCTCGGTGCGCGGCGTTTTTCCTTTGTGCGCGTGACAGGCGGTGTCCTCCGTTCCGCGGTAGGCCTCCGTCTCGGCAATTTGCAGGCGAAGGATCTCGCCCTCTTCGGTCTTTCGGCACAGCCACTTTCCGCAGAGCTCGGGCGCAACCGCAAGCACGTCGCGGCGGAAAAAATCTTCGGTCAGTCGCACGGCAGAGTCACTCCTTTGATCCGTTTTTTTCATTGTAGCAAAAAGGAGGAGAAAACACAAGCGCCCGAGTCTTCGGGCGCTTGGTTTCTCTCAATGTGTGTCTGATGTTTTGGGTGTGAGCGTCAGGGCTTCAGGTTGAGCGTGACGCGCACGGGGAGGTGATCGCTTCCGGCAGCGTTGCTGGTAACGATGTGCTTCGAGCAGGCAACGCCGGCGGTGGTGACAAAGATGTGGTCGATGTCGCTCGTCGGATTCGACGCGGGATTCGTGTAGTAGTTGCCGAAGCTGTTGTTCGTGACGGTCGTTGCGATCGCACGGGTGGAGTTGAAGCGCGTGCCCGTGATGGTGTTGGACTCGCCCGAGTGAGTGCCGCGTCCCGTCACGTAACGGAACATAGAGTTTGCGGTGGCGAAGTTCATGTCGCCCATCACGATCAGGTTATCTTTGGCGCTGGGAGCGTTACGCTCAATGGCGTTGATCTGATTTAAAAGAACCTTGACCTGTTTGAAACGCGCTGTGGCATTTAAGTCGAGGTGCGTGTTAAAGACGATGATCAGGTCTCCGGTGCTCTTGGCTTCCAGAACGGCCCAGGTGCAAATGCGATAATAGGAGGAATCGCTGTACTTGGACTTGGTGTTCGGGGTATCGGAGAGCCAGAAGGTGCCGGAGTTGTGCAGCTTGAACAGATCTGTCATAAAGAAGATCGGGTTGCACTCGTTTCCTTCCAGAATAGAGGAGGTTCCGCGATACTCGCCGCGAACAGCGGTGTATCCGAGGGAGGTGACACGGGAGCTGATGGAGCTCCAGGTTAGATTCGTGACCTCCTGCAGACCCAGAATCGCAGGCCTCTGCGTCTGGAGCATGGATTTGATGCCGTTGAAGTTGGTGTTGCTGTTCTTCACGTTGTAACTCATCAGCGAGAAGGAAGCGGTACCGGCGGCAGTGGCGGAGGGAATGGTTGCGAGGAAGAGAGATACGCACATCAGAGTAGAGAGCAAAAGGGTCAGGATACGGCTTTTGAGAGTCATAGATGGTCCTCCTGTTCAGTTCGGTGGTGTGTGACGAAAGCCCTCCTATTTGCTTTCGTTTTCCGCATTATAACCGACGAAAAAAGCCGTTGTCAAGCCTTTTTTTGCACTTTGAGAGAAAAAATTGAAAAGTTGAAAAAACCACTTGAAAACCCTCGTTTTATATGTTAAAATATGTGAGTCCGCCGGTGTGATGGAATTGGCAGACGTGCTGGACTCAAAATCCAGTGGTAGCGATACCGTGCGGGTTCGACCCCCGCCACCGGCACCATTTTTTTACAGTGTCCCCATGCGGGGGGCGAAGCCTTTCGACATCCCCGCCACCGACACCAAACAATAGAAAACCGACCCCAAAGCCGATAGGCGAAAGGGTCGGATTTCTTTGTTTTTTATTTGATTTTTAATGATGCAGAGGTTTGTTATTATCAATCGTATATTGTTCAAAGAAATCGTCTGTTGTACATCCCAAAATTCGAGCAAGATGCGGAAGAAAGATAATATCGGGATAGCAGGTATTCTGCTCCCACTTGCATACCGCTTGCGCAGATACGCCGATCAGCTTGCCGAATTCTTTTAGAGACAGATTGTTTTCATTGCGATAAGCCTTAATTCTATCCGCAATCGTTATATGGTAAATTGGTATAGTCATATCGTATCACCGCCTTTT
>JAZRZY010000133.1:0-8274 GCA_045601605.1 Eubacteriales bacterium
CACCTTGGCTTTTCTTTGCTTCTTTCTTTTCTCCCGAAAAGAAAGAAGAGAAAAAACTACCCCACAACGCCCGTACCGTCAAAGAGGGGGATGGCTTCAAGACCCGCGGAGGACCTCTCCTGCACGTAGCCGAGAAAGCCGAGTTTTTCGGCGCATTCCGTCACGCGGCGGTACTCAAGGCTTGTCAGAGGGCGAGAAAGGTCAGCTTCGCGGCAAGCGGGCATCGGGGTGAATTGGCGCATCAAGGAGAGGCGCACGGAAGACTTATCGGGAAAGAGCGAATCCAGCACGGAAAGCACCTCAAGCGAGTTGTCCGTGTGATTCGGCAAAACGAGGTGCCGCACGACGAGGCCGGAGAGAAGCTTCCCCTCCCCGTCAAAGACGCAGTCGCCCACCTGACGGTGCATCTCACGGATCGCCTCCCTTGCCACGCGGGGATAGTCGGGTGCGCGGCAGAGGCGTGCGGCAAGCTTGTCCGAGGCAAACTTGAAATCGGGCAGGTAGATGTCAACGAGTCCCTCTAAAAGACGCAGCTGTTCCACCGTCTCGTAGCCTGAGCAGTTGAAGATCACGGGAATGTGCAGGCGCGAGCGAACGCGGCGAAGCGCAGAGGCGATCTGCGGAACGTAGTGATCCCCCGTGACGAGGTCAAGGTTCTCCGCGCCCTGCTCTTGCAAATCCAAGAGGATCTCGCAGAAGCGCTCCTCGGCGACTTCAACACCGAAGGGGTCGGCTCCCGAAATGATATCGTTCTGGCAAAAAACACAGCCGAGCGCACAGCCCGAAAAAAAGACGGCGCCGCTTTTGCCCCTCGGAGAAAGGCAGGGCTCTTCGCCGCCGTGGAGCGCGGCACGGGAGAGCGTCAGGCGCGCGGTGGCGCGGCAGGCACCGAGGGATCGCTCCCGATCGACGCCGCAGGCACGCGGGCAGAGGGTGCAAAGGCTCATACGTCTTGCCCCTCCAAACGCATCAAATACAGTTTCTTTTCCATTCCCCACGCGAAATTGCCGAGCCCCTGAGCTCCCACCACGCGGTGACAGGGGATCAAAATCGGCAAGGGGTTCGTATGCAGTACGTTTCCCACGGCGCGGGCGGCACGGGGGAAGCCGGCGAAAGCGGCAAGGGCTCCGTAGGTGATGCTTTTGCCGTACCCGACGCAGGTGAGCGCACCGAGCACCGCCTTTTGAAAGGGTGTGCCATCGATGCAAAGCGGAAGGTCAAACTCCTGTCGCGCTCCGTGGAAATACTCGGTCAACTCCTCTTGTGCGCGAAGCAAAAGCGACGTGGGAGCGGTGTTTTTCTCAACCGTCTCCGAAAAAAGAAGCGCACAGAGCCGTCCGTCCTTTTCGCAGACGGTAAGCGGCCCCAAGGGCGAAGAAAACGAGTGCTTCTGCATAGGTGTGCCTCCTTTTGGTCAGTTTACCACAAAGGAGGCACAAAGACAATCACTTTTCCCGCTTTTTACGGCGAAAATGCGCGAAAATGCGCGCAAGAAACTCCGGTGGACGCAAAACGAAAATGCGCATCAAACCCCTCCTTTCCCTCATCAAAGCCTTACGAAAAAAGGAACAGACAGCCCGCCGTAATGATGACAAGCGCCTCCAACACCACAAGCGCCGTCTCCGGCAGGAAAAAGGCAAGCAGGATCCCGAGCCCCAACGCGGAGACCGTGATCCCCCAGAATCTTGCATTCGCGTGCACGACTTCACCTCCCAACCGTACCTGTGCTACTCTATGCGCCAAAGCGCCTTTTTACGACAACGAGAGAAAAGTCTTTGTTTTTTCTTTCATCTGTGTTATAATGTGTGATATGAAACAACAATTTTTGGAAGTGGGCCGCATTTTGTCCACCCACGCCCTCTCGGGCGAGGTCAAATTTGAGCATTGGGGCGACGACGACTCCCTCGCCCTGCGCCTGAAAACCGTCTATCTCGATGCGAACGGCACGCGCGCGCTCCGCGTGCGCCGCGCACGTCGGGGCACCAAGCACGTCCTCTACACCTTTGAGGGAATTGAGGACGTGGATTCTGCCGCGCTTTTGCGTATGAAGACCCTTTGGGCCAAGCGCGAAGATGCCGCGACGGATGAAAACACCGTTTTTTGGGCCGATCTCATCGGTGAGAACGTCCGAACCGAATCGGGCGAGGTTCTCGGCAAGATCCGCGACATTTATAACCGCGGCGCTTCCGACATCTGGGAGATCGAAACCGACGGGGGCATCGTGCTCTTTCCCGCCGCAGAGGTCTTTGTCAAATCCGTCAGCTGCACGGGCGCGGTGATCGCACCGCCCGAGGGGCTGTTCTGATGCTTCGCTTCGACGTGATGACCCTCTTCTGCGAGATGGTCGCCGCCCCGCTCTCCGAGAGCATCATCGGGCGCGCGCAGAAGGCAGGGCTTCTTTCCGTGGTCTGCCACAACATCCGCGACCATTCCAAGGACCGTCACCGCAAGGTGGACGACACCCCCTACGGCGGCGGAAAAGGCATGCTGATGATGCCGGATCCCGTCTTCGACTGCTTTGAGGCGATCCCGAAGGTCGGTGCGCGCCGCCGCGTGATCTACCTTTCCCCCAAGGGGAAGGTGCTGACCCAGAAAAAAGCGCGGGAGCTTGCAGAGCTTGACCAGATCATTTTGCTCTGCGGGCACTACGAGGGCATCGACCAGCGCGTGCTCGACGAGATCGTGGAGGAAGAGATCTCCATCGGCGACTACGTGCTCACCGGCGGAGAGCTTGCCGCTGCCGTCCTCATCGATGCCGTGGGCAGATTGGTGGAGGGCGTGTTGCCCGACCCGATCTGTCACGAGGAGGAGAGCCTCTCCTCCGGACTTTTAGAGTATCCTCAGTACACCCGCCCCGTGGAGTGGCACGGCGTGCGCGTGCCCGAGGTCCTGCAGAACGGGAACCACCAAAAGATCCGCGAATGGCGCAACCAAAAATCCGTCGAGCTGACGGTAAAATGCCGCCCCGACCTACTTTCCGACACAGGAGACAACTGATGGCAAAAGAGACGAAACGGCACCTGTTTTCCCGTTTTTCCCTCGCTTGGACGAGGCTTTTTTCCACGTCCTTTTTTGCCTTTTTCCTCTCTCTGTACAGTCGAGCCAACGCCCGTTTTTTGGAGGGGATCTTCCACCGCATTCACAAAGCCATAACCAGAAACAAGCGCCCCTTCGTCAAATTCAAGCAGGCCTTTGCACGACAGATCGAGGGAAGCTTCATCACCGGCCTGTTCAAAAAATGCCTGCACTATCTGCTCTCCATCCGCCTGAAAAGCGTTGCTCTCTTCTGCTTTACGGTAGGCTTTTGCAACTGTCTGAACTTCCTTGCCCGCCGCTTTTTGCCCCTGAATGCAACCGCAGATACCCAAAATCTCTTCTTCGGCTTATGTCTGATGCTCGCTTCCCTGCCCCTGTTTGCGCGCAGAAGATCGCTCTTCACGGCTTTGCGCCAGAGCCGTTTTGCCGGCACCTTCCTCACGGAGGCTGCCCTCTTCCGCGAGGCGGAATATCCCATCCTGCACGCGCACTCGGCAGACGCCTTTTGCCTGCCCGCGGGCATCCTCGTCGGCGTTGCCTGTGCGTTCGCCTCCCCCTTCGCGCTTCTCTTCGGGCTTTTCGTCATCGTCTTTGCCGCGCTGTCGCTCTACAAACCGGAGTTCGGCGCCTCTCTCTCGCTTTTCTGCCTTCCCTTCCTCGATGCGAAGAGCGCGACGGCTTTGGTCTTGTTCGTCTTATTCTGCCTTTTCTTCAAGGCTCTGCGCGGCAGACGCAGTCTGCACTTTGAACTCATCTGCCTCGTCTGCGCGCTTTTTGCCGCTTTCCTCTTCTTCGCCGGACGCTTCTCCGTCTTGCCCGCAAACGACCACGGAGAGACGCTGGTCCTCGCCGTGCTCTCGTTCTTCCTCTACTTCAATCTTTCCCGACGCCGTGCCGTCTTTTCCGCGGCGCTCGCCGCAACCGTACTCGGCGGGGCTCTTTGCTCTGCCTTCCACCTGCTTGCCACCTTCCTGCCCGAGGCGGCCGTCACCGGCTCTGCCCGCAGTTTCCTTCGCACTCTCACCGCTGAGGCCTCTCCCGTGTTCTGTGTGACGGCAAGCGTGCTCGCGCTCTACTTCATTTTGCGCGCACGCCGCGGCGGCAGCCGCCTGTTGGCCTTCGTGGCCCTTGCGCTTTTGATTACGGATCTCTGGGTGTATTCCTCCCTCTCTGCAACCATCGCCGCCGCACTTTGCTGTATGATCCTGCTTGCCGTTTCCTCGCGCGCCTGGTTCTTTGCCGTGCTTTTCCTCTCCGGCGCAACCTTGATCGCTCTCCCCCTCATTGAGGGCGCGCAAACCGCCTTTTTGTGGGAAGCCTTGGAGGCGCGTGCCCCCTCGCTTCTTTCTGCACAGAGCGCCCTGCCGCAAGGCTCCTTCGTCTTCGGCATCGGCGCCTTCTCTCCGGATGCTCTCACCTCCCTCAATCTGCCCGAATCGCTCTCCGGCAACCTGACGCTCTATACTCAGCTTCTGCTTGCCGTGGGCATCGTCGGCGTCTTACTGCTTGCACTTTTCTTGGTCTTTGCCTTCCAGAAGGCCGCCGATTACTACCTTTCCTCCGCCTACAACACCTCCCGCCTTTTGGTCATCGCACCGATCGTAGCGGTCTGCTCTCTCCTGCTCTACGGACTGACGCAAAACCTGATGCTCGATGCCAGAAGCTTCTCCCTGCTGTTCTCCTTCTGCGGCATCAGCGCCGCCTCCGTAAACGCCCTCGCAAGCGAGGACGCCGTTCTCTTGGAACATTTTTGAGGTAACTATGAAACCACTTACCAAACGAAACACCCGCTTCAACGTTTTTGATGCGCTCGTCGCCCTTGTGCTCGTGTGCGCGCTCGTTGCACTCGTTTTGTACCTGATCCCGCAAAGCACCGCAGAAGACGGCAAAACGGCCGTGATCACTCTGACTGCCACGGGTGTGCGCGCCGAATTCCTGCCGCTTGTAAGCGAGGGAGATCTCGTTTACGACCAAAGCGGAAACACCGCCCTCGGCACGATCACCAAGATCACGAAAAAGCGCGACAGCCTGCTCCTGACCGACCCGAAAACGGGCGAGGAACAGGAGGTTCTCTATCCGGAGGACACTTTCTACGCGCTTGAGGTGGAAATCGCCGCCAAAGACGTCAACACTCAGGAGGAAGGAACGGCAGCCTCCGATTCCGTCATCTCCATCGGCGGAATACAGATCACAAACGGAAAAAGCCTGACGATCCGCACCCCGCAGGCGGTGCTTAGCGGAACGGCTGCATTCCGCGTATCGGAAAACGGAGGTGCCGCATGAACAAAACTGCAAAACGCCGCTTCAACTCGGTGGATTTCCTGCTCATCATGCTCTGCCTCGCGGCGGTCCTGTCCTTGGTCTTGCAAGGGAATCTCGCCCGTTCCCTCGGGCTTGAAGACGTAGGCGATGAGACCGAATATACCTTGTTCATCCCCTCTCTCAACCCCGTTTCCGCCGCCCTGTTCCACACGGGCGAAAAGATCACCCACCCCGACACGGGCGAGGTACTCGGCACGGTGCGTTCTCTGCGCCTTAAAAATGCGGTAAGCTATTCTCTGGACAAGAACGGCCGCGTACAATCGACCTCCTCGGCCGACACCTTCGATCTGACGCTGACCATTTCCGGCACGGGCAAGGAGAGCGAAAAAGGCTTTCTCTTAAACGGCTCCCTGCACGCATCTGCGGGCGACAAGCTGCCCATCTCCCCCGATTCCGTGACCGTCTTTGAGGCAACCGTCCTCCCGAATCCCGAAGCCTGAGGACAACACCTCCTGTAACGTTAGATAACACTTGCTTTTTTGAAAAGTCTATGCTATACTGTCTTTAGAAGTACGGCACCTTTGTGCCCCGGGTTACAAACGGAGAACTTGAGATGATTTCAAAAGAAGTGACTGTCACCAACAGTGTGGGCCTGCACGCCCGTCCCGCCACTTATTTCATCAAAGAAGCCAACGCATACCAGAGTTCCATTTGGGTGGAATGCGGCGATCGCCGTGCCAACGCTAAGAGCCTCTTGGGCGTTCTGTCCCTCGGCATCAAGAAGGACACCACCGTCACCCTCATTGCAGACGGCTCGGATGAAGCAGAGGCAATTGCAGGTTTGGAAGCTCTCATTATCACGGGCTTTACCGACTGAGTTTTGCACACACCTACCGCCCGAAATTCGGGCGGTACTTTTTTATCTCGGAGGGAACCATGTCAAAAGAGAGACAACAAGAGCTCTTAAAGAAGGCACGGCTGTTGCCTGAACGCCCCGGAGTCTATCAAATGTACTCCGAAGAAGGTGTGCTTCTCTACGTGGGCAAATCCAAATCCCTCAAAAACCGTGTCTCCTCCTACTTCCAAACGGGTGAAAAAAGCCCGAAAACAGCAAAGCTCGTCTCCCGCATCGCCGACTTTTCCACCATCTTCACCGAGACGGAAAAAGAAGCCCTGCTTCTGGAAAACGAGCTCATCAAACTTCACAAACCAAAGTACAACATCCTCCTGAAGGATGATAAGAACTACCCCTACCTCTACCTGCCGCTCGACGAGCCCTACGGAAGGCCGGAGATGCGTCGCCGACGCAAAAAAGGTGACCGAGGGCTGTATTTCGGCCCGTACAGCTCCGCCGCCGCAGTCTATGAGATCCTGCGCACGGCAAACCAGCTCTTTCGCCTGCCTCGCTGCAAGCGCCGCTTTCCCGAAGAGATCGGCAAAGGGCGCCCCTGCCTGTATTACGATATGGGGCGGTGCATGGGCGTTTGCCGCGGAGACGTCACGGAAGAGGACTACCGCAAAACGCTGGAAGACTTGCTTCTGTTCTTGCGCCACGACCACAAAAAATTGCGCTTTGATCTGGAAGCAGAGATGCACGCGCTTGCGGGAGAGCTTCGTTTTGAGGCGGCAGGCGCGGTGCGTGACGCGATCGCCGCTCTGTCGCGCCTTTCGGAAAAACAGCACGTGCTTGCCTCGCCCGATACCTCCGCAGATGTTTACGCCCTCTATGCAGACGACGTCCAGCCGCTCGTCGCGCGCTTGAGCGTGCGTCAGGGAAGGCTGATCGACGCGACGTATTTCCCCTTTTTGCCGATGCAGATCATCGATGCGGAAAGCTTCGCCTCCCTGCTCTACGACCACTACCGTCAAAGCGACGATCTTCCCCGCAAGATTCTGCTCTGTGAAGAGCTGTACAGCAAGGAGGACACCCTGCTTTCCGAATTGCTCTGCCAAAAGGCGGGACACCGAGTGGAGGTGCTCTGCCCCAAACGAGGACAAAACGCCTCTCTTGTGCATCTGGCACGCGAAAACGCAAAAAAAGAATCCGAACAGAAAAAGAAAAAGCACGAAAAAGACCGCGGCACGCTGACGGCACTTGCTGAGCTTCTCGGACTCGAAAAGGCGCCCGTGCGCGTGGAGGCATACGACATCTCCAACCACGGAAACGACTCGATCTACGGCGCAATGGTAGTCGCCATCGACGGAAAGCACCGCCGCAGTCTCTACCGCAGCTTTGCCGTAGAGCAACGCATCAAAGACGATTATGCTGCTATGGTGGAGGTCATTTTGCGCCGATTGAAGCACTCCTCGGAGAACGGTTGGGAGACGCCGGATCTCATCCTGCTCGACGGCGGGATGACCCACGTCTCCGTCGTAAAGAGTGCCCTTGCCGAACACGGCTACGCACACATTCCCGTCTTCGGTATGGTGAAGGACGAGCATCACAAAACGCGCACGCTCGTCAGCGAGGACCGAGAGCTTTCCATCGCCAAATACAACAGCGTTTTCGGCTTTGTTTACGGTCTGCAGGAGGAAGTGCATCGCTTCTGCCTTCTGCACATGGATCAAAACCGCCGCAAAAAGATGCTCACCTCTACGCTCTCCGCCATCCCCGGCATCGGCCCGAAGAAGGAGAAGGCGCTGCTTGCACACTTCGGATCCATCAAGAAGATCCGCGCGGCAAGCGAAGCGGAACTCACCGCCGTATCCGGCATCGGTACAAAAGACGCCCGAGCGATCCGCGCTCATTTTGAAGCAAAAGAACATACCTCTCGCTGATGCGAGAGTTCTTTTTCGTTTACTCTGCCACGACGGTGTATTTTTCCAAAAGAGCGTCCGGATCGTAATCCATCTTGGCGCGGCGCAACCCCTCATCCCCCGAGTCGTCCTCGCGGTTGACGTAGCGCACGCCTTCGGTGAGCTTCGTCCACTCGCCGGAAGCAAGATCGAATTCGCTGCCGGACCAGGGGCAGTCAA
>JAZRZY010000134.1:0-3412 GCA_045601605.1 Eubacteriales bacterium
TTTCTTCTTTGCTTCTTTCTTCTTTCTCGTGAAAGAAGAAAGAAGCATCGAATCAAATAAAACCAAATAAAAAAACGAGGGCGATGCCCTCGTTTTATAAAACCCTTTCTCAGAGCTTGCGTTTTGCCTTCGGTTCCTTCACGGTTCTGCGATGGCGGCGCCTGCGCGGGAGAAGCCCCGCTTCCTTACGGGCGACATCGGCATAGATCGTGCCGCCTGCCGCAATGCCTGCACAGAGCAGGAGCGAAGCACCGAAGGAAACGTATTCCTTGGGGAAGAAGCCATCGAGCTCCGCCCCGTCGATGGGCGGCTCACTTTCGGAAGGCTTGGATACGGTCGGATCGATGATCTTGGAAAAGACGGCCGTGACCTTGGTATCGTTTGCGGGCATATAGAAGATGGTATTGGCGTCCACGGCGTTTTCAAACTTCCCGCCGACGGCACTCTTCCAACCGGCGAAGTAATAGCCTTCGTCTGCCGTGGCAGAGAGATCGAATTCATAGCCTGCAAGATACTCGCCGGAGCCCTCCGAGGTGACGGTGCCGCCCTCGCTCTGTCCCACGGACAGATAGAAGGTAACCGCCTCGGCATCAAGCAGAGCAAAGCGCGCAGAGATCTTCACGTCTTCCGCCGGCATCAAAAAATCCGTCTCGGCAAAATTGCCGTCCAGGAAGGCGCTCTGATACTTCTCCGGCTCAATGCTCCAACCGACGAACTCATAGCCTGTCTTCGCCTCCGCCTTCAGGGTGATGGGCATTCCCGGGGCGTACAGGCCGCCCGTAACGTTGACCGTGCCGCCGACGAGCGGCTCCACCGTCAATTCCTTCTTATATTCTTCGGCGAGGGAAAAGACCGCCGTGATGGTGACGTTTTCCCCCGGCATCGTGAAATAGGTCGTCTCGGATAAAGAGGAGATGAAATGCCCCGCCTCACTCATCCACCCGGAGAACACGTAGCCCTCTGCGGGGAAGGCGCGCAGAAGCACGCTTTTGTTCTGCGGGAAGTTGCCCATGACGATGTTCGTCTCACCCTCGCCGATGGTCTCGACCTTCAAATAATACGATTCGCCTTTGACAAATACGGGGCGCACCGTGACGTCCACGCTGGGCATCGTCAGTGCCGCATAAGCCTGCAAGGGATCGCGGAAACGGCCGTAATCCGTAGTCCAATGAGAGAAATAGTAGCCCGTATCGGGAACGGCGTAAAGTACGACCTGCTTGTTCGGGGCGTACCAATTGCCTTCCGTGATCATCTCCACGTGACCGCCCTCCAATTCGGGGATGGTGACGGAGTAAACCTTCTCGAAGGTGCCGTAAACGCGCACGCTCTTTTTGGGCATGGTGAAGCGAATGGTCTCCGCCTCCGGCTGTTCGATCTTGATGTAGGGACTTGACCACTTCGTCAGCGCATAGCCGTACTGTGCTCGCGCGGTGATAACGACCTCCTGTCCCGGGGCGTACATACCTGCGTAAAACGAGGCGCCGCCGCCCTGCGTCACGGTGACGTACACGGGATACAGCATTCCCGTCCGTACCGTCTTGTGATCCCGATAAGCCTCTGCGAGGAAATCGTTGCCGTTTGATACGCGCATTTCATAGCCGCCGTCTGCCTCGATCAGCCCCTTTGCCGCCGCCGTTCGACCCGTAACGGTAATGCCGTCAGCGAGCAAGACGGTATCCTCCCCGCTGATTCCGTAGCGGGAGCCGGACACCTTGAGCGTGCCGTTTCCGATGATGGTGAGAAGACCGCTTGCGCGGATGCCGCTTCCGTCCGTTGCGGAAATGCTGCAGTCGCCCTCAAAGCGAATGCGGCTTCCCGCAGGCAGAAGGATGCCGTCGCCTTTCTCAAAGACCAAGTCTGCATCCTTCAGGTATAAGAGCTTTTGCTCCTGCTTCCAAGTATAGCCCTCTCCCGAAAGATCCGTGGTGCTTGCCTCGAAATCGAGCGAGGGGGCAGCAAAGGCGCAAACGGAAAACAAACACATCCAAAAGATCACCGTCAGCACGGTATAAAACACTTTTTTCATCCGGTTTGCTCCTTTCCTGCCGCAAGGCATAAAACTACTTTTACAGTATACCTCAAATTTGTGAACTTTTCAAGGTGCACGCGCGGGTAAAATCTGCCTTGCTCTCGAAAGAGTTTTGTGATACAATCAAGACAAATTCCAAACGAAACAAAGGGCTTTTCTATGTACGGTCAATCCATTTATTTCGCAGGCTGTGACCTCTCGCCGAAGGGGCACATTCGCCTTGCCGCCTACCTGAGAGAAATGCAGAAGGTCGCCTGTCTCGACCTGAATAATTTTGAGCTCTCTCCCGAGATCCTCTACCAAAACGGCATCGCCTTCATTCTCTCCAAAACCTCGCTCATCATCGAGAAAGATCATCTGCCGAGTGCCGAGCTTGAACTTTTGACCTATCCGCGTGCAAGCCGCGGCGCAAGCTTTATGCGCGATTTCGTCTTTTCTCAGAACGGCGAATGCATCGCACGCGCCACGACTCGTTGGGGGATCCTCGATTTAAACCGCCGTGTTTTGGTGCGCCCGAACGAGCTTCCCCGCCCCATCGAGGGCGAAACCGATCGCTGGGTCGGCTTTGAGCCGCCGCGCCTCAGCCCGCTGATCCCCGACGGGGCAACCTCGCTCGGCGAGGTCTGCGTCCCCCGCAGCATGACGGATGCAAACGCGCACTTAAACAACGCCGCCTATCTTGACCTGTGTCTGGACGTCAGCGAAGATCTTGCCTACCGCGAAATGCACATCGAATACCGCAAGGAGCTTTTGGAGGGCGAAAAAGTGCGCGTGCTCTGCCACGAGCAGGAAAACGGCACCCAAATGCTCTACGGGCAGAAGTGCGAGGACGGCACCCTCTCCTTCTTGCTTTCCCTGAAAGCATAACCCTTGCGAAAAAGCCTTGACATTCCCGCCCCCCTGTGCTAAAATACACCCTGCTCCACAGGAGCGTTTGCTGGTATGGCGCAGTGGTAGCGCAATTGATTCGTAATCAATAGGCCGTGGGTTCAAATCCCACTACCAGCTCCAGAAAAACCGACAAGTTTCGACTTGTCGGTTTTTCAACTAAGTGTTCCGCTTGCACGGAACGTGAAGTATGCTTCGCAAGTGAAGCGCACTTCGTGCGTGAAGTGTGCCTTCGGCACGATATGCGGAACACTTAACTTCACGCAGTAAGCGAAGCGTCTGCTCTTCACTATGCCGTAAGGCATAACTTCACTTCGGCGTTAGCCGATACTTCACTAAAAACTGCGAGAGTTTGAATTCATGCGCAAAACCAGCAAAAATATCTTTTTTGTAGCTCATAGACAGAAAAACCGACAAGTTTCGACTTGTCGGTTTTTCAACTAAGTGCGCCTTTCGGCGCGTGAAGTTTGCTCCGCAAGTGAAGTTGTCCTGCGG
>JAZRZY010000135.1:0-8689 GCA_045601605.1 Eubacteriales bacterium
CATCCAAACGGGGTCGGAATGCCCGGCGGTTCCGGTGTCGCGGTACCAAAACGTCGGCGTTTCGCTGACTGAGAAGGTCTTTGCGATGTCCACCACGTTTTTCTCGGGGACCGATTCAAAGTCCGGCGTCCAGTAGCGCACGTCCAGTCGATCTTCCAAGAAGGCGTAAACGGCGTAGGCCACGGAACGGTCGGTGTTGCCGGTCAACAGGACGGATCCGCCGTCTCCGAGGTAGGTGTAGCCCTCGTTCCCGAGTGTGTCGTAAGGGGCGGCAGCGTCGATTGAGCGGTTGGTCTTTCCGATGACGACCTCCGTTTTTGTTGCGGGCGTGTCGTCGGTTACGACGGGAAGTGCGGCGCCGGAGATCTTTTGAAAATAATCACAGAACTCTTGTGCTGTTTTTCGGATGTCCTCGGAGGCATCTTCGCCGATGACGATGCGGTAGGCGCTCTCTCGGTTTGCGGCGAGGCGAATGGCGCCCTCGCGCAGAGCAGGTTCGTCCTGCGTTTTCACTTGCTCTGTGGCGCAGGCGCAGAAGAGGGGAAGCACGAGACAGAGCGTCAAAAGCAGAGTGAAGGTGCGCAACAGTTTGTACATAATACGACTCCTTCGGAAAGCACTAACGGAGCAGTTGCTTCGGTAGCTACAAGTTTTGCATCGGGAGAAGCGGCTCAGGCAGAAGCTTTGTTTTTCTCTTCTTCCTTGGCTTTTTTGTGGGCCTCGGCACTCTTTTCGTCAAAGATGCCGCTGCCGTCCCAACCCCAGTAAAGAGCGGTGTTCTTAAAGTTCGGCTTTTTGGGCATGGCAAGCCCTTCCTTGAGGTTTTGGATTTCGGCGTGCATCATCTCGTTGTAGAGATTTTCGTTGAGTTCTACCAAGCGCTCCGGGCCCTCGCCGTTGACGTAGAGTTCTTTTGCGACGAGCAAGGTCTCGTAGTAGAGGATCGGCAGAAGCGTTCTTCGTACACGCAGTTCGATCTTGTAATTTTCGGCGTTTGCCACGGCGTTCTCGTAGAGCTTCTTGAGTTTTTTGATGTGCTTTGTGTCTGCCGTGTTGTCTTCGGTCAGCTCCATGGGCAAGTAGCGGGTGGCATCGTGATACATCGAGGGGTGCACGTCTTCGCAAAGCTCGGTGATGTATTCGATGTACTCGGCAATTTCACTGCCTGCGCCACAGTAGTAGCCTTCCAAAAACTCCTTCATATGGCCGAGGTATTCTTCGTAGCTCATTTCGGGGTTCCAGAGCAGCTTGGAAGCGAGATAGCCGCGCAGGCGGTCGAATTCGCCGCTGTCGCGCATACCCTGCACGTAGATACCGGTGGCACCGTACTTATAGTAGGTGGTGATGTTTTCGTAGAGACGCTTAAAGTTCGGGATGGAGGAGAGGGAGGAGCCGAAATTGGTGTTGTATTCCCAGACGTAGAGGTTTTTTGCTGCTTCTTTCCAACCTTTGAAGTTTTCGTAGGCGATCGTGTTGTTTTTCGGGTATATAGCCTCGGCATCGGGATCTTCCTCGTCCAGAGAGTGCATCAGGCACCCTGCGGCGTTGCAGAAGCGCACGATGACGTTATCGGCCGCGGTCACACCGCCCTTGGGCGGCTCTTGGGTGTAGTAATAGGCGAGGGTCTCAACGTAAATGTTGGAATTTGTGGATTTGAGTGCGTTGGCGAGACGATTGACGAAACGAAGCATCACGCCGGAGGAACCGTATTTTTCCTTTTCTGCTTTGCAGTTGTCACATTCGCACTCGCCGGAGTTTTGCATGGTCGAGTCGTTCTGAGAGATGGAAATAACGGTGGCCTTAGGATTTTCCTCGAGATATTTGCGTGCATTTTCCAACACCTTCATATAGACGTCGGTGCTGGTCAGGCACGGTTGATGGCAGTAGTTGTCGGAAGATTTCCAACCGGCAAGTGTGCCGAGAGTGTGTACGTACCAAGGGCCTGTGTATTGGATGCCGCCGGCAATGGGCTGCTTGTCACCGGACCAGGCGGCGTTCAAATGCATCTTTTCGTTGTAAGAGGAGGCGGACTGGTGCGATTGGAGACGGAATTCAAAGCCGGGCTTTTGGATGTCGTCATCCGTCAGAGGATCAAGCGCGATGACAGAGGTGCGGGGAATGTATTCCTCGCCTTCCGCCCAGTAGCGCACGCCGAGGTATTTTTCCAGAAAACCGTAAACTCCGTAGAGCGTACCGCGATCGGCACCTCCGGCGATGAAGAAGTTGTTTTCGAGGTTTCGGATGCAAAAGCCCTCGTTTCCGAGCGCCTGACGGAAGATCTCGCGCTCTCCCTCGTTTCGGGTCGTTTTCCCGAGGATGATCTCGTGGGTGTGCGGCTCGGTCTTGTCATCCACAACGGGTAGAGTCGCGCCGCTGACTGCGTAAAAATAGTTCTGCAGTTCACTTGCGGCGCCGCGCATCGCTTCGGTGGGCGAGGAGGGAATGACGATTTGATAATCGGAGACGCCGTCTTTGGCGAGGATCAATTTTCCCTCGTAGGGGTCCGGCTCGCTGACACAAGCGGTCAAAGAGGGAAGGAGCATCAAAAGTGCGAGTGTGAAAGTAAGGAACTTTTTCAGCATAGGGGCTCTCTTTTCTGTATGGTTTGGTTTTATGCGTCTGCTTGCAGAGATTTGAGATAGGCTTGCTCGGTCGTGGGGTTGAAAATGCCCTCACCGCCCTGCGCCCAGTATAGAAGTGTGTTCTTCAGGTTGGGAGAGCTTGGAATGGAGGAGCCTTCTCTTCTTGCGGTGAGCGATTCGCGTTGCATGATTTCATACATACGCTCGTTGATGCTCACAAGCTCGGAGAGTTCTGCTTTTTTGTTTGCAACGTCCATTGCCGTCAGCGTGGATTCGTAGTACAAGAAGGAGACCATCGTGCGTTCGATGCGTTTCTTCTCTCCGAGGGTGCGGACTTTTTCCAGAGCACTGTCAAAGTGGGACAGGATGTTGTTACAGTGCGTCTTGTCCGCGGTTCCGTCTTCGTTCTTTACGTGCGGATAGAATCGTGTTAAGTCGTGATACATAGAGGGGTGAAGATGCCCCACAAGCTCGGTGACGTAGTCGATGACGGCTTTCATATCTTCCGCACCGTTTCCGTAGTAGAAGTTTAAAAAGTCCATCATTTCCGCTTCGTATTCCTCGTAGCTCATACCGGGATTCCAGAGCAGCTTGCCGCAGAGATAGGCGCGCAGATGGTCGAATTCGCCGGTTTCGCCGTAGCCCTGAAGGAAGACGCCGTCCACGCCGATTTCGTAGAAGAAGTGGACGTTCTCATACAGGCGTTTGAAATTCGGCACGAAGGTGAGCACGCTGCCGAAGTTGATGTCGTAGTCCCAAACGTAGATGGTTTCGGCGATTTCGGACCAGGCGAGCAGATTCTCGTAGTGGGCGTTGGTGCCGGAGGGGTAAATGGCTTCGGTATTGCGTTCCTCGCTCACAAGCGAATGCATGTGGCAGCCGCCCATGGTGCAGAAACGAATGATGACGTTGTCGGCGGGAACCACACCGCCCTTGGGCACTTCCTCGGTGTGGATGTAAGCAAGGGTCTCCACCATGACGTGGGGATACTCTTTTTTGAGTTCTGCGGCGATGCGGTTGACAAAATTGAGCATCGTGCCGCTGGCGCCGTATTTTTCGTTGGAAGCGACGCAGTTTTCACAGTTGCATTCTCCGGTATCTTGGATGGCGGCATCGTTCTGAGAGATCGAGATGATTTCGGCCGTCGGATCCTTCTCCATCCATTCAAGGGCACCGGCAAGCATCTTCTCGTAAACGGCCTCGTCGGTCAGACAGGGCTGCTTGTGATAAGATTGGGCGGAGGTCCAACCGAGCAGGGGACCGAAGGTGTGACAGACCTGCTTGTTGGCGTAGGACCATTCGCCGCCGATGTAGTCGCTTGCGTCACCGCTCCAAGAACAGTTGGTGCGCATGGTGAGACCGGTTGAAAAGTCGTGGCTGTGTCGCCGCCAGGAGAACGCAGGCTTCTGTACGTTGTCTTCGAAGGGTTCGATGACGACCTCGTCCAAAAGCTCGGGGAAGAAGTTTTGCGTGCTGAAGAAGCGGCACCCGGCGTAAGTTTCCAGAAATTCGTAAACGCCGTAGAGTGTTCCTCGGACCGTGTTTCCCGTAATCAGGATCTTTTGGTCGAGGTTGCGGATGAGGAAGCCTTCGTCGCCGAGGGCGGCGCGGTCGATTTCCTCGCCTTCGTTTCGGTTGGTCTTTCCGATCAGGATCTCATACTCGCTTTCCTCCTCTGCGTCGGTGCAGATGGGAAGCGGGATTCGGGTGGCGCGTCTGAAGTAGCTTTGGAGTTCGTCGGCAACTTTCTCCATTTCTTTTTCCGCATCTTCGGCGAGGACGATGCGGTAAGCGCTCTCGCCGTTTTGCGCCAACACCAGCGGCTTCGCCTCTTCTCGGGTGGGCGCGCAGGCGCAGAATGCGGGAGAGAGCAGTAACAGGGCAAGAACTGCGGACAAGGTTTTTTTCATCGTAAGATACCTCGGTACAATATTCTTGATTTCGAACGTTTGCTCTGAGTCAATTTTTGGAGAACCACTGCAAAGGATGGTTTTCGTAGTTGGGATTTTCACGCACCTTGTTGCCCTCGGAAATATACAGGGCGTCGTGGCGCAGGATCAGCTTGTGGAAACGGCGATTGAGCTTCACCATCTCTTGGAGGGCGGCCTTGGGATGGTCGGCACTCTCCAGCGTTGCATGGATCAGGCTGATCTCGTAATAGAGATGCTGCAGAGACGATTTCTCCACGCGCTTTTCATAGATCTTTTCGCCGCGCACGGCGTCAAGCGCTTTCTTCCAGATGCGTTTTCCGGCTTCCACGAACGAGGTGTCGAGGACGATCTTTCCGTCTTTTTCGATCCAGCGCGGAGGATAGATCTGCATCGGGTCGGCGTAGAGGTGGAAGTGCGTGTCGGGCTCGGTCTTCATAAGAAGGTCGATGTATGCGCGCACGTGCTTCGCGGCCTTGCCGTAGTAGCCCTTGAGGAACTCATCCATGTGGCGGTAGTACGCGCGGCGGGACATCTGCGGCTCCCAGAGAAGCTTTGCGGCAAGATATGCGCGCAGTTCTTCAAACTCACCGCAGGTGCAGTTGTTGCCCTGCAAAAAGAAGCCGCGCACTTTGTTTTTGGTCAGATAGGCCATATCACGGCGGAAGGCCTCAAAGTTCGGCAGGGGAGTGAAGCAGTTGGAGAAGCTTGTCGTGTAATACCACATGTAAAGTGTCTTTGCCATGTCTTGCCAACGAGCGAGGTTTTCGTTGAAGGTGACGGATTTGTGCTCGCTTCCGGCGCCGACGATGGGCTTCGCATCCTCAAGGGCGTGATGGATGCAGCAGAAGGCGGTGACGAAGCGAATGACGACGTTGTCGCGGGGCATCATGTATTTCGGTGCGACGGTCGTGAAATTATAAGAGAGGGTGTCGACGAGCACGTCGGGGTGTTCCTCGGCGATCGCCTCGGCGACGCGGTTTGCCATATAGAGCGTTGTGCCCATAAGGGTGCCTTCGCGCTCGTTGATCTCGCGGCATTTGTCGCAACGACAGACGGCGTCGGCGCTGGTGCCGTCGTTTTGAGAAACGGAAATGATGTTGTTACCGGGGAAGTCAACGAAACGCTGCTTGACGTTTTTCAGAACGGTCTGAAAGACCTTCTCGTCGGTCAGGCAAGGCTGCTTGTTCATAAAAGGCGGCGTCATCTCGGCGAGGGCACCCATCGTGTGCACGAACCAACCGAAGTACCCCTTGCCGCCGGCGATGGGCAGCTCTCTGTGATCCTGTGCGTTGATCTTCTGTCGCTCGCACCAAGCGGGGAATTTGGTCATCGACCAGTTGGTGTCGCGGAATTCCACGATCGGCTTAAAGTAAACGTCGCGCCGATGCTCGTAGGCGAGTGTTTCTTGCTTCGGGTAGATTTCACAGTCGGCGGTGAAGAAGCGTACCCCGAGCAGTTCCAAAAAAGAGTTTACGGCATACATTGTGCCGCGATCGCCGCCGCCGACGAGATGCAGGCGTTCGTTGTCTGCACAGATGCGGTAAAACTCTTCCGAGTTGCGGCCTGAGAAGGAGAATTTGCCGCGAGAGGTCTCTCCGACGCAGATCTCGCACTTTGTTTTGCGCGAAGAGTCCCGGACGACGGGGAAAGCGGCTCCGGAGAGTTTTTTCAGACCGCGCGCAAGGTCGCGCGCAACGGTCTTTACGGTTTCGTTTGCATCCTTTGCGATGACGATGCGATAGTCGGTGCAGCGGTTTGCGGCGAGAATGAAGCGTGTCATGGGATCCTCCCGAATCGAATGAAATTGAGAAATTCTATTTAAATAATAGGAAATTGCCGAATAATCGCACTTAAGCATAACACAAAACGGGCGGCAAAGTCAACGAAAGCGCCAAAGTTTTTTCATATTCATAATTTATTTACATTCTGTTTGCTCCCACGTCTTGACTTTATGTGGGTTCGGTGGTAAATTATAGGTGTTGGCACTCTCGTGGTGTGAGTGCTAATCGAGCAAAGGAGGCAGATCATGGACTTATCCGAACGCAAAAAACAGATCCTGAAGTCTGTCATCGATGCTTACATTCAGACCGGCGATCCCGTGGGGTCTAAGGCACTTGCCGAGCAATTGGGCTGCTCCAGCGCCACCGTGCGCAACGAGATGAGCGAGCTTGAGAACCTCGGCCTTCTCACACATCCGCATACTTCTGCGGGGCGCGTCCCCTCGGACGAGGGCTATCGCGAGTACGTTGCAAATCTAATGGCTCGCTACCGTCTCAGCGTGGATGAGATTGCCGTTTTGGATTCACTTTTGGACGATAAGCTGCGTGAGTTTCAGGAAACACTTGAGGAAGCCTGCCGCCTTCTCTCCCATTTGACAAATTACGCCGCCGTCAGTTTCGCGGCAAGCGAACAAGGTGGTTCTTTGAAAAAGGTGGACTGCATATACGTTAGTGAGCAAAGCTTCTTGCTCGCTGTAATTTTCGAGGACGCCACCACCAAGACGCATCAGGAACAGACAAATTTTTCCTTCACCGCCGCGGAGCTTACCCTTGCCGCAGAGCTGTGCAACCGTCAGTTCGCCTCACGCCCCTGTCGGGACGTTTTGGCCTACCTCTCCGCTCCGAAGGGTGGAGACGTTCCTCCCTTGCTCGGTGCCGTTTATCACGCGTTGTTCCGCGTCTTGTCTGCGCAGAAAAAGTATCGCGTGGATGTCTCGGGTCTTTCCAACCTTCTGCAGTATCCGGAGTTTTCCGACCTCGGGCGCACGCGTGAGATCTTGCAGGTCTTGGAGGAGAAGGAGCGCTTGGTGCGCCACCTGACCGGTCTGCACCACGGTGACACGTCCATATCCATCGGGGCACTCGGTGCTCCTTCGATGAAAGATACCAGTATGATCGTGCGCACGTTCCGCATCGGAGACGACGTGGTCGGTGCGCTCGGCATCATCGGGCCCAAACGGATGGAATATTCCGGCACGCTGGCGCGCCTTGAGTATTTGGCACGCCGCATTCTGCCCGAGGGAACAGAACAAAGAGAGGAATAGCAAAATGAGTCAGAAGAAACGCAAAGAAAAAGACGTCGCGGAAGAACAAGAGACCGTCGTCGCTCCTGAGGAGGAAGCTTCTGCAGAGGACGAGTGCGCTTCGTCGGAGGAGCAGGAAAAGCTTGCCGCCGAGCTGAAGGAGGCACAGGAGCACATTTTGCGCATCCACGCCGAATTTGAAAATTTCAAGAAACGCACCGCCCGCGAAAAAGGGGAATTGTACTCTGCGGCGGCCGCCGAGGTGCTCACGCGCCTGCTTCCGGTGTTTGACAATCTGGAGCGCGCAGGCACCTGTACGGATTTCGATTCCTTAAAGCAGGGCGTGGATATGATCTTAAATTCGTTTCACATGTCGCTGGAGGCCTGCGGTGTCAAGGAAGTCGAGGCGCTCGGCGTCGAATTTGACCCGAACCTGCACAACGCGGTTTTGCAGGAAGCGCGCGAAGACTTTGCATCCAACACCGTCTGCGAGGTGTTGCAGAAGGGATATCTCCTCGGTGAGCGTCTGCTTCGCCCCGCGATGGTCAAAGTGGCGGAATAACCACATAAATTTCAGTACAATCACGTTAGAAAACGGAGGAATTTTACAATGGCAAAAATCATCGGTATCGACTTAGGAACGACCAACTCTTGTGTGGCAGTGTACGAGGGCGGTGAGCCCGTCGTCATCCCCAATCCCGAGGGAAGCCGCACCACCCCCAGCGTCATCGGCTTTTCCAAAACCGGTGAACGTATGGTCGGCCAGATCGCAAAGCGTCAGGCCATCATCAACCCCGATCGCACCATCAGCTCCATCAAGCGAGAGATGGGCTCCGATTACAAGGTGGAGATCGACGGCAGAAAATACACGCCCCAAGAGATCTCCGCAATGACTCTGCAAAAGCTCAAGGAAGATGCGGAAAGCTACCTCGGCACCAAGGTGACGCAGGCCGTCATCACCGTGCCCGCATACTTCTCCGACTCCCAGCGTCAAGCCACCAAAGATGCGGGTAAGATCGCCGGTCTTGAGGTTCTTCGCATCATCAACGAGCCGACTGCGGCCGCCTTGGCATACGGAATAGATCGCGTTCGCAACAAACAGCCTGGGACGACGGACACGGACAGGGTCGTCCTCGTATTCGACCTCGGTGGCG
>JAZRZY010000136.1:0-4663 GCA_045601605.1 Eubacteriales bacterium
CGCACTCGGTGAGGCTATGCGCGCGTATGCGGAGGAATTGCCGACGGATGCCACTTCGTTCTCGGCGCAGGCGAGAAGTGTTTTGAACGCCATTGATTCTGCCGCCGTCGAGGAGGAAAAGGCCTCCGGCCGTTACCCCGACCTTTCCACGGAGGAGAACGGGGAAGTCGCTATGACTCTCCTTCGTCTGTGGAGAGAAGCGGAGCGTGAGCAGGGCTCGGTTACCGTTACCTTCGGCGGAGAGATCGCTATGGGCGATTACATCGGCGCCGACTCTTATCAGAACCGTTACGCCTCTGACGGTGCGGTCAGCCCCCTTGCCGGACTGGTGCCCGTTTTTGCAACGGATGATATCACCATCGTCTCCCTCGCCGCCCCGTTGACCACGTACACCGTGCCGGAGGTTGCCGCTACGGAGGCGTTCCGCGGCTCTTCCGTGGACGCGTATGCCAAGCATCTGAAAAATGCGGGCGTGGACGTAGTGGTGCTTTCCACCTGCCACATCCGTGACTTCGGTGAAACGGGCTACAACGATACCAAGACCGCTTTGGAAAAGGCGGGTCTCACCGTCGCAGAGGACAGCGTGATCTCCTACGTGGATACCACCGCAGGCAAGGTTGCCGTCATCGCGCACGACGTCAGCGACGATGGGGATGTGCGTTACAGCGAGGTGCCCAAGGCGAAGATCGCCGAGGCTGAGAGCGCGGGCGCGGCCCTCGTCATCACGTATTTCCATACCGCAGACAGCGAGGAGATGTCCGTCTCGCTTGCCAACACCTTGCGCGATGCCGCCACGAACGGTTCGGACTTGGTGCTTGCTTCCCACGCCGACCACGTGCAGGGCATTCTGCTCGGCGGCAACGAGGGCAAGACGGCACTTGTCTTTTCGCCGGGTCAACTGTCCTACGCCGCCCGTACCGAGGGCGGGAAGAATACCTTCCTCTATCAGCAGAGCTTCTCGGTGTTGGAGGGGCAGGCTACGGCGGGTGAACGCCTGATCTATGCCGTCAACAATCACTCCACGGGAACGCGTCCCAACTTCGCTCCCCGTTTTGCCTTGAGCATCAAGGGTGCGGCAGCCGTTAAGAGCAGCTTATCCGCCGCTCTCCCGAATTATGCGGGTCGTCCCGCATCCGGCGATTTGACCTACATTACCATCGAAGAGTGAGGGAAGAGAAGATGAAACGGCTGTGTGTGCAGGGTGTCTTCGGCGCGAGTGCGCCGGTGCTTTGCCGCACCCTCAGCCTGTCTGCCTCCCTCGTCCTTTGCAAACAAGTACCCTAAACACACGCCCCGAACAGGGGCGTTTTCGATTTTGAAAGGAGAACTGAAACGATGAAGAAGATTGCAGTGGTCTTGGGCTCCAAGAACGATATGGATAAGATGACTGCCTGCATTGATACCCTCAAGAAGTTCGGCGTGGCGTATGAGGTTCGGATCCTCTCCGCGCACCGCACGCCCGTGCAGGCACTTGATTTTGCGAAAAACGCTCGGAAAAACGGCTTCGGCGCGATCATTGCGGCGGCCGGTATGGCGGGGCACCTCGGCGGTGGGCTCGCTTCCTCCACCACGCTTCCCGTCATCGCCGTCCCGCTCTCGGGCGGCATCAACGACGGCATCGACGCCCTCTATGCCGCAGTGCAGATGCCGCGCGGTGTTCCCGTGGCCTGCGTGGCGGTCGGCGGCGCGGTGAATTCTGCTCTGCTTGCCATCCAGATGCTCGGCATCACCGACGGCGACCTTGAGGCAAAATTGGAAGCCGAAAAGAAGGAAATGGAAGAAACGGTGCTCGCCTTTGACCGTGAAGCACAGAAACTGTAAGAAAACGAAAACATCGGGAGAGTGAGAACTATGGCAAAAATTCAGGAAGAATGCGGTCTGTTCGGTATTTTCAATCCGAACAAGCACGAGGACACGGCGCACGACATCTATACGGGGCTCTATGCCCTCCAGCATCGCGGGCAGGAGAGCGCGGGCATCACCGTCAACCGCGGCGGTGCGCTTTATTCGCATAAGGATATGGGTCTTACGGGCGAAGTGTTTAACGAAATGATCTTAAACTTTTTGCAAGGCAACATCGCCATCGGTCACGTGATGAGCGCGCCGGCGGGCTTTGCCAATCGCGACAACGCTCAACCCTTCGTGATGAAGTACACGAAAGGCGATATCGCTTACGCCCACAACGGAAACCTTTTAAACGCAGATGAACTGCGCGAAAGCTTGAAGCGCGACGGCTGCGTCTTCCAGTCCACCTCCGCGGCAGAGGTCATTGCCGCCGCCATCACCCGTGAGCGTCTTGGAACCGATTCCACCGAGCGCGCCATCATCAACACGATGGATTCCTTGAAGGGTGCCTATTCTCTCATCATTCTCACCGTCAACAAACTCATCGCCGTGCGCGGCCCCAACGGCTTCCGCCCTCTGTGTATGGGCAAGCGCGGCGACTCTACCATTTTTGCCTCCGAGTCCTGCGCGATCGAAGCCGTCGGCGGCGAATTCGTCCGTGACGTTCAGCCGGGCGAGGTCATCGTCGTCAGTCAGGAAGGCATCGAGTGTCACACGGACAAATGCGGCCGTGCCAAGCCGAGTCTCTGCGTGTTTGAACACGTGTATTTCGCCCGTCCGGACAGCACCATCGATGGTCTCAGCGTGCATTTTGCCCGCCAGAAACTCGGCGAGGAGCTTGCCAAAGCACATCCCGTCGAGGCAGACCTTGTCTGCGGCGTGCCCGACTCGGGACTTGATGCCGCCCTCGGCTATTCGAGGGAGAGCGGCATCCCTTACGCCGTCGGTCTGATGAAGAACCGCTACATCGGGCGCACCTTTATCCTGCCGAAGCAGGGAATGCGCGAGAATGCCGTTCGCTTAAAGCTCAATCCGCTCTCGGCCGTCGTGCGCGGCAAGCGCATCGTGCTGGTTGACGATTCTATCGTGCGCGGCACCACGAGTGCCAAACTTGTTCAACTGATGCGCGACGCAGGCGCCAAGGAAGTACATATGCGTATTTCCTCGCCGCCCTTCCTCTTCCCGTGCTATTTCGGCACGGACATCAATTCCAAGGACAAGCTCATCGCCTGCAAGATGTCACTGGAGGAGATCCGCAAGAGCCTCAACGCCGACAGCCTCGGCTATCTGCCGCTCTCGTCGATCAAGGAACTCGCCAAGGGCTCGAACCTCGATTTCTGCGATGCCTGCTTCACCGGAAATTATCCCATCGAGGTCGATTGAGATGAAGAACATCGCAGTCCTCGTCTCCGGCGGCGGCACGAATCTGCAGGCGCTCATCGATGCCGAACGCAGCGGCGTCATCACCTCGGGCAAGATCACGCTCGTGCTTTCGAACAAAGAAGGGGCATACGCCCTCACCCGTGCGGAAAATGCCGGCATCGCCGCGCGCGCCGTGGTGGAAAAAGACCCCGATCTGCTCTGTGAAAAGCTCTTGGCAGAGCTGAAGGCAGCCGAGATCGACCTCGTCGTTCTCGCGGGCTTCTTGGCGATCCTCACCCCCGCATTTGTCGAGGCGTATGAGAGACGCATCATCAACATCCATCCCGCCCTGCTCCCCAAATACGGCGGAAAGGGCTATTACGGACTCCACGTCCACCGCGCGGTGCTCGCCGCAGGGGAGAAGGTCAGCGGTGCCACGGTGCATTTCGTGACCGCGGGAGTCGATCAGGGCGAGATCATCGCCCAAAAAGAAGTTGCCGTCCTTGCGGGAGACACCCCCGAAAGACTGCAACAGCGCATTATGGAGGAGGCGGAGTGGATCCTGCTTCCGCGCGCGACCGAAGAGCTTTGTAAATCACTTTGAAGCGATAAAGGAGAAACCAAAATGAAGAAAAGAGCATTATTCAGTCTTACCGACAAGACGGGCTGTGTCGAGTTTGCCCGTCGTCTTGCCGACCTCGGCTACGAGATCATCTCCACCGGCGGCACCGCCCGCGTTCTGCGCGAGGGCGGCCTGAGTGTTCTGGACGTTTCCGATATCACGGGCTATCCCGAATGCCTTGACGGCCGTGTGAAGACCCTTCATCCGAACATCCACGCCGGTCTTCTCGCGCTTCGTGAGAACCCCGAGCATATGGCGACGCTGGAAAAGCTCAACATCAACACCGTCGATCTCGTTGCCGTCAACCTCTATCCCTTCAAGGCGACCGTCACCAAAGCGGGTGTCACTCTGGAGGATGCGATCGAAAACATCGACATCGGCGGCCCGTCGATGCTCCGTGCCGCTGCGAAGAATTACGGCGGCGTGGTCGTCGTCTGCGATCCTTCCGATTACGATTCCATTGCCGAGGGCTTGGAAAACGGCACCTTGACCCGCGAGGATCAGCTTCGCCTTGCGTACAAGACCTTCAACCACACCGCAAACTACGACGCCATGATCTCCACGTGGCTGCGTGAGACCTTGGAGGAGGATCCCTTCCCGGATACCCTCACCGTCACCTACGAGCGCGTGCAGTCTATGCGCTACGGAGAGAATCCGCACCAGAAGGCGGCGTTCTACAAGGAGCCCTTTGCCACCGCAGGCACGCTCTCCGAGGCGCGTCAGCTTCACGGAAAGGAGCTCTCCTTCAACAACATCAACGACACCGCAGCGGCGCTTGATCTCCTGAAGGAGTTCGGCACCGAGACGCCTGCCGCCGTCGGTCTCAAGCACACC
>JAZRZY010000137.1:0-5022 GCA_045601605.1 Eubacteriales bacterium
CTGTTGCATCCGACGAGCGCGACGAACGCCTCCATTTTGCGGGATTATATCCGTGCATTGAAGTCGGCGGGCTACACCTTCGGAAGCTTGGAGGAACTCTGATGCGGCGGCTGTTTTCGTTTTTGATCGCGCTTTTGCTCGCAGCCGTTCCGACCTTTGCGGAGGAGGGCGGCGCCGCGACGATCTACCGAAAGGGAAGCGCCGTGGGGAAAATTGCCCTCACCTTTGACGACGGACCGCACCCCACCTATACGCAGGAGATCCTGTCGATCCTCAAGGAGTACGGTGTGCGCGCCACCTTTTTCGTCGTAGGGGAGAATGCGCGCTCTTATCCGACCCTTGTGCAGCAGATCGCCGACGAAGGCCACGAGATCGGCAATCATACCGATTCGCACGCCTTTTTGCGGGATCTCACGCTTGCCTCCATGTGCAAGGAGGTCACCGCCGCCTCTGACACGATCGAGGAGATCACGGGGACGCGCCCGCACCTCTTCCGTCCTCCGGGCGGGAGCTACAGCGACAGCAAGGTGCAGACGCTTGCGGATATGGGCTACGTCAGCGTGCTTTGGTCGAAGGATACGCGGGACTGGACCTGTCCCGGTGTGGATCAGGTCATCTCGGCGGCGCTGGAGAACGTCGGCGACGGGGAGATCATCCTTTTTCATGATTTCAACGGCAGAAGCAGTCCCACGCCTGCCGCTTTGCGTGCCATCATCCCCGAGCTTCTTTCGCGCGGCTACAGCCTCGTCACCGTCAGCGAACTTCTCTGACAAACAAACCCGCTCTGCTTCGGCAGAGCGGTTTCGTTTTTTTTAGCGGTATTGCAAGAGGTAGAGTCCGTTGAAGGGATAGGAATAGGGGATGCCGTATTTGCGGTTCTTGCCCTTGTTGATCTTTTTTAAGACCTTCCAGCCTTCGCGGTTTTTGAGAAACCGCATGGAGGCGTAGTCGTTCCACAGAACCACGCGGGTGCCGGGGGAGAGCGTTTTTTCCGCCGTTTCCCAGAAGCTTTCCGCCGTCTTCGGCAAGAAGGGGTGATAGAGCCAAAGCACGGTGTATTCGGAAAGGTCAAGCTCGAATACGTTTTGGTTCAGAAGGCGGATGTTCGGAATGTCGCGGCTCCAGCGGGAGGCGAATTCATACACCTCGGGGTTGATCTCCGCCCCGCAGATCTCGGCCTGCGGGAATGCTTGGGCGAAAAAGCCGAGCACGCGCCCCTTGCCGCAACCGACGTCCAAGAAACGGTCGTTTTCGCCGAGGCGCAGTGCTTCGGCCGTCATTTCCAGAATGCAGTAGTGGGTGGATTCGGAACCGGTATAGCCGGTATCGGCTTCCTCATTGCGGAAGATCGAGGGCACGTATTCCGCAAGAGAGGTGCCGAAGCGGCGCAGATCCTGCTTTTTGTCCTGCCGTGCCCAGAAGGCAAAGCCCAAGCGATAATAGTATTTTTTGATGCGGGAGAGTACCGCTTTTCCGATGTGCATAGGAGTCCTTTCCAAAAAAGTTACGGGAGGTTTTTGAGATAGGCTTCGTCAAAGATGACGTCTGCGTAAACGGTGCGGTCGATGGTGCCGTTTCCGTTGGTGATGGCACCGCTCATACCTTTTCCGAAGTGGACGGTATGCACCGTATCCACGCGCCATTCGGGCGCAGTGGTACGGCTGATGAAGACCTCGGTGTCGGGGGAGTCGCCCGCGATGGAGGAGATGGCAACCATACGACCCTCGAAGGTGGCGGAGTCGATGTAGATCTTGCCGCCGCCGGTGATGTAGGCAGAGCCCGTGCCGGAGGTGGAGGATTGCCAATCCGGCTGTTCAAAGCGGAAGGTGCCGCCGAAAATGGCGATGGTACCGATGTCCGTGTTGTGACCGAAGTAAGCACCGCCGTGGTCGGCGCCGATGTAGGTGCCGCCGTAGATGGTGGTGTTCTTGCCGAGCGCCTGCAGACCGGCGCTGTTGCCCTGCACGTAGGCGTTGTAGATGACAAGCGACGGGCCCGCCGTGGCGATGCCGCAGGCACCCGCGTCACCGGTCTTTTTGGAATCCACGGTGAAGGTGCCGCCGTAGATGGTGGCGCTGGCACCGAGCGCGGTGGAGAAGCCGATGTGCTTGCCCGTGCGCCCGCTTGCGTGCGTGATGAAGATGCCGTCGTAAATGTCGGCGTGTGCATAGAGCGTGCCGCTTCCGATGAAGAAGGCAATGGAATTTCCGCGGAAGGTGTAAGAGTCAAAGCTTCCGCCGCGGATCTCGTAATTGCCGATGCCGGAGACGGCGTAGCTGTTGCCGTCCACGCTCTTGGAGGCGAGTGCGCCGCCCGTGATGACGGTGGAGATGGGGGCTTGAAGTGCTTTGGCATTGCCGGACTCGCCCGCCGTGGCGGAGATCGTACCGCCCGTCATGGTGAAGGAGGAATCCTCCTGGCCGTTTGCACGCACGGCGATCGAGGAGCCGAGCTGGTTCTCGCAGGTGTGCGTGCCGCCCGTGATGGTGAAGGCGGTGCCGGTGTTCGGCATGTTGTAAAGGTACTGCGCGGCAGAGGAGTCGATGCGCTTATAGACGCGTCCGCCGCCGACGGAGTCGGAAACGGTGATGTCTGCGTCTTGCGCCAGTTCGAAGTGCGTGTCACTTTGGCAGAAGACGACGGTTTGACCCATCAGATCCAGCGTGAAGTTGCCGGAGAGCTTGAGGATTTCAAACACGTCTGCGCCTTTGAGCAGCTTGAGGGTCAGAACCCCCTCCTCGATGAGGATGGCGGCGGCGGCGTCCTCTTTTTCGTGGCGGGTCAGGTCGGCGTGTTCGGTGACGTGTGCGTTGGCATCGGTGAGCGCTGTGGCAAAATCGGAGTAGTATGCGTGGTAGTCCACGAGCACCACGCCTTCCACCGTCACGTCGCCGTCGTGGCAGTTGATGACGGAGAGAAGCGTGTCCTCATACCATTTTTCGCCCTTGGTGACGGAGATCCAGTCGGTGGCGAGAAGCGGATAGGCGAGCGTGGCGAGAGAGGTGCATCCGGCAAGCGCACGCGCATCCAGCGCTTCGATGCTCTCAGGCAGGGTGAGCGCAGAGAGGCTCGTTTTGCGCAGGGCGTAGCGCTCAAGCGAGACAAATCCCTCGGGCAAGGTCAGCTCCGTGATCTTGGCGCACCCGTCAAAGGCGCGTTCTTCAAAGCCTTCCACAAACTCGTGCAGATCGACGGTCTGGAGATTCAGACAGTTGCCGAACGCGCTTTTCGGCACGGTGTAGAGCGAAGCGGAGAAGGCGATGCCCGTGATGGAGTCACAGCCGTAAAAGGCCCATTCGCCAAGCTCGGTGACGCTTTTCGGGATCTCGGCGATCACCAGACTCTCACAGCCGTAGAAGGCGGAGTTTCCGATGACGGCGAGGTTTTCGGGGAACAGGTCGATCCACAGCGCGTTGCAGGAGTGGAAGGCGAAGTCTCCGATGGAAACGAGGGAATTCGGAAGCGGATTCCCGACGGTGGTCAGGTCGTATTGGGCAAAGAACGCGTATTCGCCGATGGCGCGCACCCCTTCGGCAAGGCTGACGGAAACAAGGCTTTCGCCCTCGGGCACCGAATAGGAGGCGGAGGTGATGGTGGTGTCCGTCGTGGCGGAGGTGGAGCCGTCGGAGTAGGTGAAGATCGTCTCCTGCGCCGTGGCGCGGAAGGCGGAAAGGTAGTGGCTTTCCTCCGGCAGGGTGAGCGGCTTGTCGCTTTCGGAAAATTCACCGATCTCGGAGAGCTCGCGGGCGGCAAGCTTTGCGATCTGCTCTGCGCCGAATACGCTGAGCAGGCGATTGTTTACGCTGTCTGCCTCCTTGGTCTCCCAGGCGTTGAGGTAGGCGTTTTCTTCGGCGCTGCGTTCTTCATAGAGTGCTTTGGAACGTGCAGTGAGGTCCAGAAGTGCGATGCCCTCCGCTTCGGCGAGCGCACGGACGGAATCGGCGTACGTGCTGTGCAGGACCTGCTCGGTGAAGGTGATGCCGTCGGCGGGGCGCTCCGTTACGGGCGTTGCCAAAACGGGCGTGGCGCCGCGCGCGAGGATCGGCAGAACGTAGTATTCGTACAGATAGTAGGCAAAGGAGCCTGCCGTTTTATGGGTGCCTGCGGCGGGTGCATAGGAGGCGGCGAGGGAGTCTGCGTCGTGGATGCCGAAGGAGATCAGCACCGTATCCCCGCGCTCCAGACGGTTGAAGAGGGAGAGATAGTTCTGGGTGGAGACGGTGTTCTTGGCGCTGGCGCCCTCTGCGGCAAGCAGGGTGACGCGTTGAGCGCTCAAGCGGTCTTCAAGGTAGTCGCCGTATCCTGCGGCGGGGTAATAACTGTCTCCCTCGGTGACGGAGACGGTCTCGTCGCCGAGCACGTAGAGGGTCTTGCCGCTCCAGCCGGAGAGGTCCTTGGCAAGGATGGTGATGTCTTGGGCGCCGAACTCAAAGTTTTCGTCGATGTCGGAGGCTTTTTTGTCGCACTTCACCGTCCAGCCGGAGAGAAATTTTGCCATCGTGGAGAGATCGGAGGCGCCGGCCGTTCCGTTTTGATCGGCATCTCCGAGTACGAAGGGCGTGGAGAAAGCATAGCCGTTTTCCGCGGCGTAGGTTTCGGCATAGCTTCCGGGTGCCCCGTGGAGGGTGAAGCCCTCGTGACTCGGGAAGGCGTTTTCTCCGATGGAGGTGACTCCTTTGGGGACGAAAACGGAAGTGAGCGCGTCGCAGTCTGCAAAGGCGCCCGAGGAAATGGCGCGAAGCGGCAGGTCGCCGAGCTGATCCGGCAAGATCGCGTCTCCCGCGATGCCTTCCAGGCAGTCGGTCAGCGTCGCGGCAGCGGCGTCCTTCGTGTAAAAATAAGGCAAAGCACGCTCTGTACCGAGGTAGCTTTCCGCGTCAAAGGTCAGATGCGTCTGTTCCGAAGCAAAGGCGGAGAACAGGGGCAGGCAGAGGCAGAGAGCCAGCGTGAGGGCGAAGAGTGAGCGAACGTACTTTTTCATAACTTCCTCAAGGTTTGGTGTGTGGGTGCGTTTGGGAACAA
>JAZRZY010000138.1:0-9456 GCA_045601605.1 Eubacteriales bacterium
GTGCGGTTTTTCTTTGCCCTTTACAAATGTCGCAAAATCTCGTATAATGAGAAAAGCACATCCCCCATCACGCGCCTTGCGCGCACGAGCTTGAGGAATGTTATGGAAACCACTCTTGTCATTATGGCGGCAGGCATGGGCAGCCGTTTCGGCTCTCTGAAGCAGATGCAGGCCGTGGACGAAAAGGGCCGAGGCCTTTTGGAGTACGCCGTGTACGATGCAAAGGCCGCAGGCTTTGACCGCGTCGTGTTCATCATTCGCCGCTTTTTTGCCGAGGACTTCAAGCGCACCATCGGTGCCGCCTGTGAAAAGATCCTCCCCGTCACCTACGTCTATCAAGAACTGGGCTCCTGCCTTCCCGAGGGCTTTGCCCTCCCCGCCGAGCGCGAAAAGCCGTGGGGCACGGGTCACGCCGTGCTCTGTGCCAAAGACGCGGTAACAACGCCCTTCGGCGTCATCAACGCAGACGACTATTACGGCAGAAGCTCCTTTGCGGCGCTTCACGAGCATCTCACGCACGGAAGCGGCACCTGTATGGTCGCCTTCAATCTGGGAAACACCCTCTCCGAAAACGGCACCGTCTCCCGCGGCGTCTGCGAGGTGGAAGACGGCCGCCTCGTCTCCATCACGGAGCATACCGCGCTGGATGCCGCAAGCCCCTTTGCCCCCGACACCCCCGTCTCCATGAATATGTGGGGCTTTATGCCAAGCTTCTTCGAAGAGCTGGAGCGCGGCTTCGCTCCCTTCCTCTTCTCCCTTGAAAACCCCGTGAAGGGCGAGTATTTCCTACCCTTCGTCGTGGACGCCACCCTGAAGCGGGGCGAGGTCGTCACCGTGAAAACCAGCGACGAAAAGTGGTACGGCATCACCTACCGCGAGGACCTCGACAAATTGCGCGAGGCGCTTGAGAAAAAACGCGCCGCAGGGCTCTACGAACACCTGTAACAAACCAAAAGCACCCGAAGCTCGGGTGCTTTTTTCTGCAAAAGATCGCCGCCTCGGCGGGCGGCTCTCTCAACGAAAAAAGACCTTGTCGAAAGACAAGGTCTTTTTCTGGTGACCCCAGGGAGAATCGAACTCCCGTTTCCGCCGTGAAAGGGCGGTGTCTTAGCCGCTTGACCATGGGGCCTGGTAGCGGAAGTCGGATTTGAACCAACGACCTGCCGGGTATGAACCGGATGCTCTAGCCAACTGAGCTATTCCGCCGCGTGCCTTGGCATTATAGCAGAACATACGCTCGTTGTCAAGCAAAATTTCACATTTATTTGCGGCGACGGATGAGAACGTAAATGAAAAGCCCGATCAGCACCGCCCCGGCGAGAATGCAGAGGGCATAAAGGAAATAGTCCGCCCGGTCGCTGCGCACGCCGCCGTCGTCAAACAGAAAGCCGAGTGCAGAAGCCGGCACAGACAGAGAAAGCACAGACAAAACGCTTGCAATCAAGGCCGTAATGCGACGAAAGATCATCTTCCACCTTGCCCGTCTCGGGCGCAAATGTGAATGCGGTTGTTTTATTATAGCACAGACAGAATGCTTTGTCAAAAAGCATTTTCAGCGCAAAAGCGAGCCTATTTCCCCTCCTCCGTGAAATAGACGGCGCGGTTAACTGCGGAGACGTACGCCTTGACGGAGGCCTCGATGATATCTACGGAAACGCCTCTTCCCGTGAAGATACGGCCGTCCTTTTTCAGGCGCACCAAGACGATGCCGAGTGCGTCCTTCCCCTCGGTGACCGCGCGGATGCGGTAGGCATCCAGATCAAAGCGACTCTCGGTGATGCGCTCCACGGCGTGGAAGGCCGCCTCGATCGGACCGGAGCCGATCGCCGCGTCCCGCAGGACAACGCCGTCCTTTTGCAGGGCAATGTCGGCGCTTGCCATCCCCTCGGAGTTTGACTGGATGGAGAAGGCCGACAGCGCAAAGCCGCGCGAGAGGATCGCCTCGTCACGCACCTCGGCGAGGATGGCGTCCACCTCCTCGTCGCGCACCAGATTTTTTCGATCCGCCAACTCCAAAAACGCGGCAAACGCGCGATCCATCGCCTCTTTTTCCAGAGCATAGCCAAGCTCCTTGGCCTTTTTGCGGAAGGCGGCGCGGCCGGAAAGCTTGCCGAGCAAGAGCGTTGCCTCTTCCCTGCCCACGTCCTTCGGGTCAAGGATCTGATACGTCTTTTCGTTTGCAAGCATCCCGTGCTGGTGGATGCCCGACTCGTGTGAAAACGCGTTTTGTCCGATGATGGGCGCACCTGCCGGGATCGGGATCCCCGCGTGCGCGCTGACGAGGCGGGAAAGCTTCATCAGGCGTTTGGTTTCCAGCGAAAGCGCGAGCCCAAACAGCTCCGAGCGCGTACGTACGGCAAGGGCAACCTGCTCCATCGCGGCATTTCCGGCGCGCTCGCCGATGCCCGTGACGGTGCATTCCGCCTGTAGGGCGCCTGCGGCAAGACCCGCCAGCGTGTTTGCGGCGGCAAGTCCCAGATCGTTGTGGCAATGCACGGAAAACACACAGCCCGAGAAGGCCTCGTCCTCCGTAAAGGACTTGACCAGCCGGTAAAACTCGTCGGGCGTGGAAACGCCGACGGTGTCCGGAATGTTCAAAACGTCTGCGCCCGCCTCCTTCGCGTCCCAAAAGACGCGGCGCAAAAAGACAGGATCGCTTCTCGTGGCGTCCTCTGCGGAAAACTGCACCTCGAAGCCCAGGCTCTTCGCGTAAGAAACCGACTCGCGCGTGGCACGAAGCACCTGTTCCTCGCTCATCTTGAGCTTGTATTCCATATGTACGGGCGAGGTGGAAAGGAAGATGTGGATGCGCCCGTGTGCGGCTCCCGCAAGCGCCTCGGCGGCGGCATCGATGTCGGCGCGGGTAGCGCGGGCAAGGCTCGTCACAACGCAGGCGTCCCCCACGGCGGCAACGACCTCCCGTACCGCGCGAGCATCGCCCGGACTCGCGGCGGCAAAGCCCGCCTCGATCGCGTCCACACGCGCGCGGGCGAGCGCTTGCGCGATCTCCCGCTTCTGGGACACCGAAAAATTCACGCCGGGGGTCTGATCCCCGTCGCGCAAGGTCGTGTCGTGAAAAATAAGTCGTTTCATCCTAAAGTCTCCGCGATTCAAACGTGCTGATAACGGCGCGAGCGCAGGGCGTCCTGCGACATGGCAGAGCTCGTCCCGTGCAGGGTGATGGAAAGCAAGGTGTCCGATGTGTCCGTCAGGAAGACATAGAGCGTCACATAATCCTCGGAAAGGTTGAAGTGAAAACCGTCAAAGGCTACGCGGGTAAACAGATAGCCGCGATGCTCCTCGACCTTCGTGTGCATAATGGCCGTGTTGGAAAAGCTCTCCCCGCCCTCGCGGTCGATGACGCGCACCACGTAGGAAAGCGTGGGGTTGCCCTTCTCGTTTTCGGCGGGATAGTGGCGCAGATTTTGACGCATGGTAAACTGCAAAAGTCCCGCGCCGTCGAAATAATCCACGTTCGTCACCTGCAAGTGTCCCATTTCGTCCGTCGTGGCGTTTTCGGCATAGAGGTGATACAGCGCCACGCCCTCTCCCCCGCGATTCTTCTGCGAGAAGGAGGCAAATCCGCGCGGCGGAGCAAGGGAAAGCGCCGCGCAGGCAAGGTCTCTGGCGCCTCGCTCGGAGAGCAGAACCGTCTCGGAAAGCTCGATGGAACAGCTCACGCTGGCGCGCACGATCAACAGAACGTTGAGCAAAACCACTAATATCGCCGTCAACACGCGGCGCACTCGGGTAAACACGCTGACCTCTACCAAATTGTAGTTGTCATCCACCTGCACGCGGCGCAGGAATTTGGGTAGCTTCATTCAATGTCTCCGCTTTTGGCTTTCATTTCCAGATATTCTTCCCGCGTGATGCGAAGCTCACGCGGCTTGGCGCCGTTGTGCGGGCCGACGATGCCGCGCTCCTCCATCGCGTCGATCAGACGCGCGGCGCGGGCATAGCCCACGGAGAGGCGGCGTTGCAAAAGACTCGTGGCGATGCCGCCGTTGTCCAGCGCAAGCTCCACGGCGCGGAAGAAGAGATCGTCTCCCTCCTGGTCGGCAAGAGAGCTTACCCCCTCCCCTGCGGAGGCGGAGGCAGAGCCCTTCTTTTTGTCGCACTTTTCGGCTTCTTTTTCGATGTCTGCCATCGTCTCCTCGCTGTAGGAGGCCTCGCCGGACTGCTTTAAGAAGGTCACCACGCTGCGTACCTCCTCCTCGGAGACGAACGCGCCCTGCACGCGGATCGGCTTGGTCGAGCCGATGGGCGCGTAGAGCATATCGCCGTTGCCGAGCAATTTTTCCGCGCCCGCCGAATCCAGAATGGTGCGGCTGTCGATCTGGCTTGCCACGGTGAAGGCGATGCGGCTGGGAATGTTGGATTTGATCAGGCCCGTGATGACGTCCACGCTCGGACGCTGGGTGCCGAGCACCAGGTGAATGCCGGCGGCGCGCGCCTTCTGCGCGAGGCGGCAGATGGCCGTCTCCACGCTGTCGCGCGCGGCGAGCATCAGATCTGCAAGCTCGTCGATGACGATGACGATATGCGGCATCGGCTCCTCGCCCTCCTCGCGGGCGGCCTGATTATACGCCTGAATGTTACGCACGTTCTTGTCGCTGATGGCGGCGTAGCGGCGCTCCATCTCGTTCACCGCCCAGTTGAGCGCGCCTGCGGCCTTCTTGGAATCGCAGACGACGGGCACGAGCAGGTGGGCAATGCCGTTGTAGCCGGTCAGCTCCACGCTCTTGGGGTCGATGAGGATGAGTTTGACCTCGTCGGGACGCGCCTTATAAAGGATGCTCGTCAAAAACGCGTTGATGCACACGCTTTTTCCGCTGCCCGTGGCGCCGGCAATGAGCAGGTGCGGCATTTTTGCAATGTTGCAGAACACGTGCTCACCCGCCACGTCCATTCCGAGACAGACGACGAGCGGGCTGTCGCTCTTCTTGAAGGCGGCGTCCTCGATCAGTTCGCGGATGCCGACCTTGGAAACAGATTTGTTCGGCACCTCGATGCCGACGGCTTCCCTGCCGGGAATGGGTGCTTCGATGCGTACGTCACGCGCGGCAAGGCGCAGGGCAATGTCCTCGGAAAGACCCGCGATGGTCTTGACGCGCACGCCCACCTCAGGCTGCAGCTCGTAGCGGGTGACGGTCGGCCCCTGCGAGATGCCGATCAGGCTCGTATTGACGTGGAAGGTCTCAAGCGTACGCACAAGCTTATCCGCCACCTCGCGGCACTCGCGCAGGCTGTCTGCCTTTCGCACCTTCTCGTCGGAGAGCAAAGACAGGGGCGGAAAACGGTAAGCCGCCGTCTTTTTCTGCGTCTTTTCCTCGGCGGCGCGGCTCTGCAGATCTACCTCTGCGCCGAATTCCTCCACGCTCTCCTCCACTTCCTCGTCGGAGAACTTCTTTAAGGTATCGGGATCCTTCTCCCGATCGAACACGTCGCCGACCGTCCCCTTCAGGGATGCCGCGCGGCGCGGGTTGAGCTCAGTAATGTCGTCGCAATCCGGATCCGTTCCGTAGTCGTTCAAGGGGATCTCCAGATCCTCCTCGGCCGGTGCGTTATCATCCAAAATGGGATCGTGCGTCTTGCAGTCTTCCTCTTCGGAGAGCTTCACGTCGCGTTTTTTCTTGGCAGAGGGCTCCTCGGTGCCGTCTTCCTCGGAATACACCTCGCCCTCGTCGCCCTCGCCCGCCTCACGGTAGGCTTCCACGCGCGCACGGTTCTCCTGCCACTTTGTCTTGATGGCAGAAACGATCTCCGCCGGCGTCTTGCCGAGCAAAAAGCAACCGGACAAGAGCAAGACCAAAGCCGAGAGGATGCCCGTGACCACGCGCTCCACGCCCGCAATAAGTGCATTTGCCAAGAGCGAGCCCAGCGCGCCGCCGCCCGTCAGGGTGCGGCCTGCCTCATAGAGCTTTCCGATCTCAAAGGTACGCACCACCTCGTCTGCGGCAAACACACCGCAGAAAGCGCAGAAAAAGAGCAAAAACAAGACGGAAAACACGATCTTATAGACGCGAATACCGCTCTCAAAATCGCGCTTCCAGAAAACGGCAACGTTGAGCATCAAGATCGGCAGCAAAAAGGCACCGACGCCGAACAACCCGCGCAAAAAGTCCGAAACGGGCTGTCCCACCGAGCCCGTCTGCGCGGGAAAGATCAGGAAAATAAGAAAGAAGACCGCACAAGCGCCGAGGACCCACGGGACAAGCTCCGACCAGAGCGAGCCGCGGCGCATGGAACGCACCATCTCCGCCTGTTTTGCGGAAACGGTCTGCTTTGAATTCTTCTTTGTGGTTTTTTTCGTCGTTTTCTTTGCCATGTTCAACTGTCCTTCTCTGTATTTTCGGATGCGTCAGTCCTGCGGCGGAGTGCCGCGGGTCTGCCCACTTCCCGAGATGAGATATTTCACCGTCGTCAACTCCTTGAGCCCCATCGGGCCTCTGGCGTGCAGCTTCCGCGTGGAAATGCCGATCTCCGCGCCGAACCCGAACTCTTCGCCGTCCGTAAAGCGCGAGGAGGCGTTGGTATAGATGCAGGCGGCGTCCACGGCGGCGGCAAAGGCCGCACTCGCCGCAAGGCTCTCGGTGATGATCGTCTCGGAGTGACGGGTGCCGTAGCGGTTGATGTGCTCGGCGGCCTCCTCCAGACTCTCGACCACGCGCACGGAAAGCACGAGATCGTTGTATTCGGTAGCAAAATCCTCCTCGGTCACAGAAGCGAGCGTGAGAACGATCTTGCGGCACGCTTCACAGCCGCGCACGGCAACGCCCCACGCCTGCAGTTCGGCAAGCGCACGGGGCAAAAAGGTCGGCGCCGCCGCCCGATGGATCAAAAGATGCTCCACGGCGTTGCACACACTCGGGCGGGAGACCTTGGCGTTGACAAGCACGCGCAGGGCAAGCTCGACGTCTGCGTCCTCGTGCACGTAGAGGTGACAGTTCCCTGCCCCCGTCTCGATGACGGGCACGCGCGCCGTTTCCCGCACAAAGCGGATGAGTCCCGCGCCCCCGCGCGGGATGACGGCGTCCACTCCGCCCACAAGCGAGAGAAGCTCGCTCGTGTAGGCGCGGTCGGTGCTGGTGATGAGATTGATCGCCTCGCGCGGAAGACCGCAGTCCTCCACGGCGCGACGAAGCGCCTGTGCTACGGCGACGTTTGAATGCATCGCCTCCTTGCCGCCGCGCAAAATGACGGCGTTTGCACTCTTAAAGCAGAGGGCGGCGGCATCCGAGGTCACGTTCGGACGCGCCTCGTAGATGATGCCGATGACACCGAGCGGCACCCGCACGCGGCGGATGTCCATCCCGTTTTCGTGCTTCCAGCTCTCCCCCGTTCCGATGGGGTCGGGCAGGGCGATGAGCTTTTCGATGCCGCAGGCCATAGACTCTATGCGCTCTTCGGTGAGCTTGAGACGGTCGAGCATCGCGCCCGACAGCCCCGCCGCCTCTGCCGCGGCAAGATCCTTTGCATTTTCAGAAAGAATCTCTCCCCGCTCGGCGCGCAGCGCCTGTGCCATACGCTTAAGCGCACGATTCTTCTCGGCCGAGGAGAGCGCGGCAAGCGTCTGCGAGGCGCGCCTTGCCGCAGAGCTTGTGCGGGAAAGCTCGGTGCGAATGTCTTGCATATTGTGTCCTTTCAAAGCGTTCTATGCGGCGGTCTCATCCTTGACCGTTGCGATGTTGTTGTTTTCAAAATAGCCGGTGAAGGTCTTGGGCTCGCCCTTGCCTTCCTCGGTCGGCCAGGTATAAACACCCTCTTCGCCGTGCACGAAGGAGCCGTCCTCGTCCACGACGAACTCGCCGTTTTCGTCAAGCATTCTCGTGTCGATCTTGTTCGCCACGAAGCCGCCCTTGTAATTCTCGCCGTTGGCCCAGGTATATTCCCCGTAGCCGGTACGCACGTCGTTGACGTAGGTGCCGCGATAAGTGTCTCCGCTGGCAAACTTATAGTAGCCCTCGCCGTGCTTCAGGTCAGCGGCGTACTCCCCTTCGTAGGTGGAGCCGTCTGCGGCGGTATAGAAGCCCTCGCCGTGCTTTAAGTTATCCTTAAAGCCTCCGACGTAGGTGGCCCCCGTCGCAAAGGTATAGGTTCCCTGCCCCTCGCGGCGCCCGTTTACAAGATCTCCCTCGTACACGTCGCCGTTGGCAAAGAGGTTCTTCCCCTTTCCGTGCGGCTCGTTGTCCACAAACTCGCCCTCGTACACGTCGCCCGTGAGCTTGGTTACGAGACGGCCCTTGCCGTGGCGCAAAAAGTCCTTCAGGTCTCCGACGTAGGAGTCGCCGTTCCGGTAGGTCAGGGTGCGGGTCTCCGCATCGTACGCGGCCGTGTTTCCGTCCGTGTAATAGACCGTGCCCACGATCGGCTCCCCGCCCGCACAGCGGCCGAGGAACTTGGTGCCGTCTGTGTAAACCAGATAGCGCAGACCGAGCGAGAAATACGTATAGAGCACCGTGGCAACGACCAAAACGAGTGCGGCGGCGAAAATATAGACGACGGGGCGCACGCGGCGGCGCGTTCTGGCGCGCACCTCGCGGTCGATGCGCTCTTGCCCGCGGCGTGCTTCGCGCGCCTCTTTGCGGCTCTGTGCCGAGGTCTTTTCGGCGCGGTTTTCGCGGTTCTTTTTCATAAAGACTCCTTTCCGAATCCTTTTGTTTACACAAACAACGGCGCGATCTGTGCAAAGATCACGCAGATCGTGACGGTGAAGATCAACGCGACTGCCGTGGTCACCACAGGCACGAAAATGCCCGCAGACTCGGCGTAAAGCCCCTCTGCCTTCGCGCGGGAGCCGTCTGCGATGTAAAACCGCAGAGCCATCGCCCGATCCTCCGCGCGACCTCCGAAGCGACGGAACGCTTCCCCGCCCTCCGGTACGACGACGCTTCTCAGCGCGCCGAAAAACACGGATCGCAGATACACCCCGCGCGGCGCAAGATCCAATTCGGCAAAGGTCTTTGCCGTCTCGGGCGAGGCAGCGCCGCTCTCAAGGAGCGCACGCACAAACACCCCCAGCACCGCCTTGTGGTAGTACGTATGGAAGGCAAAAAGGACGGCGGCAAGGCAGAACGCCCCGACGATCCATCGGACGTCAAAGGTGTCAAACATTTACGCTTCGATCACGTCCACGCCGAGATAAGGACGCAGTGCCTCCGGCACGGTGACGGTGCCGTCTGCATTCTGGAAGTTCTCCAGGACCGCGGCGGTGGTGCGCCCTGCGGCGAGACCGCTTCCGTTCAACGTATGCACGTGGCGGGTCTTGTCGGCGGCATCGTTCTTGAAGCGGATATCCGCGCGGCGCGCCTGAAAATCGAGGAAGTTCGAGCAGGAGGAGATCCCCACGTAACGGCCGTAGGAGGGCATCCAGACCTCGAGATCGTAGGTGATCGCCGACGAGAAGCCGACGTCGCCCGTGGAGAGCATCACCACGCGATACGGCAATCCGAG
>JAZRZY010000139.1:0-3240 GCA_045601605.1 Eubacteriales bacterium
GCCCCAGCGGGAGGGGGTGTTGACACCGTAGATAAAGGACTCAATGCAGTGCTTTACTTCGTTATACTCCAGATTGTCAGCCTTGACAAAGGGAGCCAGGTATGGATCGAAGGAGGAGAAGGCCTGGGCGCCGGCCCACTCGTTCTGCATGATGCCCAGGAAGTTGACCATCTGGTTGCACAGGGTGGCCAGGTGCTTGGCGGGAGCGGAGGTGATCTTGCCCACAACACCGCCCAGGCCCTCCTGGATCAGCTGACGGAGGCTCCAGCCGGCGCAGTAGCCGGTGAGCATACTCAGGTCGTGGATGTGGATGTCGGCGTTCCGGTGGGCGTCGGCGATCTCCTCGTCATAAATCTCGGAGAGCCAGTAGTTGGCGGTGATGGCGCCGGAGTTGGAAAGGATCAGACCGCCGACGGAATAGGTGACGGTGGAATTCTCCTTGACGCGCCAGTCGTTGAGCTTTACGTAGTCGTCCACGATCTGCTTGTAGTCCAAAATGGTGGACTTCATGTTGCGGATCTTTTCGCGCTGTTTGCGGTAGAGGATGTAGCACTTGGCAACCTCGGGATAATCCGCGCCGATGAGCACGGCTTCCACGCTGTCCTGAATGTCCTCGACGCCGATGAGCGAATCACGTACCTTCGGCGCGTAGTGCGCAGTGACTTTCAGCGCCAAAAGGTCAATGATGTCTCGATTGAATGCGACGTCCTGGGCTTCAAATGCCTTTTGGATCGCCTCTGAAATCTTAGAAAGATCAAACTCTACGATCTTTCCGTCGCGTTTGATAACCTGGTACATACTGTTCGCCTCTCTTCTTGGTAGATTTTGTGTTTTTATGGTCTCAAAAGCACAAGATATTGTGCCTATGGGCGTTGTGGGAGCTTCATTATAGTATAAAAAAAAGAACTTGTCAATGCCGAAACACAAGATATTGACAAGTTCTCTATTTTGCACAAATGACATCACAAGATATTGTGCTTTTTAGACACCCCGCAAGGATACGTTACGGATACGGGGCGTCAAAAGCGGCAAAAAGGACTCAAGTTCTTCCTTATTATAAGGAGTGAGCTCACCGCCGATGTGATCCCCTTCCGGATTGTAGTTCTGCAAAAAGTAGTTCTTCGCTCCCGCAAGAAGCGCTCCGAGCTCCTCAAAGGCCTCCCTCGGGTGAAGCTCGCGGCAAACGGTGGTGCGAAACTCATAGGGCACGCGCCCTTCCTTGAGAAGCGCGATGCTCTCCTCAACGCCCTTGGTCTCAAACTCGGAAAGTCCGACGGTGCGCGGGTAGCGAGAAAGAGAGTTTTTCACGTCCATGGCGACGTAATCCAAAAGCCCTTCCTCCAAAAGCGCGCGCAGACGCACGGGAAACGAGCCGTTGGTGTCCAATTTGACGGAAAAGCCCAGCTCACGGATGCGGCGCACGAAGGGAGCAACGTCCTGCAAAAGCGGTTCTCCGCCCGTGATGCAGACGCCCTCCAGGATCCCGCGCCTGCCCTCCAAAAACGCAAAAAACGCATCCTCCTCCATATTCAGGCAGGCCTCACGCTCGCCGTAAACGAGCGGGGCGTTGTAGCAAAACGGGCAACGGAAGTTACAGCCCGAGAGAAAGACGGTACAGGCAAGCTTGCCCGGAAAATCGAGCAAGGTCAGTTTTTGAAGTCCGGCAACGATCATAAGCGCCTCCGCAAAGTGATACTACATTATAGCATCCGACACAGAAAAAAACAAGGAGAAAGACCTCGTCTTTCTCCCGTTTCTTCAAAACGGAGGCAATCCCGCCGCCCCTTCGGCGTAATAGCGCCAAGCCCACGCGGCAGAGCCCGTGTAATGGTTCCATCCGCCGCGTCCGAGCTCTCCCTTCGCCGCGTAAACGTCCCCCGCAAGTGCATAGGGTTCCAGTCGGTAACGGTCCCGTTTTTCTGCCGAATAAGCCGCCGTATAAGGCAAGAGCCCCTCCATAACAGTATCCGCACGCCACTGCCAAAGTGCCGGATCGTCGGAAAACGGTGCCATGGCGCGGCAGGCCATCGCGTACCACACGGCGGCGTGGGTATATTGGCCGCCGTTTTCACGCACGCCCGAGGCATAGGCACGGATATAGCCCACCTCTCTGCCGCGCGTATCAAAGGGCGGCGCAAACAGCTTGAGCACGCCCGTCTCTTGTTCGTACAAATGCTCCCAGACCGCTTCCAAGGCGGAAAACACATGCTCTCGCTCCCGCTCGTCCCGCTCCGACTCCAAGAAGCAAAACGCCGCAAAAGCCTGTGTCAAAAGGTCGATCGAGCAGGGCTTTCTGAGGCTCAGATCCGCACCGAGTGCTTCCCCGTCCCCGAAATAGGCGCGGGTGTACCACCTGCCGCAAAAGCTCGCGGAGACCGCTTTTGAAAGCGCCTCTGCAAAGCGGCGATACGCCGCACATTTTTCGGGCCATCTGCCGTCTGTTTCCATCAGGCGGCAAAGGCGCAAAAGGCAGATAGTGCCGAACTGCGAGACGAACACACTCTCCGCGCCCTCGCCGAGGTTGTCGAAGCCGTCGTTCCAATCCCCCGCAAGCATATACGCCAAGCCGTGCGCTCCGCGCCCGCGACGGAGGAAAAGATCCGCCGCGCAAAAGAGATGCTCCCAAAGCGACGCCTTCTCTCCCCACGCAAAGGCATCGTACAGATCCCGCTCGCCCGCCTTCAGGGCTCGCCCCTGCAAAAAGGGTACCTTGCGCTCCAAGAATGCCGCATCCCGTGTCACCTCCACGTAACGGCAGGCGGCATATACGAGCCAGAGATAATCGTCGCAAATGTGCGTGCGTACCCCGCGGTGACGCCCCGAGCCGTCGGGAAGGTTGTGCCACCAATGCAGCACGTCTCCCTCCGCAAACTGATGTGCGGCGTGGCGCAGGATCTGCACGGCGCATTTTTCCGGTGCAAAGGTGAGATAAAAAAGCGCGTCCTGCAATTGGTCACGAAATCCGTAAGCCCCGCCCGCCTGATAGAGCCCGCATCTGGCAAGCAAGCGGCTTTGAAGCACCTGTTGCGGGAGAAACGTATTGAGGAATGCGCTTCGCGCACGCGCCGCTTCTCCCTCTCCCCGCTCGACGATCGGCTTCGGAAGTCGCCGTTTCGTGCGCGAGACGCTCTCGGACATCAACTCAGAGAACGACCGCACTTCCAGCTCGTTTAAAACGTGTGCAAACTGCTTTTCACTCTCCTTTGCACCCAGATAGAAGGAAATCGTTTTCTCTTCCTC
>JAZRZY010000140.1:0-4724 GCA_045601605.1 Eubacteriales bacterium
ATGGCCTGCGGCATCGGCCGTATGCTCGGCATCCGCCTGCCGCAGAACTTTGACTCCCCCTACAAATCCGAGAGCGTCTCCGTCTTCTGGCGCCGTTGGCATATGACCCTCGGCCGCGCGCTCACCACCTCAGTCTATATCTCCCTCGGCGGAAACCGCCGAGGGCTTGCCCGCACGCTCTTAAACCTCTTTTTGGTGATGGCCGTCTCCGGCATCTGGCACGGAGACACCGCGAACTTCCTGCTCTGGGGTGCTGCCTACGGCCTGATCCTGGTCTTTGAGCGCCTCTGCGAAAAGCCGCTCTCCAAGATCCCGCGCCCCCTCCGTCAGGCGGGCACCTTCCTCACCGTGCTCCTTCTGTGGGTGCCCTTCCGCGCCCCGACGATGGACGGCGCCCTGCGCGTCTGGCGCGGGCTGATCAACGTCACAAACCTCGGGCTTTCTCAGTTTGCGGGCATCTGTCAGGACGGGATCGTAGCCCTGCCCTCCGCGCTTGCCATCGCCTACGGTCTGGGACTGCTCTTTGCCTGCGGCGTGCTCGTCTTCTGCTTCAAAAACTCTCACGAGAAGACCGAGCGCCTGTCGTTTGACACCAAGGCGGCACTCTTCTGTGCCTTCCTCTTCTTCGTTTCCCTCATTCATATGTCGCGTGCAGGCGTGTTCCTGTACGAGAACTTTTAAGGAGGCAGGACGATGAAAAACGCTCAAAGTCGCACCCCGCGCGCCTTCCTTTGGCGCCTCGGCCTGTTCGTGCTTGCCTTCCTGCTCCTCGGCGGCGCCGTGATGTATGCCGTGGATCCCTACTTCCAGTACCGCCTGCCCGAGGCAGACTACGTTCTCGCCGACCGCTTCTGTATGGAAAATATGGCGCGCCGCTTTGATTACGACGCCGCGCTCATCGGCTCCTCCATGTGCCAAAACTTCGATATGGACGCGCTGGACGAAGCCCTTGACAAAGAGGTCTTCAAGGGCGTCAAGGGCGGCTTGACCATCGCCGAAGCCACAGAGCTTCTCAACTGGACCGCCGAGACGGGGCAGGCCGACACCATCCTGCTCACGCTCGACGTCATCCGCTTCAATATGGAAGAGCCGGAGGAATACTACCCCTCCTACCTGAAAAACGAGACCGTGCTGGACGACTGGCGCTACCTCTACGGGTACGAGGCGTGGATGCGCTATCTGCCGATGGACACAGCCGCGCTCGCCTTCCACGCCGCAGGGCGTGAGCTGCCCTCCGTCCTGAAGGCGAAGACGGAGCCCGACCTTGTCGGTCGTTGGGCGGAGCGCGCAACGTACCCCGGCGAAGAGGCGCTCGTCCGAAACTACCTTGAGGGACAGGGCACCGTCTCCTCCCAAGCCGTGCTCGGGATGGAAGAGCGTATGAAGAAAAACTTTGATCTGTGGCTCGAAAACGAGCCCTTCGACGAGGACACCACCTACTACGTCTTCCTCTGCCCCTACTCCTCGCTCTACTGGGCGCACACCGTGCGCGAGGGCTCCTTTGAGCCCCTGCTCTCCTTCCGCCGCTACTACTACGAGCGGCTCAGCGCGTATGACAACGTCGTTTTCTTCGACTTCCAGTCCATGGAAAAAACGCGCGACCTCTCCCTGTTCAAGGACATCTCGCACTACCACCCCGAATTAAACGACGATATGACCACGGCCTTTGCAAATCTCGACTACGTTGCAACGCCCGAGAGCATGGACGAGACCGAAGCCTTCATCCGCGAGAGCGTGGCAGAATTGATGGAAAAATACCCCGCCCTGCAGCAAGGCGCACAATGAATTCAACAAAGGAATTTGACCAAAAGAAGCAAGAGCTTTTAAAGTAAAAAAACAAAAAAGAGATGCGCGGCCGAAAGACCGTGCACCTCTTTTTATTTTTTGAACCGCTTCCACAAAAAGAAGACGCTCGGCAAGAGGGCGACGAGCGCCGAGACAAAGAGCAAAAGCGCACAGACCAACACGTCGGATCCCAAAAAGCCCACCTCGCTTCCCTTTTCCGTTCAGTATATGCCGGAGGGCTGCGGTTTATGCACGCAAACAAAATCTCATTTTTGTGATTTTGTCACTTTCCTTTTTTCAAAAAGGTGGTATAATAAACGTGTCAAAACCAAGGAGGCTTCTATGAAACTTGCCTTTTTCGATACAAAACCGTACGATCGCCCGTCCTTTGACCGCTTTGCGGCCGAGGCGGGGCTGAAGATCAAATATTTTGAAGCGCGCCTCTCGGAAGATACCGTGGAGCTCGCCGCGGGCTTCGACGCCGTGTGCGTCTTCGTCAACGACGTGGTAAACGCCCCCGTCATCGACCGACTCTCGGCCCTCGGCGTGCGCGCACTCGCCCTGCGCTGTGCGGGCTTCAACAACGTCGATATGCAGCACGCCTACAAAAAGATCCACGTCTTTCGCGTGCCCGCCTACTCGCCTTACGCCGTCGCCGAGCACGCACTCGCCCTGCTTTTGACGAGCGTGCGCCGCATCCACAAGGCCTATATCCGAAGCCGTGACTTCAACTTCAGTTTAAACGGGCTGACAGGCTTTGACCTCCACGGAAAGACCGTGGGTGTCATCGGCACGGGACGCATCGGGCGCGTATTTTCCGACATCTGCCGAGGTCTTGGGATGAAGATCCTCGCCTACGACAAATTCCCCGCAGAGGGCTTTGCCGTCGGCGATGCCGTCCGTTACGTCACCCTCGACGAGCTCTTACAGCAGAGCGACGTCATCTCCCTGCACTGCCCGCTGACCGACGAGACGCACCATCTGCTGGATGCCGAGGCCTTTGCCAAGTGCAAAAAGGGCGTGGTGCTCATCAACACCAGCCGCGGCGCGCTGGTGGATGCCGAGGCGCTCTTGGAGGCGATCAAGGCGCGTCGGGTCGGCGCCGCCTGCCTCGACGTGTACGAGGAGGAGGCAGACCTCTTCTTTGAGGACAACTCGGGGCATATCTTAGAGGACGACACCCTCGCACGCCTCATCTCGATGCCCAACGTCATCGTCACCTCGCACCAGGCGTTTCTGACCGAGGAGGCCCTCTCGAACATCGCCGAAACGACGGTGAAGAACCTCACCGTTTTCTTCTCCGGCGAGGGCAACCAAAACGAGCTCTGCTACTCCTGCGGCTTCGCACAGGACTGCGGCGGCAAAAAGTGCTTTTGAAAAAGGCGCCGCCCCGAGCGGGGCGGCAGCCTCAGTTCTTCCGTTTGTAATACTTGGGCACAAAACGCGTTTGGTAGCGGTGCGAGAACGGAATCCTTCTCCTCACAAGCCCTGTGGGATCCGCCAGATAATCGTAGCCGATCGCCTGCATCCATCGCTCGGGATCGAGCGTGTTGTACAGCTTCACGCGCCTTTTTCGATCCGCTGCTTTCACCATCTTCAAGTGATAGAAGTTGTAGTCCAGAAACTCCTGCTCATGCGCGATCTCCCGATACGCCCACGGAATATGATGCTCCTGATCGTAGTCGAAGGTCATCTCTTCGGAAAGCTGAAACAGACAACCCTTCCATTTGTTGTCCCAAATGCCGTCGCTGCGATAGTGGTGAATGTCTCCCCAGAGCTCGCGCGTGCGTAGGTGAAGCACCTTCTTCTGCCCCGCACGAGCGGCGGTGATCTTGGGAAGCTCTTTTAAAAACCGCGTTTCAAACCGCTCGTCGGCATCCGGACACAGCACCCACGGCTCCGCAGTCTCAGCGCACTCCATTGCCGCGCGCAAGACCGTTTCTCGGTTGGTGCGCTCCCGCCAAGACTCCTTGTTTTCGTTTCGGATCAGACGGCGAAGGCGCGGGGCGTCTGCGGCGATCTCTGCACTCGCGTCCGTCGAGGCATCGTCAAACAGGACAAACCCGTCAACGAACGGCGCCAGATGGCGAATGCAGGACGCAAGGTTTCTTTCCTCGTTGTAAAAGCACATCACACAGAGAATCTCTTGTTTCATATCTCGCTCCCTTTCCAAGCGTTTCCGCTTGGGAAAGTATAGCACACACCCCTCTTTTTGTAAATTACCTTTTGGGAAAGGACTTCTTTATGCACGTCACAGACACCATCCGCTACATCGGCGTCAACGACCACCGAATCGACCTCTTTGAGGGACAGTACGTCGTCCCGAACGGGATGAGCTACAACTCGTATCTCATCACGGGTGAAAAGCTCTGCGTTATGGACACGGTGGACGCCGCCTTCGGGCACGAGTGGCTCGACAACCTGCAGAAGGCGCTCGAAGGAAAAAGCCCCGATTACCTCGTCGTTCAGCATATGGAGCCGGATCACTCGGCAAACATCCTGAACTTCGCGCGCGCCTACCCCGAGGCGATCATCGTCTCTTCGCAAAAGGCGTTTTCTATGATGGCGCAGTTCTTCGGCACGGACTTTGCCGACCGCCGCATCGACGTCGGCGAGGGTGACACCCTCTCGCTGGGAAATCGCACGCTGACCTTCGTCACCGCGCCGATGGTACACTGGCCCGAGGTCATTGTGACCTACGACGATCTGGATCGCGTGCTCTTCTCCGCCGACGGCTTCGGCAAATTCGGCGCACTCGACGTCGAAGAAGACTGGGCGTGCGAGGCGCGGCGCTACTACATCGGCATCGTCGGAAAGTACGGCGCGCAGGTGCAAAGCCTCTTGAAAAAGGCCGCCGCACTCAACCTTGAGAAGATCTGTCCTCTGCACGGGCCCGTGCTGACGGAAAACCTCTCCTACTACATCAATCTCTACGATAC
>JAZRZY010000141.1:0-12606 GCA_045601605.1 Eubacteriales bacterium
TGTTTGCCTTCTTCTTCGATGAACGCCACGAGGTCGGCGTAGGATTTCGTGCCGTAGATCTTCGGCTCGCGCACGCCGAGCAGGTTCAGGTTTGGGCCGTTTAAGACCAAAATTTTTCGTTCCATTTTTTCACCTTTTCCATCTTTTTTTCACAGTGTTCATCAAGCGCTCCGACACGTCTCTTTGTGTTTTGGAAAAATAAAATTCATCGTCTGCCGTCGCACGGTAGGCTTCCTCGCGCTCGGCGGCAAGCCGCTCGAGCTCCTGTGCGGAGGAGGAGAGGGGTCTGCCTTCACGGGACAGCTCTTCGATCGGACAGTTCAGACGCAGAACGTAGGAATTGTGGCGCAGACGGCGTCGATTTACCTCACTCAGCACCGCACCGCCGCCCGTCGCAAGAACGATACCTTGCAGGCGGCTGACTTCTTGGATCACGTCCTTTTCGAGCGCTCTGAAGTGTGCCTCGCCGTAGGTTGCAAACAGTTCCGGAATCGGCATACCCGCACGTTCTTCGATGAGTGCGTCGGTGTCGTGGAAGGGGCGGTTTAAGGCAAGGGAAAGCTCCTTTGCCAGAGTGGTTTTTCCGCATCCCGGCATACCGATGAGGACGATGTTTTCGGTTTCGGAAAGAGCCTTTCGGTACAGTTCTTCGCGTCCGATCTTCGGCTCTTCTCCCGTAAAGACGCGTCTTGCCTCGTGCGCCTGTGTGCAGAGCATCAAAAGCCCGCCGCGCGCAGGGATGCCGCGTGCAGTTGCCGCTTGGCAGAGCGTGCTGCGGAGCGGATTTGCCACCAGATCCACGACTGCTTCCGGTCGGGAAAACACACCGAGGTCCAAAGGGGTGTCATCGCAGTTTGGGTGCATGCCGACGGGAGTTGCCTGAATGAGGATCTCGGCATCGGAAAAGAGGGGTGTGTCGGAAAAGCGCACTTCGCCCGTGCGGGAAACGAGCACCGCCTCACGTGCGCCGAGATCACGGACGAGCGCACGTGCCATCTGCGCGGCACCGCCGCGTCCGAGGATGGCAACCTTCTTGTTTGCAAACACGATGGAATCGCACAGATGCGAAAGCCCTGCGTAGTCCGTGTTGTCGCCGTAAATGCCGTCTTTTGTGCGTACAAGCACGTTGACCGCACCACAGAGGCGCGCGCGCTCGGAGAGCGCCGTGCAGTAGGGGAGCACTGCCTGCTTGTAGGGGATGGTGACGTTGATCGCATCCCATTGGTCTGAGGCAAGAAACGTGCCGAGCATTGCCTCTTCCACTTCGAAAAGGCGGTAGTTTTCATCGCCCATCCAAGCGTGGAGAAGGGGGGAGATGCTGTGACCGAGCGTCTTGCCGAGCAGGCCCGTTTTCAACTCAGCACTCATAGTAGCTCCCGAGGTAAGTCAATCCGCTCATTTCCGCCTCCAGCTGAGCGAGAAGAGCAAGAAGCGCATCGTCGTAGACAGAGGCGTCGATGTCGAAATAGAACATAAATTCGAAATCCGTTCCCGCGATCGGTCGGCTTTCGATCTTGGTGAGATTGATGCCGAGCGCGTCGAAGCGCGCAAGCAGTCCGTAGAGCGCACCCGGTTTGTGCGGCAGGCGCACCATCAGGCTGGTTCGGTTCGCTCCGGGATAGATCTCCGGCTCTTTGGCGATGCAGATGAAACGGGTGTGATTGTTTTCGGTGTTTGCAACGGAGCTTTCCAGCACGCAAAGACCGTAGAGCTCAGCGCAATCTGCAGAGCAGATAACCGCCGCATCGTGTCGTTCGGAGGCGGCAAGCTCTTTTGCGGCAAGCGCGGTGTTTTTGGCGCGTGTGATGCGGACCCCTTCCATCCCCTTGAGATAGTCGGAGCATTGGCTCAGCGCCTGCTCGTGAGAGATGACTTCGCGCACGTCCGACAGACGTGTGCCGCAGGGGGCCATCAGGGTATGGCCGACGCACAGGCGCGTGCCGCCGACGATGTAAAAACGGTATTTTTGCATCAGCTCATAGACCGAGGTCACCGAGCCGGCCGTGCTGTTCTCGATCGGCAGAATACCGTAGTGGCAAAGCCCGCTGTCCACTGCGCGAAATACCGCGTCAAAGCTGTCGAAGAATTCGACGGACGGCGTTTGAAAGATGCGGTCGCAGGCAAGCTGAGAGTAGGCGCCCTCCGTTCCCTGACAGGCAACCTTGGCGCGTGCGGGAAGAAGGCGCGGTGTCGTCTCGATGGAGGCGCGAATCTGTTTGACCAACGCAGACTCGGAAGAGAGTAGGGCGGACTGATAGGTTTTCGAGAGTTCAAAGAGCTTTTGGTAAAGCGATTTCGTGTATACCTGAAACTCGGGGGTTACCTCGCCCGTGAGGCGGTGCAGTACTTCGCGTTCGCGCGTGCGATCCGTGACGGGGAGATCGTGTTCTTTTTTATACTCGGCAACCGCGCGGGCAAGATGCATGCGGCGCACGAACAACTCGACCAGCTTTTCGTCAAGTTCGTTGATCTCGTCTCGAATGTTTTGGATGTCCATGGGGATCCCTTTCGGTGAAAAGAGGTGTGTTGGTTTAGAGGAGGAATTCGGAAAGAGCCAAAGCGGCGGCGCTCTCCACGATCGGAAGGGCACGCAGAGCGACACAGGGATCGTGGCGGCCGCGGATGGTTAAATTCTGTGCTTTGCCCGTCTGCAAATTGACTGTTTGCTGCTCCAGACCGATGGAGGGCGTTGGCTTGAAGGCGACGGAGAAGACGAGGGGCATTCCGGTGGAAAGACCGCCGAGGATACCTCCGTTGTGGTTGGTCAAGGTCTTGATCTCGCCGTTTTCGGCGGGAAGGTAGGCATCGTTTGCCTGTGAGCCACGCATTTGAGAGAGGGCAAAGCCTGTGCCGAATTCCACGCCTTTGACGGCGGGAATGGAAAAAACGAGGGAGGAAATGCGGCTTTCAAGCGAGTCGAAGATCGGTTCGCCGAGTCCGACGGGCAGACCCAGAACGAAGCACTCAAGTATGGCGCCCACGCTGTCACGGGTGCATTCGGCGTCCTTGACCTCTGCCTGAAGCGGCGCGGGGTCGCCGAGGGTGGGGAAGGCTTTTTCGGAAAGCTCGCGCAAAAGGGTGCGATCGATTTTCGCATAGTCCGTCGGCAGATCTTCCGCCGCTCCGACGCGTCGGATGCGTGCGGCGATCTGTATGCCCCTTTCTTCGAGCAACTGCAGGATGAGCCCGCCTGCGAAGACAAAGGGCGCGGTCAAACGCGCGGAAAAGTGTCCTCCGCCACGCACGTCCTGAAAACCGCCGTGCTTCACGGACGCGGGATAATCCGCGTGCGAGGGGCGGGGAAGGTACTTCAGCTCGTCATAGTCGGCAGAACGCGTGTCGTGATTTTCAATGAGCGCGCAAAGCGGCGCGCCGCAGGTGTGCCCGTTGACAAGTCCGGAGACGATCTCGGGCACGTCCGTTTCCTTTCTCGCGGTCGTGCCGTCTTTGCCGACGGCGGTGCGACGGGCGGTGAAGGCGGAAAGTCGCTCGAAATCAGGTGCAAACCCTGCGGGGAGCGTATCGATGACGACACCGATCTTTTCGGAGTGAGACTGACCGAAGATGGAGATCTTGATTTTTTTTCCGAAGGTAGAGGACATGGAACGATCCTTTCTGTTGTCAGACTTGATGAAAGATTCCGCCGAGCTTCTCGAAATCTTTCCAGAAGGCAGGATAGGACTTGTTGACGCATTCGGCACCGAGGACGGTGATGTCTCCGTCTGCAAAATGTGAGGCGAGTGCGGCACTCATCGCAATGCGGTGATCGCCCATCGCGTCTACCGTGCCGCCGGAGAGATGTCCGTTGCCGCGTATGAGAAGTCCGTCGGGGAGAGCTTCGGCATCCGCGCCCAAGGCGCGCAGGAGGGCGAGCGTGCTTTCGATGCGGTCGCTTTCCTTGAACCGGAGTCTTGCGGCGCCCGTGATGCGACTCTCGCCGTTTGCCGTGGCACAGAGTACAGCAAGCGGGGGGACAAGATCGGGGATATCCGTCGCGTCCACGGCAATGGGAAGCAGGGCGGTGGAGGTCGCAGTCAACGCGCCCTCCTCGGCGCTCATTGCGGCACCCATCCGATCCAGGAGCGCGAGAATGGCTGAATCTCCTTGTGTGCTGTCTGCAGACAGGCCGGATACGCGCACCCCGGTTCCGAGCCAGAAGGAGGCGGCAGAGTAATCGCCTTCCACGCAAAAGATGCTCGGGGTGGTAAAACGAGAGATGCCTCGGACGAAAAAGACGTCGTTTTCGGAGCGGATCTCTGCCTTGCATTTTCGGAGGATGTCGGTCGTAAGCCGGACGTAAGAGGCGCTTTCGAGCTTTGTGGTAAGGTGGATTTCGCTGTTTTTCTCCAAGAGGGAAAGGGCGAAAAGAAGCCCCGTGAGATATTGCGAGGAGACGTTGGCATTGAGCGAAAAGATGCCTGCGGAAAGCTTTCCGCAGATCTCGTGTGAGCCGAAGAAGGAGATCCCGTGTTCGGAAAGCGCCGTGATGAGATCTTCCATCGGGCGCTCGGCGAGCCGTCCGTGACAGACGAATTTTGCGTGCACGCCGAGAGCGGCGCAGATCGGCATAAGAAAGCGGAGCGTGGAACCGCTCTCGCCGCAGTCTAAAACCGCTTCGGCGGGCGGAGCTTGCATCGGCGTGACGAAATAGCCGTCCGTTTTCTTTGAGAGTGTTGCACCGAGTGCGCTAAGGCAGCTTGCCGTTTTGAGAATGTCGTCGGAGAAGCCGGAAAGTTTTACGTGCGTTTGACCCTTGGCAAATGCGGCGGCGATCAGCGCGCGGTGTGCCGCGGATTTGGAGGAGGGGACACGGACCTCACCCGAGAGTCGGCGCGATTTGAGAGTGAGATTCATTTGAGACCTCGCAGGAAGATCGTGCCGAGGCTTGAGACGGGAACGGGAGAGATCTCGCAACGGCCGATCTCTTCGGGAACGATAAGGGAGAGCGTGTCGGAGGCGCGTTTCTTGTCTGCAAGTGCGGCACGGGCAAGCTCTTCGGCGGAATAGGCGGTGTGCGTTTCGAGACCGTAGCGGGACAGGAGCGCATCGACGCGCGCGGCATCGGGGGCGGAAAGATAGGCGTGACTCAGGATGGAAAGCCCGATCCCCACGGCCTTCCCGTGCGGGATTCGGTATTCGGAGAGTGCCTCGATAGCGTGTGCGGGCGTGTGCCCGAGGTTGAGCTTCTTGCGCTCTCCTCGGTCAAACTCATCGCGCCCCACGGTGTCACGTTTGATCTGTACGCAGGTGCAAATGACCGTTTCCAAAACGTGTTCTAAATCCCCCTCAAGGAGGTTGAACAGCTCTTTGTCAAAGCCGAGCGCGTACTTGATGACTTCAGCCATCCCGCAGGAAAATTCGTCGTTCGGCAGCGTGGACAGAAGCGTCGTGTCGCAGAGCACGAGAGAGGGCTGGAAGAAGGTACCGACCAGATTTTTGCCGACGGGGAGATTGACGGCGCATTTTCCGCCGACCGAGGAGTCCACCATGGAGAGGAGCGTGGTCGGGATCTGGATGCAGGCGATCCCGCGCAGATACAGAGCGGCACAGAGCGCCGTCAGGTCGCCGATGACACCGCCGCCGAAGGCGATGAGAGCGTCCTCGGAGGAAAAGGCGTGCGCGGCGAGAAAGTTCAGAACGCCGCCCAGCATTTCAAGGCTCTTGGTCTCCTCGCCGTGCGGTAGAACGATCGTTTCAAAGGGGATGGACGCCTCTTGCAAACGGGCGAGAAGCGCCTCCAGATGTAAGGGAGCAACGCGGTCGTCCGTCACTACGCAGACGCGCGAAAAGGCACGCGCGCCGCAGGGGTGCGTGCAAAGCTCTGTGAGGGCGCCGCTGCCGATGAGAACATCGTAGTTGCGGGAGGCCGAAACGCGAATCGTCTGCATGGTGAGATCCTTTCTTTCAATCGGAGATCAAACGGGGGTCGGACGGTTCTTTTTTTCGCGGTGTTCCATGACGCGCAAGGCGATCGGACGGTTGTAGCGCTGAACCAAGATAAATTGCATATCAAAGATCATGGCACCGAGAGCCGTGAGGAAAAAGATCGGGAACTCTCCCCAGATCAGGGAGAAAAGGATGCTTGTAAGTGAGATGATTTCGTTGATCCAGTGATCCAGTTCGGATTTTGCCATCGTGGTGGCGATCTCGTGCAGGCTGTGTGATTTCAGATCAAAGGCGGCAGGATCAAAGGTCAGCACCCGATCTTTCCAGAGTCGCACGCGCAGGCACCTGTAGATCCGTGCTTCAAAGGGCTTTCGGGCAAAAAACGGATGGTGGCAGTTGATCTTTATGTGTTTTGTGATCTCCCCGAAGAGGATACGCAGACCGAAATGATAGAGGATCATAAAGGAGACGATCCCGCACCATAAAACAACGTCGGTTGCGACGAGTCCTCCGTAATAGAGCCAAAAGAAAAGAAGGGAGAGCACCGCAGTGAGAGAAATGGTGCCGTAAAAGAAGAGCGCGGGGCCGGAAAGCGTTGTTTTTTTCATAGCATCAAACAGGCTCAAAGTGTTGCTTCATCTGCGGAAAACGCCGCAAAATAAAGCGGCAGAGAAGGTATCCCGCAAGCGTTCCGAGGGTGTTCAAGAGCAGGTCATCCACGTCGGTGGAACGCGGTAAGAAGAGTTGACAGATTTCGATGAAAAGGGAGAGGGAAAAACCGCAAAGCGCGGTTTTTCCGGCCTTGGTGTGCCAGAGCAGGGGAACGCAAAAGCCCACGGGAATGAACAGGACGATGTTCCCGAGAAAATTGATGAGAAAGGCGTTGATCTTCCCGTTTACAAACACTTCTTTTGCGGTATCGTAAAAGACGCGAAAGGGGATGAGATTGGTCGTATGTACGCCGGAAAGGGATACGGTGATGCCGCTTTGGTCCAAGCCGATCTTCGGCAAAACGGCCTGAGAGAGGATGCCGATCACCGAGAGGGTGAGAAAGATGCCGCACACCTCGCGCAGGGCACGAAACGTTTTCTTTTGAACGGACAGGCAGACGGCGCGGGCGATCACGTAGAGCAAAAGCCCCACTGCCTGAAAGGGTAACATATTCCGTAAAAAAGACAGAATGGCGTGCATGAGCGGTGGACTCCTCAGGTTTGGAAAAGCGTTTTCTTCCTCTTCAGTATAGTTGGAAAGGAGAGGATTGTCAACGCTTGTCGAAGCGGGCTCGCCGTTCGGTGGAGAGGCGCATCATCTCTCGCATTCCGTCCGTGTCCTCTGCTTCGAGCATCGTTTTCAGGCGATTGAATTCTGCGGAGAACAGTGCCATTTGACGGAGCAATGCCTCCTTGTTCAAAAGGAATAACTCACTCCAAAGGCGGTCGTTGATGCGCGCGATCCGTGTCAGGTCACGGAACGAGTCGCCCGTGAATTTCTCAAGGTTTTCTTTGTCGTTGCAGGTCATCAGCGTGATGGCGATGCAGTGCGTGAGCTGAGAGACAAAGCCGATCATCTCATCGTGCTCTTCGGGCGAGAGGGTGGTGACGTTGGCAAAGCCCAGAAGTCGCCCGAGCTCCAGACAGGTATCGATCGCCGTGCGGGAGTTTTTCTCGGTGGGAGTTACGATGTAGTTGGCATCAAAAAAGAGGGAGGGGGTGCTGTTTTCCACTCCGGATACCTCACGGCCCGCCATCGGGTGGGCGGCAATGAATTCCGCGCCGCCCTCAAGCAGTTCTTGGATGCGATAGACCAGTGCGCTCTTGACACCCGTGACGTCGGTGAGCAGGGCGCTGCGGTTGAACGCATGGCGGTGTTCTTTGATCCAATCCAACAACACTTCGGGGTATAGGGCAAAAATCACCAGATCCGCATCCGCCAGAAGCTTTTCGTCGGCTTCGGTCGTACCTACGTCAATGATCCCTTTGCGCAAGGCGTAGTCAATGGAACTTTGCAATTTTTCGATGGCGGCAATGTGAAAGCCGAAGCGTTTGAGCGCGGCGGCGTAACTTCCGCCGATGAGGCCGAGGCCGACGATGAGGACTTTTTTTCTGTTGTCAACGATCATGCTTGCTCCTTTGGATCTGTCCGGCTCAGAGCTTGTCAGCGATCTCGAGGATCAGCTGTTGTGTTTTCTCCCAGCCGAGACAGGGGTCGGTGATGGATTTCCCGAAGACGTGCTCTTCGGGCTTTTGCGCGCCGTCCTCAAGGTAGCTTTCAATCATCAGACCTTTGACGAGACGGCGAATGTTGTCGTTTTGTGTGCGGCTGTGGACGATGTCCTTGGCAATACGGATCTGCTCGAGGAATTGTTTGCCGGAGTTGTTGTGGTTGGTGTCCACGATCACGGCGGGGTTTTTCAGACCGGAGGCCTCGTAAAGAGCTTCCACTCTGAGCAGATCTTCGTAGTGGTAGTTGGAGACGCTTTTGCCGGCGAAATCAACGTATCCGCGCAAAATGGCGTGTGCATAGGGATTGCCGGCGCTCGTCACCTCCCAGCCGCGGTAGAGGAAGGTGTGGCTCGATTGTGCGGCGACGATGGAGTTCATCATCACGGAGAGATCTCCGCTCGTGGGGTTCTTCATGCCGACCGGCGCTTCCAGACCGCTGGCGGTAAGGCGGTGCTGTTGGTTTTCCACCGAACGCGCTCCGATGGCAACGTAGGAGAGCAGATCGGAAAGGTAACGGTAATTCTCCGGATAGAGCATTTCGTCCGCGCAGGAGAAGCCGAAGTTTTTCAGTGCATCCAGATGCAACTTGCGGATTGAGACGATGCCGCGGTACAGATCCGGCTTTGCCTCGGGGTCGGGCTGGTGCAGCATTCCCTTATAGCCTTGTCCCGTGGTGCGCGGCTTGTTGGTGTAGATGCGCGGGATGATTACAATTTTATCTCCCACTTGCTCTTCGATTCGCTTGAGACGGGAAATGTATTCCAAAACAGGCTCGCTGTGGTCGGCAGAGCAAGGACCGATGATCAGCAAAAACTTATCGCTTTCCCCTGTAAAGACCGCGCGGATCTCTTCGTCGCGACGCTCTTTTTGCGCCTGCATCTCACTCGTCAGTGAAAATTCGCGTTTGACCTCTTGGGGGATCGGGAGTTTTCTGTGGAAATTCATTTGCATAACGGACACCTCTTTCGTGTTGAAAATAAAAAATCCGCATTTCGTTTGCTCCGTTTGAGCAATGCGAATGCGGACTGTCTGTACGGTTCGTTCCTTCGTTTGCGTCAGGCTTTGGAAGGAGAAGCAGGCAGACAGCCCTTGGTAAAGAAATAATAATAGCTGAAAAAGCGTTTCATTTTCTTAAGCTGTCCTCCTGTTTGAATTTCAATTTGCACGCATTATACATCCGATCGGTTTGCTTGTCAAGGGCTTTTTTTGATTTTTTACACTTTTCGCGTTAAGAGACACACGCATTCCACGTGCCCCGTTTTCGGAAAAAGATCGACGGGTGTAATGCCGTCGCTTTCGTAATGCTCGGCGGTCAGTTTTAAAAGGTCGCGGCAGAGCGTTTGAGGATTGCAGGAAATGTAGAGGATCTTCCGGGGTAGTTTTTCCAAAAGAAGGCGCACCATGGTTTCATCCAATCCGCCGCGCGGAGGGTCGAGTAAAACGGCGTCAAAGGAGCCTGCGGCGGCAAAATAGGCGGCGGCATCCATGGCGACGTAAACGGCGTTGCAGCCGTTGAGCTCTGCGTTTTTCGCGGCGTAGTCGATCGCCTCCTTGACCACGTCTGCACCGTGTAGGCGGCTTTTGGGAGCCACGCATTGACCGACGGCGCCTACACCGCAGTAAAGGTCGCAAACGCTGTCCGAGGCAGAAGCGTCCAAAAGTCGGCGCGCCTCCTCAAACAGCAGGGTGGCGGCTGCGCGGTTCACTTGGAAAAACGAGGCGGGACCGTGCAGAAAACTTTGACCGCAAAGCGTTTGCGTAAGCGTCATATCCCCCGAGAGCACTTCGTAATCCGCTCCGCGTATGACGTTGGTGTTTTTGGTGTTGAAATTGGCGCAGACGCCTTTCAGGAAGGGGAAGCGCTCCCGCATCGCTTCGGCGATCGGGAGGAGCATTTTGGCTTTGGATGCATTGATGACGATCTCGGCGGTAATGCTTTCGTCTGCCCCTTCTCTCAGGTTCAAGTGGCGAAGAAGCCCGCGCGCACTTTTCTCATCGTAGCAGGTGAGGCCTGCCGCTTCAAACGCCTCGCAGAAAGCGCGGGCAAGCTTGGAAAAAGCGGCGGGTTGGAGCAGACATTCCTCGGCGCAGACGGGCGTGTGGGAGCGTCTGGCGTAAAAGCCTGCGTGAATGTGCCCTTCTTCGTCGGCATAGAGGGGGTATTGGGCCTTGTTGCGGTAGGCAATGCGGGAAGGCGCGCTGAGAATGGAGCGCACGGGGATCTCAAGCCCCATTTTCCGCATAGACGTGCGTACAAAGGTTTCTTTGAGCTTCAGTTCATATTCGTCGGTGATGTGCAGAAACGAACATCCTCCGCAGCGCTTGAAGGACGGGCAGAGGGCGTACATACGGTGCTCGGAAGGGTGGAGCAACTCTTCGATGCGGGCAACGGCATAGCTTTATGCCACCTTAATGATACGCACGCGGGCGTGATCGCCCGTGACGGCGAGCGCAACGAAAACGACCATGGAATCCACGCGGCATACGCCGAACCCCATATCGTTCATATCCTCGATGATTACGTGGTAAAGTTCGTTTTTTTGCATGGTCATCCTTCTGCGATCACCGCATTGGAACAAATGTAGTCTAAGACTTTGTTGGAGATAAATTGCTGGGTGAGAATCTCTTTTCCGAGGGTTTGCTCCATCAGCTCCTGCGAGACGTAGTAGGCGGAGGCGGTGGATTGATAGTAGTTTTGGACGGCTTCTTGATATTCCTCCTCGCTGAGGGTGAGGTTTTCCGCGCGTGCAATGGCGTAAACGATCAGATCCTCCTTGAGGTAACGCTTGGTCTCTTCGTCGGCTTCGCGGTAGAAGGTGTCCATCGTCATATCCATACTTTCCACCAACTCCGAAAGCGTCATATCATAGGTTTGGGCAAGCGTCGTATAACCGTCCAAATATTCCGTATAGTAATTTTCATACTCTTTTTCAGGGTATTTCAAAACCTTGGAATCTTCCACGACGCGCTGCCACAGCACCTGTACGATCTTTACGTCCGTCAGCGCATCATAGATGCCCGCCTCGTAGGCTTCGACGGTTTTGTAGGTGGTGTATTTACTGACGAGCTCGTCGGTCAGCGTGGGTAAGGGAAGACGGACATAGTTGATCTCCACAAGGAAGGAAACGTCTTTTCCCGCATATTCCGGCGTTTTTTCGTAGTCTTTCGGGAAGGTGAGATCCAAGGCGATCGTATCTCCGGGGGTTGCGCCGACGAGTCCTTCGTCAAAGCCGGGGATCCCCAAAGCTTGTTCGCCGAGCGTGATCTCAAAGCCCGCCTCGGTGTCGTCGTCGTAGGTTTTTCCGTCGAAGGTGGCGGTGTAGTTTAGATTGACCGTGTCACCGAGCTTCAGCTCGCAGTCGGTCAGGTGCGTCAAAAGGGAAAAATCCGCCTCCATCTGTGCTTCGATTTCCGTTTCGGTCGGTGCCGCGTCTGCGCGGTTGATCGAGAGCGCACGATATTCACCGAGCACGATGTACTCGGAGAGATCGTAGTCGTAGGGCACGTACTCTTTCGGGGGGTCGAGTGCCTCAAAGAGGGCACAGGACGAAAGAGGAAGTACGAGCAAAAGGGAAAGAAGCAGAAGAGGGAGGCGGCCTTTGGTCATATGTTTTATTTTACTTTGGCGTTTTCGCAGGCGTAGTTTACGATAAAGGTGTGCATCACGAGCTTCTCGGTGTTGTCTTCGCCGAGATAATCCTTCATGGCGTCGATGTCTGCAAGATTGTACTGCGCGGAGTAGGTCTCAAACAGATCCTCGAGGGCGGCGTTGCGCTGTTCCTCGGTCGGGGTGAGATTTTGTTCCTGTGCAATGCGGTAGATGATGAGGTCAGCCTTTACGGCGTTTTCCGCATATTCCTTCGCGGTGGCAAGGAATTGGGATTCGGTTGTGCCCATCATTTGGGAGAGGAAGGAGGAGAAATCCATCCCATAGGTCTGCGCCATGGTTTTGTAATTGTTGATGTAGCTCTTTCGGTAGTAGGTGACGGCGTTGTCGGGAAGCTTGTGGAACACGGATTCGTTCATGAGGTTGTTCCAGACGATGTTCTCCTTCATCGTTGTGGAGAGATCCTGGAGAATGAAGTCTTCATACTCCTGGACCGTGTGCTGCTCGGTAAGCGCGCTCACAAGCTCGTCGGTGAGTTTGGGGACTTCCTTGGAATCGGTTTGGATGTAGTGCATTTTCACGGTGAAAACGACTTCGGCACCGGCCAGATCGGGATTGTTCTCGTAAGGATCGGGGAAGGTGAGGTTCAGATCGACGGTCTCGCCCGGCTTGACGCCGACAAGACCTTCTTCAAAGCCGTCGATGAAGGAACCGCTGCCGAGCGTTAAAGACTGCATCTGTGCGGTGCCGCCCTCAAAGGCGATGCCGTCCTTCTTTCCCCGGCCTGCGCCAGCTGGGGCCAGTTTAAGAATTTCGAAGAGCGGGGAGATTTCTTTAAAAAGTACGTGCTTGAATAATAAGGAAAAGAAGTCGGAGGCCAAGCGGTCTTAG
>JAZRZY010000142.1:0-1739 GCA_045601605.1 Eubacteriales bacterium
CCCTGGTTGGTACGCTTGAACTTGATGAGGCGGTAGGTGTCGGTGCCCGCCTTGCCGGTGATGACGATCTCATCGGCAGAGACGCTCTCGACCTTACCGGCATTCTTCGCCAAGACGCAGACGCCGGAGTCAACGGCAGCCTTGTATTCCATACCGGTGCCGACCACGGGAGCTTCCGTGACCATCAGCGGGACGGCCTGCTTCTGCATGTTGGAGCCCATCAGAGCACGGGAGTTGTCGTCGTTCTCAAGGAAGGGGATGAGAGCGGTGGCAACGGAAACCACCATCTTCGGGGAGACGTCCATATAGTCCACGCGCTCGCGCTCGACCTCGAGGATCTCCTCGCGGCGGCGGGCGGTGACGCGGCGGTTGACGAACCAACCGTTTTCATCCAGAGGCTCGTTCGCCTGCGCGATGATGTACTCGTCCTCCTCGTCTGCGGTCATATAGCGAACGTCGTCGGTGACGATTCCCTTCTCGTGATCCACGCGGCGGTACGGCGCCTCAATGAAGCCGAACTCGCTGATGCGTGCGTACGTGGAAAGGTAGGAGATCAGACCGATGTTCGGACCTTCGGGGGTCTCGATGGGACACATACGGCCGTACTGGGTGTAGTGCACGTCGCGCACCTCGAAGGAGGCGCGGTCGCGGGACAGACCGCCCGGGCCGAGTGCCGACAGACGGCGCTTGTGGGTCAGTTCGGACAAGGGGTTGTTCTGATCCATAAACTGAGACAAGGGAGAAGACCCGAAGAATTCCTTGATAGCGGAAACCACGGGGCGAATGTTGATCAGCGCCTGAGGCGTGACGGATTCGTTGTCCTGAATGGTCATACGCTCCTTGACGATCTTATCCATACGGGAGAAGCCGAGGCGAAGCTGATTCTGCAGAAGCTCACCGACGCAGCGCAGACGGCGGTTGCCGAGGTGGTCGATGTCATCCTCGCGGCCGATGCCGTGGGAGAGACAGATCAGGTAGTTGATGGAGGCATAAATGTCCTCGCGGGTGATGTGCTTCTTCACGAGGTCGTTCTTGCGCTCCTTGAGGGCGTTTATGATATCCGCCTGCTTCTTATAAGTGGAAAGGATCTCGGTGAGAACGTCGATGCGAACGCGCTCACGGATGCCCGCGGCGGAGGTGTCGAACTTGAGGACCTTCGTCAGATCCACGCTGCCGTTCGTGAAGACGTGAACGATGGCGCCGTCTTCGCCGAAAACGTCCAGCGTGCAAACGCCGGCGCACTCAAGCTTTTCAATGGCGGCCTCGTCCAGAACCGTGCCCTTTTCCAGCACGATCTCGCCGGTCAGAGCGCTGACGGCGTCCAGAGCAAGCTCACGTCCCTCGACACGCTTGGCGAAGGAGAGCTTTTTGTTGAACTTGTAGCGGCCGACGGCGGAAATGTCGTAACGGCGCGCATCGAAGAACATATTGTTGAGCAGGATTTCCGCGCTTTCCACGAGGGGCGGATCGCCGGGGCGCAGACGGCGATAGATCTCTTTGAGAGCCTCTTCGTAGGGCGTGGTATGATTGGAGCGAGCCAGCTCGGTGATGCCGTCCTTCTCGATGGACTGGATGATCTTGTTGTCATCGCCGAAGAGCGCGCGAATGTCCTCATCCTCGCTGATGCCCAGCGCGCGGATGAGAATGGTGACGGGGATCTTACGGTTGCGGTCGATCTTGACGTAGAAGACGTCGTTGATGTCCGTCCCGTACTCCAGCCAAGCGCCGCGATACGGGAT
>JAZRZY010000143.1:0-21043 GCA_045601605.1 Eubacteriales bacterium
GGTGGAAGAGCCGTTGAGCCCGCCGCTGTTCCACAAGGAGAATTTAGGAAAGAAGTAGAAACCCACCCCGCCTGCGCCTGCACCGGCAACCCCGGACGCGGCGGCTGGGGCACCATTCTGGTGTACCGCGGCCGCGAAAAGGTGATGAGCGGCTTCGAGGAAAGCACCACCAACAACCGTATGGAGCTGACTGCCGCCATTATGGGGCTTGAGGCATTGACGGAGCCCTGCCGCGTTCAGCTGTACAGCGACTCCAAGTATCTCGTGGAGGCAAACCTGCAGGGCTGGCTGGAGAGCTGGGTGCGCCGCGGTTGGAAAAAAGCAGACAGATCGCCCGTCTTGAACCGAGACCTCTGGGAGCGCTTTTTGATGGCCAAGGAAGGGCACGAGGTCACCTTCCATTGGGTCAAGGGACACGACGGACACGCACAAAACGAACGCTGTGACAGACTTGCCGTCGCGGCGATCGAGAACGGAAAGTGAACAGCATGGAAAAACGTTACGTATATGCGGACAATGCCGCAACCACCAGAGTTTTGCCTCACATCTTGGAGGCAATGACGCCGTATTATCTCGAAGAATTCGGAAACGCCTCCTCGGGGCTGTATTCCTTCGGCCGGCGCGCTCGCGCGGCGCTGGAGGATGCCAGAAGCCGTGCGGCGGCAATGCTCGGCTGTGACCCCAAGGAGCTCTACTTTACCTCCGGCGGCACCGAGAGCGACAACTGGGCCATTCTCGGAGCGGTGCGCGCCCGCGCGGGCAAGAAGCACGTGATCGCTTCTGCCATTGAGCATCCGGCGGTGCGTAATACGCTTCTGCGTCTGGAAAAAGAGGAAGGCTATGAGATCACGTGGCTCCCCGTCTATGAAGAGGGGATCGTGCACCCCGAGGATCTGGAAGCCGCTTTGCGGGAGGATACCGCGCTCGTGTGCGTGATGTACGCAAACAACGAGATCGGCACCATTCAGCCGATCCGTGCGCTCTGTGAGATCGCCCACACAAAGAAGGTGCCTTTCTTCTGCGACGCCGTACAGGCCGTCGGTCACGTGGACATCGATCTGCACGGGCTCGGCGTGGATCTGCTCTCGATCTCGGGACACAAGCTGCATACACCCAAGGGTATCGGCGCCCTTTATATCAAAAAGGGAATGTGGATCAAGAACCTTGTGGAGGGCGGAGGTCAGGAGGGCCGCAAGCGCAGCGGTACGGAGAACGTCGCCGGCGCTGTGGCGCTTGCTACAGCATTGGAATATATGTGCGGAGAAGAGGGAAGGCGCGAACGTGAGCGCATCCTCGCTCTGCGCGAAAAACTCATCGACGGGCTTCTCGCGCTCCCGCACGTGCGCCTCAACGGCGACCGAGAACGCCGACTGCCCGGAAATGTCAACGTCTCTTGTCGTTACATCGAGGGCGAGGGGCTGATTATGTGGCTGGATCTCATGGGGGTTGCCGCTTCCACGGGTTCTGCCTGCTCGACGGCGTCGCTGGATCCGTCTCACGTGCTCTTGGCCATCGGCCTGCCGCACGAGATCGCCCACGGCTCTCTGCGCTTAACGCTGGACGTGGACAACACCGAGGAGGACGTGGAGTTCATTCTCGATGCGGTGAAGAAGACTTTGGAAAAATTGCGTGCCATGAGCCCGCTCGGCGATACGCTTTGAGCGCGCCTCCGGCAGAAGGAGAAAAAAGATGTATTCCGAAAAAGTAATGGATCACTTCCAAAATCCCCGCAACGTGGGAAAATTGGAGAACGCCGACGGCGTCGGCGAGGTCGGCAACGCCAAGTGCGGCGACATTATGAAGATCTACCTCAAAATCGAAGACGACGTCATCACCGACGTGAAGTTTCAGACCTTCGGCTGCGGTGCCGCCATCGCCACGAGCTCGATGGCGACGGAATTGATCAAGGGCAAGCCGCTCTCCGAGGCGCCGGCGCTGACCAATCAGGCGGTCGTGGAGGCGTTGGACGGCCTGCCGCCCGTGAAGCTGCACTGCTCGGTCTTGGCGGAGGAGGCGGTGAAGACTGCCATTGCCGATTATTACACCAAGATCGGCCGTGAAATCGATTTTGATCTCGGTTGCGGCGGATGCTGTGACCACTGCGATCACCACTGATGAAATTTTTGGTGGGGCTTTCCGGCGGCGCAGACAGCGCCGCCGTTGCCCTGTCGCTTCTCGAGGCGGGGCACGAGGTCGTCGCGGTCTTTCTGCGTCTGTTTGAAGGCTCGGATGACTCTGCGGCGCGCTTTGTCGCGCAAAAACTCGAGATCCCGCTTGAAACGATAGATGCGGTCGAGGCGTTCGAGGCTTGCGTGGTGGAAAACTTCGTCTCGGAATATGCGCGGGGACGAACGCCGAACCCCTGTGCGCTCTGTAACCGCGAGATCAAGATCCGCCTGTTGTGTGAGGCGGCGGCGAAATTCGGCTGTGACAAGGTTGCCACCGGTCATTACGCCGCCGTTTTGGAGGAGGACGGACGCTTTTTTGTGCGCGAGGGTGCAGATCGGAGCCGCGATCAGAGCTATTTTCTCTGGCGATTGACGCAGGAGGAGCTTGGGCGCCTGACGCTCGTGCTTTCCGACCGACGGAAGGCGGAGCTCGGCGAGCGCGTGCGCGCGCTGTTGCCCGAGGGGGTGCGGGAGAGCAGGGAAGTTTGCTTTGTGCCGGAGGATGACAGGGTCGCCTTCTTGGAGGCAAGACTTGCGGAAAAGGAATGCTTGTCGGGCGATTTCGTCGATGTCGCAGGACGCGTTTTGGCGCGTCACAACGGGATCTTTCGCTATACGGTCGGGCAGAGACGCGGCTTTGGCGTGGGCTTCGGAAAGCGCGTGTACGTGCGCGCCATCGAGCCCGAAACGCGCCGCGTGATCCTCTCTGACAAAGAACGCTGCGAGGGAACGGAAGCGTTTCTTTCGGCGTTGAATTTCCAAAAGAGACAGCCCGGGGACGGCACCTTTGAGGTGCTTTGCCGCGTTCGCTATCGTGCGCCGCTATTGCCTGCACGCTTGACGGTGGAGGGGGAGCGTGCACACCTTGTCTTGCAGCAGGGGCACCGCGCCGTTTTTGCTCCGGGGCAGAGTGCCGTCTGTTACGATGAGGCGGCAAACGTGCTTTGCGGCGGCATCATTGAGCCTGAAACAGGCAAAAATGAAATTTCGTGATTTTGTAGAAATTAGACTTTGTTTTTTAGGCAAACTATACAAAAATGCTTCGTTTGAAATGCCCAAAGGGGCATTTCTTTTTTTTGTAAAATCGATGAAAACTTTGTGAAATTATAAAGTATTTTCAAAATTATTGTTACATCGAAACTATCTAATGCAGATAAGTGCCGGTATGAAAAATACCTGAATCAAGGGGTTTTTTGGCGGAGACTGAAAAGGATACACTCATCTGTGTACTTTATTCATTGTTTTTTTGTGCATTTCGCTAAGGTCGCTTTTTGTCGCATTTTTGGGTGAAAGGACGCAAAACAGGGGGGTGGAAAAAAACGGAAAAGGGCGCGAGGGAATCGCCTTTTTCGGCGTGCGGCGTTCTTGACAAACGGGGGGGATGATGCTAAAATCGGGAGCGTAATATCATCGGGGAGGAGTCTCTTCTCTCCATGAAAACATAGTTTCAAAACGCTTTTGGCAAGAGGCTTATGCGTGTGCGCGTGTCTTTTGTCAAGAGTTGTCTTTTGCAACTTTTTTGCGGTTTTTTCGGAAAAGGCGCACTACTGCGAGATTTTTCGCATCTACTCTTGGGAGGAAACCTATGAACCGAGTTTTGAAACACCTTCTGTGTCTGGTGATGGCGGCAACCATGCTGTTGGCGCCGATCTGTGCCTTTGCGGCACACACCGGAGGCGATCCGGACGACGCCGCTTCGACGGTGACGCCGGAGGAGCTTGCCGAAAAGGAGGCAAAGCGTCAGGAGATGCTCGATCTTCTGGAGGCGATCACTTACCGGGCATATCGTGAGGATCACCGTGAGGTCGCTTCCGCGAAGCAGACTATCCGTGTGGACGCCGGAGATTACGTTCCGGAGGAGAGCTCTGCGCTCGTCTATACCGCCGAGGATTATAAGGACGGTCTCGGCACGGCGGAAGAGGGTACCAGCATCGTGATCAACGAGACGGGTACCGTCACTTGGCGTGTGACCGTTCCCGAAACGGGAATGTATGCCGTGCGCTTCCGCTATTGTTCCTTGGATGAATTCGGCGAAGACGAAGAGGGCAATCCTCTGATCCAAGGCTACGGCACTTCCGCAGAACGCGGCCTGAAGGTGGACGGTGCGTTCCCCTTCAAGGAATCCCGCTATCTGCAGTTCCCCCGCATCTGGCAGGACAAGTACCTGATCGATGAGGACGGCAACCGCAAGTTTGAGGAAGATACGAGCTCGGCGAGTCAGCTGCGCCCCTCCAAAAAAGAGGTTCCTCAATGGGAGACGGTGTATGCGGCGGACTCCACCGGCTACTATTTGCAAGAATTTACCTATTATTTTACGGAAGGCGAGCACACCCTGACCCTCACCGAGGTGCAGGAGCCCCTCGTGCTTCGTTATTTGGAACTGACCCCTTCCCAGAGCATTCCCACCTATGAAGACGTTTTGGCCGAGTATGCTCAGAAGGGCTACAAGGCTCCCGACCTCGCTCCCGAGGAATACCCGCAGCTTCAGGCGGAATACCCCGATTACACCTCTTCCCAGACGGTGTACGCGACCAACGACCGCAGCAGCGCCATCACCCAACCGCAGGATCCTGCCAACCTGATGCTCAACAGCTTGGGTGGCGAAAAGTGGAATACCGTCGGTCAATGGGTGGAATGGACCTTTGAGGTTCCCGAGGACGGCTTGTACTACATCACGCCCCGTACCATTCAGAACGTGTATGACGGCGTTTATACCTCCCGTGCGCTGTACATCGACGGCGAGATCCCGTTCTACGAAGCAGGTTATCTGCAGTTCACTTACAGCAACGAGTGGCAACTCGGCCCGCTCTCTCTGCCGGACGGCACGCCCCTCCAGTTCTATTTGACTGCGGGTGAGCACACGATGCGAATGAACGTCGTGCTCGGCGAAATGGGTGAGATCCTCGCCCAGACGGAAACTGTCATGAATACCATGAACAGTTACTACCTTGAAATTTTGAAGCTGACCGGCGCCACGCCCGATACCTACCGTGACTACGAGTTCTCCAAGCTTATGCCGGAGGTTCTGCAGGGTATGGTCGATCTCTCCGAAGAGCTTTACGGCATCGCCGCGCAGCTCTCTGAGATCAACGGCTACACCGGTGAGAAGGTCGTTAGCCTCGAAGAGGTCGCTCTTCTGTTGGATACGCTCGGCCGCGACGAATACAAGATCGCCGAGAACTTCACGAATTTGAACGACAAAGTCTCTGCTTTGGGTAACTGGATCACCGATACCAGAAACCAGCCCCTGCAGATTGACTACTTCCTCTTTACTCCCGCGAAGGACGACGTGGTCCTGCCCCCCGCGGAAGCCAATACTTGGGAGGGCTTGGTCTTTGAATTCCGCTCCTTCCTCGTCAGTTTCGTCACCGACTATAACGCGATGAGCCAAAGCGAGAGTGATGACGTCTCCTCCGATGCGGTTGAGGTCTGGATGCAGACCGGCCGTGACCAGGCACAGATCATCCGCTCCATGGTCAACGACATCTTCTCTTCTCAGGAGCATGAGATCCTCGGCGAGAAGGTGAAGATCTCCATCAACCTGAAGCTCGTTGCCGGCGGTCAGCTGCAGGCGGTTCTCGCCGGCGTCGGCCCCGATATCGACTTGCAGGAAGGCGAAGACGGCGTTATCACTTGGGCGATCCGTAACGCCAACATCCCGCTTCAGGAGCTTCCCGGCTTCGCGGAGGTCTGTGAGCGCTTCACGACCTCGGCAATGGTGCCCTTGACCCTCTACGGCAAGACCTACGCTCTGCCTTATACTCAGAGTTTCGCCGTGCTGTTCTACCGTGAAGACGTGCTTGCCTCCCTCGGCATCGACCCGCCGGAATCCTGGGAAGAGATCTACGACATCATCCCGATTCTGCAGAACAGCAACATGCAGATGGCGGTTCCACAGGGCCCTGCGGATTACGTCTATCAGCGCTATGCTTCCGAAGAGAACTACCGAGCAGGCAACCAAGAGGTGCCTTTCGGTGAGAACGCGGTGGATGAGAACGGAAACGTCGTCCCGTCGATCCAGTACCCCAACGGACTCAACGACGAGTATGGCGTGGGCTATCCGTTTGAAAACGGCTACAAGCCCGGCGAACTCGTTGACGGTGCCATCTACGTCATGCCGGACGGCACCCAGTTCAATCTGACCTACGGTATGCAGGTCAACCTTGACGGTGAGAACTCGCTTGCCTGCTTCAAGCAGATGTGCGAATACTTCACCCTCTACTCCTTCCCGAGATCCTTCAACTTCCAGAACCGCTTCCGCACGGGTGAAATGCCCCTCGGCATTCAGGGCTACGGCCTCTATGGTACGCTGATGGTCGTCGCACCGGAGCTTCGCGGTCTGTGGAGTTTCACCATCATCCCCGGCACCTACAACACCAACGATGACGGAACCGTCACCTTAAACCACCGCACCTCCAGTACCGTCGGCGCGATCCAGATGCTGCGCGGCTGCGGCGAGAGCAACGAGGATCCGCACCGTCTGGCGGCTTGGGAATTTATGAAGTTCTGGGTGGATGCTCCCGCACAGGAACGCTACGGAAACGAGATTTTGGCTTTGCTCGGTGCCTCCGGCCGTCACGCGACTGCCAACCTGGAAGCGCTGAAGAGCCAGCCTTGGCCTGCCAAGGACCGCAAGGCGCTGGAAGAATGTTTCGAGTGGGTTATGACTACCTATAATATGCCCGGTGGTTACATCTCCTCCCGTTACGTCGGATTTGCTTACAACAACGCCTACAACGAAGGCGTTGCCCCCATCCCTGCACTCTTGCAGTACATCGACCAGATCAACGCGGAATTGACCCGCAAACGTCGCGAGTTTGATCTGCCGACGCTTGAGAATTACACCGAGTTTGACTACGAGGCGTATTACAAAGAGCATTATCAGATCGAGAGCGCCGCAGGCGGTCACGTTCTGGAAGAACTCCCCGAAAAGTAAGCACTTTTACCCCAGCGATTCTTAGTTTTTAAAAGGAGAAAAAACGATGTCCGAAAATCAAGCCGTGGTAAAAACGGCCTCGAGAAAGGAGAAGCGTCCTGTCTCTCGCAAGAACGGAGGCAATCCGCGTCCGACTGCGAAGAAGGACATGACCAAGCTCCAGTGGACTTGGCATGAGATGAAGGCGGGGAAGATGGGCTATGTTCTGGTTGCCCCCTTCATGTTCCTTTTCTTCATGTTTACCGTTCTGCCGGTCCTTCTCTCGGTGTTCCTTTCCTTTACCATCTTTAATATGCTCGAAGCTCCCGAGTGGATCTTCCTTGACAATTATATTACGCTGTTTTTGGATGACGATATCTTCCTGATCGCCCTGAAAAACACGCTGTTCTTTGCGTGTATCACGGGTCCCGGTTGTTATCTTCTGTCCCTGATCTTTGCGTGGTTCATCAACGAACTGCCTCCGAAGCTGCGTGCGTTCGTCACGCTGGTCTTCTACGCGCCGTCCATTTCCGGCGGTACGACGATGATCTGGAGCCTGATGTTTACCACCGACCAACACGGTATCATCAACGGTCTTTTGATGAAGTACGGTGTGATCACACAGCCGATCGCCTTCTTCCAGGATCCGGACTACCTGATCCCGCTGACCATTGCCATTTCGCTCTGGTCGAGTCTCGGTACGTCCTTCCTCGTCTTCATTGCCGCCTTCCAGACGGTCAACCGCGATATGTATGAGGCGGGTGCGATGGACGGCGTCAAGAACCGCTGGCAGGAGCTGTGGTACATCACCTTGCCTTCCATGAAGAACCAGATGATGTTCTCCGCCGTTATGGCCATTACCAGCTCCTTTAACTTCGGTGGACTGGTCACCTCGCTTGCCGGTATGCCGTCTCCGGACTACTGCGCGCATACCCTGACGCACCACCTTTCCGACTACGGCGGAACCCGTATGGAAATGGGTTACTCCTCTGCCATCGCCGTCATCCTGTTCGTGATGATGGTCGGAAGTAACCTCTTGGTGCAAAAACTCTTGTCGAAGGTAGGTAAGTGATATGGCGAGAGAAAAAGTAGCAAAGCTGCGTATTCGCAAGTCGAATCACGCCTTAAACCGCACGCTCGCGGGCGACGTGGGCATCAACATTATGCTGCTCATCGTCGGTACGCTGATGGCGCTTCCGATGGTGTACAACGTGATGCAGGCCTTCAAGCCGCTCAACGAAATGTTCATCTACCCGCCGCGTTTCTTCGTTGTCAATCCGACGCTGAAGAACTTTACCGACCTGTTCCGCCTGATGAGCACCTCTTGGGTGCCCTTCTCGCGCTACATCTTCAACACGGCCTTCATCGCCATCGCCGGAACCTTCGGCAACGTGGTTATGAGTGCTATGGCGGCCTATTCGCTTTCCAAATTGAGATATCCGGGCAGAAACTTCCTCTTTAAGATCATCGTTTACTCCTTGATGTTCAACTCGACCGTCACCGGTATTACGAGCTTTATCGTGATCTCCTGGATGGGCTGGGTCGATACCTATTGGGCCGTGATCATCCCTGCGTGGTGCTCCACCTTCGGTCTGTACCTCTTGAAGCAGTTTATGGAAGATTCCGTCCACGATGAGATTCTGGAATCCGCCCGTCTGGACGGTGCCAGCGAGTTTCGCGTAATGTGGACCATTGCTCTGCCGATGGTAAAACCCGCCATCCTCACCCTGATCATCTTCTCCTTCCAGGGATTGTGGAACACCGGTTCTTCCATCTATATTTACAGCGAGCAACTCAAGAGCTTCTCCTACGCCATCGGACAGGTTCTCGCCGGCGGTATCGCCCGTTCGGGTGCGGCGGCGGCTTCCTCCGTCATTATGATGAGCGTTCCGATTCTGGTCTTCGTCGTTTCTCAGGCAAACGTCATCGAGACGATGTCCTCCTCCGGTCTGAAAGGATAAGGTGGCAGTATGAAGAAAGCATTCAGAATCCTCCTTGTCCTCGCGCTTTTGTGTGCGATGTTCGCCCTGCCCGTTTTTGCAAAGGTGCCGTATAACAGCTACACCTACGACATCAACGGAAAGGTCGTCACCTCCCCGCACGCATACGTGCCCGACGACATCTATTACTCGCAGGATATGGACCTGTATAAGCCTCTTTCGGGTGCAAGCGACCTCACGAGTGACGATGCCGGCAACATCTACATTGCCGACACCAAGAACAATCGTATCGTCGTTTGCGACGAGAAGCTTCACCCCTTTATGTTCCTCGATACGTTCATCAACGGTCAGGGCGTCGATGACGCTCTCTCCCTGCCGCAGGGCGTGTTTGTGACTGAGGACGAGATCTTCGTTGCCGACTCCGGCAACAACCGCATCGTGGTCTTTGATCGCGAGGGAAATTTCCACCGCAACATTGAGGAGCCTTTCTCCAAGGTAATCCCCGAGGGCTCGATCTACACGCCGGTTTCTCTGGCGGTGGACGAAAGCGGCCGCATCTACGTCATTTCTTCCACGACGCACTACGGTGTTATGAGCCTCAATGCCGACGGCTCCTTCCGTGCCTTCCTCGGCGCGCAGAAGACCACCCCCGGCGTGCTTCAGATCGTCTGGAGAAGCTTGCAGACCGCTGCACAGCGCAAGCAGGTGGAAAAGCTCGTTCCGACCGAGTACAACAACATCACCATTGACGAGGACGGCTTCGTTTACGTCACGACCAACACCATTGATCCGGTGAGTCAGCTCGCTGCAAACGAGACCAAGGATTCCGCTTACTCGCCGATCAAGAAGCTGAATGCTCTCGGCGTGGACGTTCTCCAGCGCGCGGGCTTCTTCTCTCCCGCCGGTGAGATCGCCGTCAAGGACAGCGGCAAGCCCGCCTCCTCTATCATTGACGTCGCACTCGGCCCGAACAACACTTGGTCGATCGTGGACTCGCTCCGTCAGCGCATCTACACCTACGACGAGGAGGGCAAACTGCTCTTCGTCTTCGGTGACTCCGGCTTGCAGCTCGGTCAGTTACAGAACGTCAAGGCGATCTGCTACCGCGGAAGCGACATTCTCGCGCTCGACCAGTCCAACGATTCCATTACGGTTTACCGCCGCACCGAGTACGGTGACTTCATTCTGGAAGCACTGCAGAAGCAGGTGGAAAACAACTATGCGGATTCAGCCACGTATTGGTCTGAGATCCTGCAGAGAAACGCAAACTTCGACCAGTCCTACATCGGAATCGGCGACACCTATTATCAGATGGGTCTCTACGAGGATGCGATGGAAAGCTACGCCTTCGCTTACGATACGGCAAGCTATTCCGCAGCCTACAAGGAGCTGCGTAAGGACTGGATCAACAAGTACGTCCTTCTCATTCCCGTGATCGTGATCGCCGTCTGCTGGGCGGTGACCAAGTTCTTCGCCTATGCACGCAAGGTCAATAAGGCCGGTCAGGTCACGAAAGAAAAACGCACCTGGAAGGAAGCCTTCTTCTTCGTGTTCCACGTGATGTTCCATCCCTTCGACGGTTTCTGGGATCTGAAGCATGAGAAACGAGGCAACTTAAAGGGTGCCTTGACGATCCTCTTCATCGTCATTGCCGGCTACGTCTATAACGCAGTCGGTAAGGGTTATATCTTCGACCCGAAGAACGTGGGCGTGGATGTCTTTGCCGAGATCATTTCCATTCTCACCCCGATCGCACTTTTCGTCATCGCAAACTGGTGTTTGACGACCCTGTTTGACGGCGAAGGCAGTATGATGGATATCGTCATTGCGACCTGCTATTCCATCCTGCCGGTTCCGATGATGATGATTCCGGCGACGTTTGCCACCAACTTCCTCTGTGCAGACGAGGCCAACATTGTCGAGCTTCTCATCGGCATCGGTTACGTTTGGGCGGCATTTTTGCTCTTCTTCGGATTGATGGTCACACACGACTACAACATACCCAAGAACATTCTGGCGATCCTCGGAACGATCGTCGGTATGGCGATCATTATGTTCGTGGGTATCCTGTTCTCCGGACTTTTCACCAAGGTGTTCTCCTTCGTGTACAACATCTTCGTGGAATTGTCCTACCGATGGTAACATTTCAAGTTCGGGAGTAAATGTATGAAACGAATGAAACTGTCTCGCTTCGCGCTTTGCCTTGTGCTTGTTTGCGCGATGATCCTGCCGCAAGGCATGGTCGCGTTTGCAGACGAGATCGCGGGCGGCGTGATCAAGTATGACGGTCCGGAGACTGACTTAATCCAGACTGCCTATCATACGGCTGATGAGAAACTCTCTACGATGCGGATGCTTTATTCCGATTTTGGATACGAGCTTTACGTCCAGCTTGAGAGCGGGGAAGTGGCCGTGAAGGATACGGCAACCGGACAGGTGTTGTTCACCAACCCGCACGACGTCGGCGGAGCCTCTGCCGCAGTCACCCAGAAGCAGGAACTTCTCAGCCAGATCATCTTGAGCTATAAGGACACCACCGGTACTTACACGATGAACAGCTATGCCGACTGTGTCGCTTACGACCAGCTTGAGGTCAGTCGTATCCGCGGCGGTGTGCGCGTGCAGTATACCATCGGTGAGACGGTCAAGCGCAAGCTTGCCCCCCGTCAGATCACTCAGAGCCGCTTTGAGGAGATGATCCTTGCTCCGGTCATGGAGGGCTACGGGCTGAACATTGCGGATTTTGACATCAACGGTCTGCGTGAAAAGGAGCAGGAAACTTTTGAGAAGCTTCCCTTCGAGATCCGCCGTTTGCTCAATTTCTATATGTATAAGAACCCCAACTCGAGCAAACTCGGTGCCCGCGCGCAGGAGGAAATGCTGACGGCATATCCTTATTGTGCTACCGAGCCGCTCTACGTGCTCACCTCCGATGCCAAGGATATGGAATTGACCTATATCCAAACGCTCATCCAAGAGCACACCAAGTACACGATGGATGACATGCAGTCGGATCACAACCTGACCGGCTACGTGATGACCGACGATTCTCCCCCCGTGTTCCAGCTTGCGCTTGAATACGTTTTGGAGGAAGACGGCTTCTCCGTGCGTTTGCCCGCACGAGGAATCACCTTCGATTCCTCGCTGTACAAGCTTCTCTCCGTCAGCGTTCTGCCGTATTTCGGCGCGGCGGCCACTCCGTACACGGAAGGCCACGCGGGATATAACTTCATCCCCGACGGCGCAGGTGCGCTGATCGATTTCGAGGACGTTGCCGGCACCACCACGACGGTCTCCGGCGATCTTTACGGCACCGACTTCTCCTTCCACTCCGCCACCGGCGGCACGATGGAAACCTGGCGTATGCCGGTGTACGGCACCGTTCAGGATAAGCCCAGCAACACCCTTGAGGGTGCTTTGGACGCCGTGTACAACCGTCAGGGCTACGTGGCGTTCATCACGGAAGGTGACGCGCTCACCCGTTTGACCAGCTATCACGGGGGCACGCTGCATCCGTACAACAGCGTTTACGCTACCGTGTATCCCCGCCAGGTGGACAGCTATCCGCTCACCGGCATCACCGTCTCCGGCGGTGTCGCTACCTACGAAGTGGAAGCGCCCCGAACCTACGTCGGCAACTTCACCACGAAGTACCGTTTCCTCTGGGAAGAGGATGCCAATTACATCGGTATGGCGAAGGCCTGGCGTGAGTATCTCGCCGAGACCGGTACGCTCTCCCGCCTCGCGGCAGACGACGGTGACGACGTTCCGCTTTACATCAACGCGTTCGGCGACATCGATTCCAAGGCCTACGTTCTCGGAATCCCCGTGGATACCAAGACCACTCTGACCACCTTCGATCAGGCACAGACCATGATCTCCCTCTTGAAGGGCAAGGTGCGCGATCAGGCAGACGCAGATGCGGTTGCTATGATCTTTGAGAGTGAGTACAAGGGCAAAGAGATCACCGTGGAAGAGGCACAGGCGCGCCTTGACAAATATCTCAAAGGCCGCACCATCGAGAACCTGAACCTCGTTTATACCGGTTGGTACAACGGCGGTATGGTTTCCACTCCGCCCTCTAAGCTCGGTGTGGACGGCGTGCTCGGCGGCGACGAGTCTCTTAAGAACCTCGTCACCTATGCCGCAGAGAACGACGCACAGGTCTTCTTGGATCTCGATTACACCTTCGTACCCAAGACTGAGTGGTTCGATGCCTTTGACTTCGACCGTGACGCCGCCAAGACCGTGGAAGGCGCCATGAGTCAGGAGAAGGTCTATAATCCGGCGAAGATGACCTTTGCCGAGACCGAGCGCGAGATCATCTCTGCGAATGCGCTCGCCCGCTTCTATCAGAACATTCAGGAAAAATACGCTTCCTTCGGCACCGGCACCGTTTCCATGATGAACCTCGGCGGAAACGTGCACACCGACCATACGGAAGAGCATCCCATCAACCGTGAAGAGGCAAAAGTGCTCACGCAGGAATTTTTGCTTGAGCGTGCCGAAGAGGGAGAAACGCTCCTCGCCTACGGCAATGCCTACACGTGGGCTGCGGCAGACAACATTCTGTCCGTTCCGCTGGATTCCAGCTCTCGTCTGACCACCACGCAGGAGGTGCCCTTCGTCGGCCTCGTTCTGCACGGTTACGTGGACTTTGCGGGTCCTGCCATCAACCTGTCCGGCGACTATCAGTACAACCTGCTGAAGGTTATTGAGAACGGTGCAAGCCCGAACTTCACCCTCTCCTTTGACAATACGTCGGTTCTGAAGTCCTCCGGCTACAGCAATTACTATTCCATCCAGTTCTCCATCTGGTACAACGACCTGATCGAGACCTATGAAACAATCAACGATGCTATGAGTCAGGTGCGCGGCGCCCTCATCGTGGATCACGAAGAGGTGGCGGATCGCGTCATTGAGGTCACCTATGAAAACGGCATCAAGTTCTTGCTCAACTACAACAACGTTGAGGTCGAATACGATGGACACACCATCGACGCCCTCGGCTTTGTGGTGGTTTGACGGAAAGGAATGGTAAGCGAATGAATCGTGAGGCTAAACGCACATCGGTGCCCGCCGCCCCGAAGAAGCGCCGCATCAAGCAGTCGCTCGATGCAAAGAAGGCGCGTGCAGGATGGATGTTCGTCCTGCCCTTCGTGCTGGTGTTCGTGCTGGTGTATATCCCGATCATCGTTGACTCGATCAACTACAGTTTCAACGAGATCATTATCCGCAAGGGTGGCGGTTACACCCTGGAATGGGTCGGCTTCCTGAATTATGAAGACGCCCTGTTCACGGACGTCAACTTTGTGCCTACCCTTTGGGCCGGCATTCAGAGATTGATCTTCGACATTCCCGCCGTCGTCATCTTCTCCTTGTTTATGGCGGTTCTTTTGAACCAGAAGATGCGCGGCCGTGCCCTGTTCCGTGCCATCTTCTTCGTTCCCGTTATTTTGGCAACGGGCTTGATCGAAGAGATCGATATGACGAACTCCATGGAGAGCTATATGTCCTCCTCGGGCATCGATATGGGCGGCGATACCGCGAGTGCGACGCAGATCATGTCGGATTTGGACTTTAAGAATCTGTTTGAAAACATGAAGCTCGGCGACGAGCTTGTGGAATACGTCGTCGGCATCGTCAACGATATCTACGGCGTAGTCAACAAGAGCGGCGTTCAGATGCTGGTCTTCTTGGCAGGCTTGCAGTCCATCTCTCCGGCCATCTACGAGTCCTGCTCGATCGACGGTGCCACCGCGTGGGAAACCTTCTGGAAGATCACCTTCCCGATGATCACCCCGATGATTTTGGTCAACACGGTCTATACCGTGATCGACTCGTTCACCAGTGCCAACAACGCGGTGATGAACTACATCTCCTCGGTGTACAACCGCGCAGGCGGTACGACGCTGTCTGCAGCTATGAGCTGGATGTACTTCCTCTTGGTTATTCTGGTGATTGCCATCATCGCAGGTATTCTCTCGGCGTTTGTGTTCTACCAGCGCCGCGATAGCTGAGAAAGGAGGAAAAGAAATGAACAACGAAGTCAAGACCAAAAAACGCTTTTCCTTCGCAGATCTCGGCAAGAAGTTTTTATCCAAGTTCAAGAAAGAAGAGAAGATCCGTGTCGATTTCGACCGTCTCTCCACCAAAGAACGTTGGATGATCCGCTTAAAGAGCGCGTCCTTCATCTTCCGTTTCCTTTGGGCGTTGGTGCGCTACGTTCTGCTCATCGGCATCTCGTACGTCGTCATCTTTCCGTTCATCTCCAAGATCTTCGGCTCCTTTATGTCGCCGCAGGACTTGGTTGACGTCTCCGTCAAGCTGATTCCGAAGTATCCTACGCTTGACATCTATAAGGCGATCATCACCGAGAACTATTACTTCTACGCTTTTACGAACACGCTGCTTCTCTCGCTCTCCAGCGCATTGATCCAGATGTTCACCTGCAGCTTTATCGGCTACGGTCTGGCGAAGTTTAAGTTCCGCGGAAACAAGATCCTCTTCTTCCTCGTGGTCTTTACCATGGTCGTCCCGCACGAGACCTTGCAGCTCTCGATGTTTATGAAGTTCCGTTACTTTGACATCTACGGCATCTACGGCTTCATCACCCGCGAGTTTGTGGCTTTGCGGCAGGCGCTCGGCATCAAGTATGCCTACCTCAACCTCATCAACACCTTCTGGCCGATGATCATTCTGTCCTTCGGCGGTCTCGCCTTCAAGAACGGTCTGTACATCTTCATTATGCGTCAGTTCTTCAAGGGTGTTCCCGATGAACTTGAGGAAGCCGCCTATATGGACGGTTCGGGCCCGATCAAGACCTTCCTCAAGATCGTTCTCCCGATCTCCCGTCCGATGATGATTACCATCTTCCTGTTCTCCTTTGCATGGCAGTGGACGGACACCTTTTATACCAAGATGTTCTTCACCACGCAGGGTCTTTACCTGATGCCGGACATCGTAAACGTTCCCGAAAGCCTCTCGGATCCTTCCTTCGTGGCACAAGGACTTTACAACTCCGCCATCACCAACACCTGCGGATTGATGATCATCATTCCGTTGATCATCGTTTACTGCTTCTGCCAGAGATATCTGGTCGAAGGCATTGAACGAAGCGGTATCGTCGGTTAAACAACAAAAGAAAAGCACGCGGCAGCGTGCTTTTCTTTTTTTGTGTGAGAAAAACGGGCGAAGAACTTTTCAATTTGAGAAAGCCGTGGTATAATAAACGAAACAGAAACTCTTGGAGGATTCTATGAAACGATTTGTTGCGTGCGTGCTGCTGTTTTTGCTTCTCAGCTTCGGCGTGTCCGCCGCCGAGCAGGACGGCAAGCGTTTTTATTTGGAAGTGACTCGAGGGGAGACAGAGGACTCCTTTTTGGTGAACATTTGTATGGAAGGATTGACGCTTCAGGACGATCTTTCCACCATCCACGTTTCATTGAGCTATCCGGAGGATCAGCTTGTCTGCAAGGATTGGAGCATCGGCGCTGCTCTGCGCGCCTTCTCCATCAAGCAGGGGCCGCAGTACACCACCTCCAACCCCGCGATCTTCCTCGGTGTGGAGGTCGGCCGCCCTGTGACGGCAGAGGGCGTGATCGCCGCATTTGAATTTGAGGCGGTCGAGGGCGCCGAAGGGGAGGCGGAGCTGGTGCTTGAGCTGATCGAGGCCGTGCATTTGTCAAGCGATGCCTCCTTCAAGGACGAATTTGCCGTGGAGGGCGCCACGCTCAAGCTTTCGGGCGCCGAACTTTACGAGGCTCCCGCCTGCCGAACGGATGCAACTCTTCACGAAGGGCTTGCTTGGACGACGGATGCCCTGCAGGAAGGGCGATTGGTCAAGCGCTGTGCGCTCTGTGGCAAGGTGCTGGAGGAGCGGGTCGCGGAAAAGGTGAGCTCCGACCCCGTCACCCAAGGGGATACCGTGTTTGCCCCGATGACGGAGAAGCTTCCGGCGGATACCACGCTTTCCGTCACCGAGGAGAAAGAAGAACCGAGGGAGGATCTCCTTGCGCGCGTATATGAAAAGCTCGGCACCGATCGTGCCGCGTATGTCGGTGCATATCACCTCAGTCTTATGCTTTCCGGCGAGGCATTTTCCACGCAGGAAGCAGGGAAGGTGAGTGTCAGCGCCCCCGACGGTGTTCGGGACGGGGATACCCTCTACGCCGTTTGCGTCTTGCCGGACGGTACCGTTTCGGATGCACAGACCGCCGTGGTATCGGACGGACGCTTGACGCTTGCTTCCAAGGCGGATGGAACCCTGTATCTTTTCCTTGCCGAGGCAGAGGAAGAGGAGCCCGAAGTTTCTCCGCAAGCCCCGAGTGAGGGAGAAGACGCGCAGGATCCGCAAACGCCTTCCGAGTCGGACGGAGACGGGGAGACGACTCCCTCGCCCGTCGGTCTTTGGATCGGCCTTCTTGCGCTTGTCCTTTGCGGCGTCGGCGCGGGCATTTTCGTCTTCGTTAAGAAAAAGAGATAAACGAAAGGGAGTTTCGCTTTTATGAAAAAGTATCTTGCTGAATTTTTCGGCACCATGACACTGGTCCTCTTTGCCTGCGGTGTGGCGGCCGTGACGGGTTGCTCCGCCAAGGCAGACGTTGCCTATCTTGCCACCGCGCTGGTGTTCGGTCTTGTCCTCTGTGCGCTCGTCTGCGCCATCGGGAGCATTTCCGGTTGTCACGTCAACCCTGCCGTCTCCTTTGCCAAGTTTCTCTGCGGCAAGATGCAGGCCTGGGAATGCCTTGCTTACGTGGTTGCACAGTGCTTCGGTGCCGTGGCGGGTGCGGGGATCTTATATCTTCTGCTCGGTGCACAAAGCGGTCTCGGCGCCAACGCCCTTTTTGAAGGGAGCATTTGGAAGAGCCTTCTTTTGGAGATGCTTTTGAGCGCGGTGTTTGTGTTCGTTGTGCTCTCTGTGACCGAACGCGCCGCATCTCCCGCCGCGACGGGCGCCGCGCTCGGAACGGCCTTGACGGTGGTACACCTTCTGGGTATCTTTTTCACCGGAACGAGTGTCAATCCCGCTCGAAGCCTCGGCCCCGCCCTCTTCGTGGGCGGTGCGGCGCTGGAGAGCGTCTGGGTCTTCTGGCTGGCACCGCTCCTCGGTGCGTTTTTGGCGGGGATGCTCTATCTGTTCTTCTTTGGCAAGTGGGATCTTGCCAAAAAGGACGCAAAGCGTGATGCGAAGAAGACGATCTCCGCACCCAAGGATTTTGCTTCCAAGTCCGGGGATGCCTCTGCCTCCGCAAAGCGGGAGACGAAGGAATGAAAAGGGCCATGCGACTTTTTCTTGTCGGGGGAAGTCTTTTGCTGGTTGCGGCGGTCTTGGCGGGCGTGTTGCTCTGTCTGCCGCACAAAAAGAAGCTTTCGCTTGCGGTCGAAGGGGAGGGAAAGGTACTCCTCTCGGGCGCGGCGGCCAAAAGTCTGTACCAAACGCAAGAGAAGTTTTTCCTCTCTGCGGGCGAGACGCTTTCGTTTGCCACGGTCGGCGGTCAAGCCTTTTGGACGGTGGACGGAATGCGGTTTGGCACCTTGGAGGAGTTCGATTTGACGATGCCTGAGCACGATTTGTCGATTTCGGCAAGCTTTGCCGAACAAGCGTCCTTTGATCCGCTGACACCCGACGTCGTGGTGTTTGAGGCGGAAGAGCTGGGCGCGAATGCCCGCCGCCCCTTCTTCCCGAGCGTGACGCAGGCGGCGGACGGCACGATCCTCGTGGTGTATTATTACGCCGACGGCCACGCACTTTACAATCAGTACGAGGGAAAACTTTCGGGCGTGTTGCAGCTTGTGCGCTCCACGGACGGAGGCGCAACGTGGTCCGAGCCGGAAACGCTCGTGGATCTGACGGACGAGGATCCGAAAAACGGGGATTTCAACCGTGAGGCGCGCGATCCGAACCTGCAGCGTCTCTCGGACGGCACCCTGCTTCTGACCTTTCCCGTGCGCGCCCCCATCGGAAAGGCAGGGCTTAACACTTCTTCGGGCGCGATGAACGATTACTGGTCGGAGCGCAGTTATTATATGACGTCGAGAGACAACGGCGTCACGTGGAGCGAAATGCGCGAGATCGAGTGTGACTATTTCTCGCACGGCGAGCCCTTTTTGTATGACGACGCCACACGCACCACGGGGTGCTGGGTGAAGAACGGCTCCGTGGCAGAGCTTGCGAGCGGAGAGCTTTTGTTCCCGCTTTACGGTGCCGAGGACTGCGCGAGTCGCGGGGATTATACGGGCGTTTGCGTCAAGGCGAAGAACAACGGGGACGGAACGTTGACCTTCCTGAAGGACGGGGCGGAGACCGACGGAAAAGCACGCGACGCCGCGCTTATTCTGCCGAGAGGGCAGGGCAATGAGATTGCCTTGACGGCATCCAGAAGCACGGTGTATGCGCTTGCGCGCACGGGGATCCCCTCCGCGACCGACGGCGGCGTTTTGTACCGTTCTGAGGACGGCGGCGCAACGTGGGATGCAGCTGCGCTTGAGGCGACGGAGAACGACTGTCTCAATCAGCCGAACTTCTGCACGCTCGGCGGCGATCTTGTGTTGATGAATTACTCCGTGCCGCTCGCAAGCGTGTACGACAGTCCCGCCCGCCGCACGGCGCGTCCCGTGTACGGCAAGCTGTTCAACGTGAAAACGGGCAAGCTTTCCGATTACGAGGCCGCAGTGATCTACGATACGGCGACGGCGACCGTGGCGGATATGGGGAATCCGTCCTCCGTGCTTCTCTCGGACGGACGGATCATGACGGTGTATTACGATACGAGTGCCCCTGCCGCACGGCGCGGGTTCATCGGTGCGACGTTTACCGTTCTCTCCGATTATCTGAAGGGCTCCGAGGCATCGGCGCAGGAGACGCTCTCGGCATTTCTCGGAGGATAAAACCGAAAAACAGCAGGATTTTTCCTGCTGTTTTTTGTGTTTTGGGCGAGGGGAGCAGATGTGATACTGCACAAAAAAAGCACGTTTTTTTTGGGGATTGTTACAAAGAAAAATAGGTGATTTTTCTTTACAAAAATGCTTTTGTCATATATAATTAGATGCATAAAGGTTGTCCCTTGCAAAAGGGACGTATTTTCGCGTTCTCCGACGCGAGTATTTTCTTAGGAGGAAATTATGAACACCAAACGCTTTTTGGCGCTGGCGCTCGGCATCTTGATGATGATCTCGCTTGCTCTGAATGTCTTTGCGTACTCGTCTCCGTACACAAGCCTTCAGACCAGCGAGAGCGCGACCTCTAAGGTCACGATTTCGGGCTCCAGTCTCAACTTCGACCTGTTCGGTACCGCAAACGTTGCCCCGACTACGAAGACTGCCACCGCCAGCATTACCGATGAGACGGGTGCTCTGCATTTGAGCAACTCGAAGACCGGTACGGCTACCAGCTCGAACCTTGCCTATACCACCGGCAACAAAGGTTCTGCCAACACCTCGAACCAGTACAGCAACTTCGTCAGCCCGACCGCAGGTATGACCTTCGATCTCTACGCGAAGTTTGCGAACCTGCCGAAGATCACTTCGTCTTCCGTGATGACGGATACCGGCGTTGTCTCCGGCAACCCTTCGAACGTCTATTTTTCGGGTGTGGTCTTTAACCTTTGCTCTGCCGAAAAGTATATGGCGGACACCTCGAAGTCCAACAACGAATTGCAGGCGGTCTTCGCCTATTACGACAACGCGACCCTCGGCACCAACACCGTGCTGATCCTGCCCTACGGCAACCGCAACGCCTTTGCGTCTGCTTCGGCGATTGTCTATTACTTTAACAGCTCCAGTTCTTCCTACGACCGTTACACGCTGACCTTTGACCCCGTCAATAAGACGACTCAGTTCTGCATCAACGGCGTGCCTCAGAAGGTCAATGGCACCGGCAGCACGACGTTCAATAACATCGCGCTCTGCTACCGCGCCACCGCGACGGTCAACTTCTTAAACATCAACCTGAACAACGCTCAGGCCGGTGTTGCCGCCAACAACGGCACCTACAAGGCAAACATCTATATCGACCAGCT
>JAZRZY010000144.1:0-7903 GCA_045601605.1 Eubacteriales bacterium
GATCTCTTCAACCCCAAAACCGTGCGCGCCTGTATGGGTGCGTTGTTCCATCTGGAGCTTTGTGTCTGCGAACGTCTTGACGAGGCGCTTTCCCTTGTCCGTCAGAAAGGGCTTGTCCTTTACGGCACCAGCCCGCACACCGAGACGGAGATTTGCTCTGCGAATTGGAAGGTGCCCTTCGCCCTGCTCTTCGGCAACGAAGGCGCGGGCGCGACCGAGGAAGCGCTGGAAGCCTGTGACGCCGTTTTGACCATTCCGATGCAGGGGATGGAATCGCTCAACGCTGCCTGTGCGAGCGCGGTTGCCCTTTATGAAAGCGTGAGAGACTGAGATGGACGAGAAATTGTATCTGATCTGGCTTTCCGGCTGTGTTTCGGCGGGTTCTCCGCTCGGCGCAAGGCTGTTGAAATATTTCGGCAATGCCCGCGCCGTCTTCGAGGCAAGCGAGGCAGATCTTTCCGAGGCGCCCGTGGAATGGAACGGGCGAATGAAGCCCTTTTTGCAAAAGGATCTCTCTTGGGCAGAGGGCGTGCTTGATTACTGTGAGAAAAACGGCGTGGGCATCTGTACCTCGTCCGACCATTTCTATCCCAAGCGGCTTTTCGATTTGTCAAACCCGCCTTTGATCTTGTATCACATCGGCGCCTTCTGTGACTTGGATCAGATTCCGAGCGTCACCGTGGTCGGCGCGCGTGAGCCCTCCGCTTACGGTGAACGCTGTGCCAAACGGCTCTGTGTGGATCTTGCCCGCGGCGGTGCCACGCTTGTTTCGGGTATGGCGCGCGGCATCGACGGCATTGCACACCGCGCGGCGCTCTACTGTGAGGCACCCACCGTTGCCGTGCTCGGCTGCGGCATCGACCGCGCCTATCCGCCGGAGCATCGCGAACTGATGGAGGCCATCTCTCAAACGGGACTTGTGTTGACGGAATACGCACCCGGCACTCCGCCGCTTGCCCGCCATTTTCCGATGCGAAACCGCATCCTTGCCGCTCTTTCTCCCGTGACGCTCGTGGTGGAAGCCGCCGCGTCCTCCGGCAGTTTGATCACGGCAGAGCAGGCGCTTCGCCTGAAGCGGGAGCTTTACAGCGTTCCTGCTTCCATCTTTTCCGCCGCGTCGGCGGGCTCCAACCACCTTTTGCGCCTCGGTGCCAAGTGTGCCCTGCGCGCCGAGGACGTGCTTGCGAGCCTTGCGCGCACCTTTCCGCAGGAGATCTCCGCGCCGGAAAAGACCGTCAAGCCGAAACGCACGCCGAAGGGGGCGGGCTACCGCTTTCCCGGAAGCGAGCGGGAGACGCTTCCGCCCGAGTATCGGAAGTCTCCGCCGAAGGCGGCAAAGCCGAAAAAGCCGCCCGTGCAAAAGACCTCGCTTCTTGAGCTTTCCGACGACGAGCGCGACCTGCTTCTGCGTCTGACGCACGAGCCGGTCTTTGTGGATACGCTGGTGGATGAGAACTTCACCGCCGCGCGCGTGATGCGTACGCTGAGCCTTCTGGAGCTGCACGGGCACGTCGAGCGCAAAAGCGGCAACCGCGTCTGTCTGACGGACGATGCGGAATAACTCAGTTAAAAATTTTTAGATATACGGAGAACAGTATGGGAAATTTAGTCATTGTGGAGTCGCCCTCCAAGGCGACGACCATCAAGAACTACCTCGGCGCAGGCTACAAGGTCATGGCCTCCAAGGGACACGTGCGCGACCTGCCCAAATCCACCCTCGGCGTGGACATCGATGCGGGCTTTGAGCCCAACTACATCACCATCCGAGGCAAGGGCGACGTCATCTCCGCCCTGAAGAAAGAGGCGAAGAAGGCGGATCTCGTCTTTCTTGCAACGGACCCTGACCGAGAGGGAGAGGCAATCTCGTGGCACCTCGTGTCTGCGCTGGATCTCGAGCCGAGCAAGGTGCGCCGCGCCGCATTCCACGAGCTGACCAAGAACGCCGTGCGAAGCGCCATCAAGAACCCGGGCGAGATCGATCTTGCCTTGGTCAATTCTCAGCAGGCGCGCCGCATCCTCGACCGCATCCTCGGCTACAAGATCAGCCCGCTTCTTTGGAAGAAGGTCAAGAGCGGTCTGTCTGCGGGACGCGTGCAGTCCGTCACCACCCGCCTCGTGGTGGACCGTGAACAGGAGATCCGCGATTTCGTCGCGGAGGAATACTGGACGATCGAGGCGACGCTCGTCGGCGATGCCAAGCGTGCCTTTACCGCCCGTTTCTTCGGGCGCGGCGCCAAGAAGATGGAGCTTGCCTCCAAGGAGGCGGCGGATGCGGTGCTTTCCGCCGTGCGCGAGGCGGCCTTCTTCGTGCGAGACGTCAAGCAGACCAAAAAGGTGCGCCACCCCGCACCTCCGTTTACGACCTCCCAGCTGCAACAGGAGGCCTTCCGCCGTCTGTCCTTCCAGTCCCAGCGCACCATGCGCGTGGCACAGGAATTGTACGAGGGCGTGCAGATCAAGGGACGCGGCAGCCACGGTTTGATCACCTATATGCGTACCGACTCTCTGCGCGTCTCCGCAGACGCACAGGTCGCCGCCCGTGCCTACATTGCCGAGCGCTACGGCGCGGAGTTCGTCCCCGAAAAAGCTCCGGTCTATAAGACCAAGTCCAGCGCACAGGACGCGCACGAAGCCATCCGTCCCACCGATCTTTCGCTGACGCCCGAGTCCATCAAGGCTTCGCTCTCGCCCGAGCAGTACCGCCTGTACAAGCTCATCTTCGACCGTTTTGTGGCAAGCCAGATGGCAAACGCCCTGATCGACGTGACGAGCGTGGACATCGACGCCGCAGGCTACACCTTCCGCGTGGCGGGTGAGGTGGTGCGCTTCCGCGGCTATCTCTCCGCCTATGCCGACGGCGAGGACGAAGAGGAGGGCAAGAAGCAGACGAAGCTGCCCGCCCTGCAGAAGGGTGAGGCGCTGACCTTGAAAGAGCTTCTGCCTGAGCAGAATTTCACCCAGCCTCCGTCCCGCTACACCGAAGGTACGCTCGTGCGTGCCATGGAGGAGATGGGCATCGGCCGTCCGAGCACCTTCGCCCCGACGATCGCCACCATCATCTCCCGAGGCTACGTGTCCCGTGTGGGCAAATTCCTCGCCCCCTCCGCTCTCGGTGAGGTCACCAACGAGTGGATGGTGCGTTGCTTTGCACCGATCATTGATTATCAGTTCACCGCCGAGATGGAGGAGCGTCTTGATAAGATCGCCGAAGGCGGCGAGGATCACAAGCGCGTTTTGAGCGAGTTCTATACGCCGTTTGCCGAGCTGCTTGCCCGTGCCGAGGCGCAAGAGCGTCAGGAGAAGATCTCCGCCCCGCCCGTGGAGCTCGACATCACCTGTGAAAAGTGCGGCGCCACGATGGTGCTGAAGCACGGCAGATTCGGCGCATTCGCCGCCTGCCCCAATTACCCCGAGTGCAAGAACACTCTGCCGCTCGACAAGTCCGGCAAGGTTGCCCCCCGTCCCGAGGCCAAGCGCGTGGAGGGGATGAAGTGTGAGATCTGCGGCAAGGACGTGTTGTTAAAGCGCGGCCGCTACGGGGAGTTCTACGCCTGTGAGGATTATCCCACCTGCCGCTTCACCAAGCCCGTGCTGACCGAGGCCGGCGTGCCCTGCCCGAAGTGCGGCGGGCGCGTGGTGCTCAAACGCAGTCCCAAGCACCGTGCGTTCTATGGCTGTGAGAATTATCCGAAGTGCGACTTCTCCTCTTGGGATTTGCCCACGCAGAAGAAGTGCCCGCTTTGCGGAGACGTTTTGCTCAAGCGCAAGCGCGCCGAGGAGCTTTACTGCAGAAACAAGAACTGTAAACACACCGAGGAGGCCAAATGAGACTGATCGCTGATGTCATGGGAGCGGACGCGTCCCCCGAGACGCTCGTCCCCGCCTTTGTACAGGGAGCCCGCGAAGCGGGCATTGAACTGACGCTCGTCGGTGATGCGGATAAGATCCGTGTCGCGCTGGATGAAGAAGCGCTTGCCTCCGTCACCGTCTGTCACGCCGAGAGCGTGATCACGATGGAGGACAGCGCGATGAGTGCCGTCAAGAAGAAAAAGGATTCTTCGATGGCCGTGGCGCTTCGCCTGCTCAAGGAAGGACAGGGAGACGCCGTCATCTCCGCCGGAAACACGGGCGCGCTCGTCACGGGTGCCTCCGTCATCGTCGGCCGTCTTGACGGAATGAAGACGGCAGCCATCGGCACGATCCTGCCCCTTTCCACCCCCACGCTTCTGATGGATTCGGGCGCCTCCATCAATCTTTTGCCCGAGAACTTCGTGCAGTTTGCACACCTCGGAAGCGCCTATATGGAAGCACTTTTCGATCTGCACGATGTGCGTGTGGGTCTGGTCAACAACGGCGCGGAGGAGACGAAGGGAACCGAGCTTTACCGCGCGGCGCACGAGTTGCTCAAAAACGAGGAGGGCATCCATTTCGTGGGCAACATCGAAGGGCGAGACGTGCCCTTCGGCCGTTGCGACGTTCTTCTCTGCGACGGATTCGTGGGCAACATCGTCTTAAAGCTTTCCGAGGGCTTCGGCTTTTATTTCTCCGGCATCCTGAAGCAGGGTCTGCGGGAGAGTCTGCGCTCCAAGTTCGCCGCGCTGATGCTGAAGCCTCAGCTCAAGCGACTGCGTAAGCGTCTCGACTATACCGAGTACGGCGGCGCGCCTATCTTGGGTATTTCCGCCCCCGTTATCAAGGCACACGGAGCCTCCAGTCCGAAGGCGATCGTCTCTGCGGTGAAGATGGCCGCGCGCGTGGTGGACAGCGATTTCTTCCGCCGCGTGAAGACGGTGCTTTGAGGTGGATGGGATGCGTCCTCGGGTTTCCGATTACCCTGCGGCGTTTCGGCGCCGCGCACAGGCGCTTTCCGAGCGGATGGGGCACACGTTTTCCGACGTGCTCGTCTTCTATGAGGCTCTGACGCACGCTTCCTTTGCAAACGAGCACCGAGACGAGCATTTTCCCTACAACGAGCGCATTGAGTTTATGGGTGACAGCGTGCTGAACTTTTCCGTTACCCGCGAGATTTATGCCCGCTACCCGGAGCTTTCCGAGGGTGCGCTCTCAAAACTGCGCGCGGGCGTCGTCTGCGATGCATCGCTTGCCGAGTACGGCTTTGCCATCGGGCTTGACGAATGTCTTCTGCTCGGGCACGGCGAGCGCCAGTCGGGTGCCATCCGCCCCTCGATCGTGGCGGATGCGATGGAGGCGGTTTTTGCCGCCCTGTTTCTGGACGCGGGGCTGGAACGCGCTTCGGCGTACGTGCTGTCCGTCGTCGGATACAAGATCGAAGAACTTTACGGGAGCGGTGCGCTGCGCGATGCCAAGAGCATCCTGCACGAGATGATCCAGACCGATCCCGCAAGCCGCCTGGAATACGTGCTCGTGGCCGAGAGCGGTCCCGATCACGACAAGCGCTTTGAGACGGAGGTGCGCCTGAACGAAAACCCCGTCGGGCGCGGCACGGGCCGCTCCAAGCGCGAGAGCGAGCAGGCCGCCGCGCGAGAGGCGCTGAAGCTCTTCGGCGTGAAATAAGACACGCAAAAAAGATCAGTTAAGAGAGGCAGATCCATGTATTTGAAAACGTTGGAGCTTTACGGCTTTAAGTCCTTTCCGGATAAGACCGTGATCTCCTTTGGTCCCGGTATGACCGCCATCGTGGGCGCAAACGGAAGCGGCAAATCCAATTTGTCCGACGCCATCCGTTTCGTGCTCGGTGAAATGAGCGCCAAGACCCTGCGCGGCAACAAGCTGGAGGATTTGATCTTCGGCGGAACCGCCACGCGCAAGAGCGCCAATTTCGCCGAGGTCACCATGACCATTGACAATGCCGACCATCGCCTGAAGTACGACGGAGATGAGGTGAGCGTCACTCGCCGTCTGTACCGCGACGGTTCGAGCGAATATAAGCTCAACGGCGAGGCGTGCCGCCTGAAGGACGTGGTCGAGACCTTCCTCGACACCGGCATCGGCCGCGAGGGCTATTCCGTCATCGGACAGGGCAAGATCAGCGAGATCCTTTCGGCAAAGGGCTCGGATCGCCGCGACGTCTTTGAAGAGGCCGCAGGCATTTCCAAGTTCCGTTACCGCAAGACCGAGGCGCAGAACAAGCTCTCCGGCGTAGCGGAGAACGCCGTGCGTATCGGCGACATTTTGGCCGAGGTCGAGGAGCGCATCCCCACGCTGGAGGAGCAGGCGAAAAAGGCGCGTGCCTACCGCACGCTCTCCGAGGAGCGCCGCGCGCTGGAGATCGCGATCTTCTGCGAACAGCTCTCCGAGGGAGATGCCGCGAGCGAGACTTTGCAAAACGAGCTTGACGCGCAGAACACCGCCTACCGTGAGGTGTCTGACCGCTGTGAGGTCATTGAGCGCGAGCTGGAGAGACTCTATCTGCAGACGCAGGAGCAGAATCTGGAGGCGGAGCGCCTGCGCGGCGGCATCGTAGATGCCGCGACCGACCAGAGCTCCATTGTCTCCGAGCTTTCCGTGCTGGAAAACGACATTCATCACGCCGAGGCGCGCATCGCGGAGGCGCGAGAGAGCATCGCGGGCATCAAGGAGGATTCCGCCGCGGCCAAGGAAGCGCTGGAAGAAGCCGCGCTTTGTGCGTCGCAGGCATTGGAGCAGGCTCGTTCACACGAGCTGGATCTCGCCGACAAGCGCCGCGCGCTGACGGACAGTGAGGTCAAGGGCGCGATGCTCGAGGCGGAGGCAAAGGATCTGGACGAGCGCATCGAAGCGCTGGAAACAGAATTGCACGACCGCGAACTTGTCGCACGTGAGACGAGCGTGATGCGTCAGGCAAACCTTGCCCGCATCACGAGTGAAGAAGAAAAGCTTGAGCGCGAGGAGGATCGCAAGAAGACCCTCGTGCTTGCGCTGGAGCACGCACGCCGCGCCTGCGAGGAAAAGCGCGCGCAGGCCGCCGCGGCAGAGGAGCGCCTCGGCGCGATGCGCGCAGAGCTTGACCGCCTCGGCCGAATGGCCATCACCGTGGAGCGGCGCATCTCCGCCCTCGGTGAGAGCCGCGCCGTCTGCGAGGAAAAGCGCAACACCTTAAACCGCTTGGCGCGTGCCTTTGAGGGCTATCCCGAAAGCGTCCGAAGCGTGATGCAGGCGTCTGCCGCCGGCAAGCTTTCCGGCATCTGCGGCCCCGTTTCGTCCCTGTTTTCGGCAGACGAGGCTTATACGACGGCGCTGGAGACCGCGCTCGGCGCGGCCGCCGGTCACATCGTGGTGGAGACGCGTGCCGCCGCCAAGGAGGCCATTCATTACTTAAAACGCGAGCGTCTCGGACGCGCGACCTTCCTGCCGCTTGACACGGTGGAGCACAAGATCGACGAGATGCGCGACATTACCGCGCGCGGCTTTGTGGCAAGCGCGCTGGAGCTTGCAAAATTCGATCCCCACTACACGCGCGTGGCTGAATATCTGCTCGGCCGCTGTGCCGTGGCGGAGGATCTGGACGCGGCGACGGAGATCGCCCGCTCCCGCGATTTCAAACTCAAGACCGTCACTCTTGACGGACAGATTATCCACGCCGGAGGCGCCTTTGCGGGCGGTCAGAAGGCGGAAAGCGCCCGTCTTTTGACGCGCGAAAAGGATCTGCTCAGTCTGGATGCGGAGCTTTCTCAGCTTTCCGCCTCCATTGACGAGGCACGCCGCGAGGCAGATGAGATCAGCCGTAAGGAAAGAGCCTTGGCGCAGGAGAACAGTGCGTTGCGCGAGGCGCTCGAGAATGCCAACAACGCCCTCTTTGACGCATCCGGTGCCGTCACGCTCTGTCAGGAGCGCGTGGAGGCGAGCGAGGCCGCCGCAGAAGAGATCCGTGCCGAGATCCGCCGCCTGTCGGGCGAAGGCGAGGACGAGCTGTTGAAGTCGGATCGGAGCCATGTCGTTCTGT
>JAZRZY010000145.1:0-2601 GCA_045601605.1 Eubacteriales bacterium
CCCGCGCTGTCGTGCGCGGGATTTTTGTGGGAACGTCAGTGTCCGACAAGGTTCAGCAGTCGGAGATCGGCACCGTCATCGAGGAACATTTCGGTAAGATCTTCGTAGGCTTCGGGGGAATCCGGGAGATGAGGTGTGAGCTTGTAAGCGATGCGGGTGTGGTAATACTCCCTTCCCATTACGTAGTCCACAAACTGGGGATCTTTGGCCAAGGGAACGATGTAAAGCGGGGAGAGGGCTTCTCCGTTTTGATAGATCTCTTCGCTTGCCATACAGATCAGCTCGCCGCGATCGGTCACGGCGAGAAGCTCTTCGCCGAGTCCCCAACTTTTGTTGTCGGTGCGCGGGAAGGCAGGCAGGTTGACTACCACCTTATCTCCGACGAGCGAGAGGGTGAAGGCTCCGCTGCTGTTTCGATCGATCCAGGTCTTGGTCAAAAGCTCACAGAGTTCGGGGTGTTCGCGACTTTTCAGTACCGTTTTTGCGATTTTTCCGTCTTTTTGGACGAAGGTGAGCGGCTCGGGCGTGTATCCGTTTCCGTCGGGGAAGGTGAGGTATCGGTCGTCCCCCACGGGGATGAACGGATAGACGCCGTCGGCGGAAAAAGACTGCGCAGAGTCCGTCAAAATCGGCGTTTGACAGAGTGCTTTCGTCATCGATTCGGCGTCGATGTCGAAGCGCTTCTGATACTCGCTTTGGGTCAGTTCACGGTCGCCTTTCACGTCGTAATAGTAGAACTCCTGCATTCCGACGATTTCGCTGAAGAGAAAGCAGGCCTCGGTCTGCAAGACGATGGCAACCAGTCCCTCCTCCTCGTCTTCAAAAGCGAGGTAATCGACGATGCTCGGCGTGGGTGTTTCAAAGGAGTCTTCCCAGTGCTTTGGCGCGGAGGAGAGATAGTCACGGATCTCTTTTTGCGAATGGGCTTCGGATTCGGACGCCGTAAAAAAAGACGTGAGCAGTTTTCGGTTGAATTCGGCTGCGTTTTCGGTATCGAGAAGCAGCTTCGGATAACGGAACTCGTAGAGGAGGGTGATCTCGCCGTCTTCCCCGAAATCGTGGAGGTACGGGATGAGATAGGACTCGTCCATTGCGTCGTCGACCCACCTGCCTCGCGTCGGCAGTTTTTTGGCCGAAAAATCGTCGAACGAATACGGCGTGCGCAGACAGTCCTCGAGAAAGACCTCCGCGACGGGGATCTCCTCGTGCGAAGGGGGCGGAGGAGTGGATTCGTCTGCTTTCGGCTCCTCCTGCTGCAGGGGACCGGAAGGAACGTGCTGCGTCGGGGGCTTGTCGTGCACGACCGGGGTCGTCTGACAGGACGTGAGAAGCGAGAGGACGAAAAATAGGGCAAAGACCAGACAAAGAAATTCGTTTTTCATAAAGTGCCTCCTGTTTCGGCAGGGAAACTCGACGAATCTGTTTGGATATGAAACAACGGCGAAAAAAAGACGAAACGTCCCTCGGGTTTCATTATAAGGGGTGTGGCACCGCTTGTCACTATGGCAAAAGAAACAAAAAAGAGACGCTGCATTTGTGCAGCGTCTCTAAACGGGATCCGTTTCTTATTTCGCGGTGCCGGCGAGTTTTGCAACTTCGGCGGCGTAATCTTCTTCCTTCTTTTCGATGCCTTCGCCACGCTCAAAACGGACGTAGGATTCGCAAGCCACGGGGCTGCCGATCTCCTTGGCAACGGAAGCGAGGTACTGAGCGACGGTCATCTTGTCTTCCTTGACGTATTCCTGATCGACGAGGCAGTTGGCGGTGAAGAACTTCTTCAGCTTGCCTTCGGCCATCTTGTCGAGGATCGCCTGAGGCTTGCCCTTGGCGCGCTCGTCTTCGGCCATCTGAGCCATAACGATGTCCTTTTCAGCCTGCAGAACGTCGGCGGGAACGCTTTCGGCGTTGAGGTAGGCGGGGTTCATTGCGGCGATCTGGAGAGCCAGATTCTTGGCGGCCTCGGCGTAGAGGGCGTTGTCGGAGACGGGCTCGGCCAACTTGACGATGACACCGATGGAGCCCTTGCCGTGGATGTAGGAGTTGGTGGCGCCTTCCACGATGACGAAGCGGCGGATGGAGATGTTTTCACCGATGGTGAAGATCTTGTCCTTGAGGGCGGCTTCGACGTTCATATCGCCGGAGAAGGGCAGAGCCATAAGCTCGTCCACGTTGGCGGGGCGCTTGTCGAGGATGATGGCGAGCAGTTCCTTGACAAAGCCGGTGAATGCATCGCTGTTGGCGGCGAAGTCGGTTTCAATGTTGACTTCGATCATCGCGGCAACCTTGCACTCGTCGCAGAAGGCAATGTCAACGACACCTTCGGCGGCAACGCGGCTTGCCTTTTTGGCGGCGACGGCCAGACCCTTTTCACGCAGGATCTTGATGGCCTCGTCCATATCGCCGTTGGCCTCGGTGAGTGCCTTCTTGCACTCCATCATACCGATACCGGTCTTTGCGCGGAGCTCTTGTACGTCTTTTGCGGTAATTGCCATAGTAGTAAACCTCCTGTTTTCGGAAAAGTGTGCACGCCGAAAGGGCGTGCAGACGAAGTGTTTTTTACTTTGTGCTCAACGATTTCCCCCGCGGGGGTTTCCGGGGGGG
>JAZRZY010000146.1:0-5750 GCA_045601605.1 Eubacteriales bacterium
CCTCCGACTTCCCGAAGCGGGCGACCAATCCACTCAGACCCCCGCCCAAAACGAGGACGCCGCAAATCCCGAAACGGACGACGTCGTCGAGATCCTCGGCGTTGGAGACAAGAGTTTTTCGTTTGCCGTCGTTGACGGAGAAGGAAACGAGAAGCTCTACACCGTTATGACCGAACGGGCGACCGTCGGCGAAGCGCTCCTTGAGCTTGGGCTCATTGAGGGCGAGGAGAGCGAATACGGTCTCTACGTCAAGAAGGTGGACGGGATCACCGCCGACTTTGATACCGACGGCACCTACTGGGCGTTTTACGTTGATGACGAATACGCGCTCTCGGGCGTTGACTCCACCGAGATCGTCGATGGAGCCTCTTACGCCTTTAAGGTCGAAAAAGGATAATGCGACGCGCCTCCTTCCTGCGTCACTTGGTGCTCTTTGCCCTATTCGGCACGCTGATGTTTCTGAGCGACCTGCTATTGGAGGCACTGCCGAACATCCACCTCGTCGGCGTACTCATCGTCGTGTTTACGCGCGTCTATCGGACGAAGGCACTCATCCCCCTCTACGTTTACGTATTCCTGACGGGGCTCTTCTACGGCTTCGGTCTGTGGTGGATCCCCTACCTGTACGTTTGGGTGCCGCTCTGGGGTGCGACGATGCTCGTTCCCAAAAACCTCAGCGACAAAAAGGCATACTTCGTCTTCCCGCTCGTCGCCGCCGCGTACGGACTGTCCTTCGGCGTTCTGTACGCACCGGCGCAGGCAATTCTGTTCGGACTGTCGTTTGAACGAATGCTCTTCTGGATCGGGGCCGGACTCTACTTCGACCTCATCCACGCCGCAGGAAACCTCGTCCTCGGCACGCTCATCGTCCCCCTCTCACGTCTGTTGCAAAAATTGGAGGATCGCGTGCACGCCTGACCCCTTCTCCGCGCCGCAAAAGCGGCGCGGAGTTTCTTTATTTGACAAAAAACACATTTCATAATATAATAATTAAATGTAATCACAATAACAGTCAAACATGTTGCAATTTGGAAAGAAGGCGTTTTTTCTTGCGAAAGATCCTCACGTTGCTTCTTGCGCTTTTGCTCTTGCTCTCCTTAAGCGCGTGCACGGCGCTTCTCATCCCCGAGATTTCCGCCGAGGCCGGCGACACCACCCAGCAGGGCGAAAAGGCAGACGGCAAAACACCTGAAAAGCCCGAAAAAGAGGAGGAAGGCTCCCCCGATGAAACGCCCTCTTCCGAAAAGCAGGAAGACGTAAAAGAAGAAAAAGAGGAAGAAAAGCCGGACAACGAAAAAGAAGAAGAAAAAGAGGAAGAAAAGGAAGAGGAGCCCCTCGACGAAGGGAAAGATGAGGGCGACAAACAAGACACACAAAGCCCGAATTCCGGCACCCCCGATCCCACTCCCTCCACCGGCGGAAATTCCTCTCAGAATACGACGCCCTCCGCACACACGCACAAATTTACCGTAACGAAGCAAACGGACGCCACCTGCACAAGCGACGGCACGACCGTCTCCGTCTGCTCCTGCGGAGCCCAGAAGACCGAGACGAAATCCAAGCTCGGGCACAGCATGGGCGCGTGGACGACCACGCGGGAGGCGACCTCCTCCGCAGAAGGTCAAAAAGAGCGCAGCTGCTCCCGTTGCTCCCACAAAGAGACACAGAAGATCGCAAAGCTCCCCGCCGGCATCCCAAACGAGTATCTGGAGGTGCTTCGCCTGTGCAATGTTGAACGCGAAAAGCGAGGACTTGCACCCTTCACCTATTACTATGCGGGACAGGCCGCCGCCGACCTGCGCGGCAAGGAATCCGAGAAATCGTTCTCCCACACTCGCCCCGACGGACGTGACTGGTACACCGCCTGGGACGATCTGGCACTCGGTGACTTCCTCTACGGCGAAAACCTTGCCAAAGGACAAACGAGCGCATCTCAGGTCGTGACCGACTGGATGAACTCCGAGGGGCACCGTGCAAACATCCTGTGCACCGATGCAAACGCCCTCGTCGTCGCTCACGTCGGCAGCAGTTGGGTCCAGCTCTTCGTGATCGCATAAACAAAGAAAACCGCCGCTTTCGCGGCGTTTTTTTGTTTCACGTCTTACAGCTCGCAGGCGCAGGTGGCACCCTTGACGAGGCCGACGGCGGTGTTATCCTCGGTGCGACAGCGCAGGGGCTCGATGGGGTTCGGCGCGGTCTCAAAGCGGTAATCGCGCCCGAAGCGGCGGATATGCTCCTCAATGACGGTGTGGCTGTGCAGATCGCAGAGATCGGGAGTGGTGATCGCCTGATAACGGAAGAAATCCGCGGAGTCGGACAGATCGTTGACGCAGGCGTAATCCTCGCGGCAGGCGGTCATCTGCACGCTCTTTTCCAACACCTCGCGCACGTAGGCAACGTTGCTCTCCAGCACGAGCGGCGCGGGGAAGGTGCCGTCTCCCCCGACGACGGCGAGGGGATCCTTCCCCTCCTTTTTCTTCAAAAGCTCGCTTGCGGCGGCAAGGTGACTGACCTCCTGCAAAAACAGGCGCTCCCAGATACATTTCAAGGAGGCACAGGTCTCCGTCACCAGACAGGAGTGATACAGATACGCCTCGGTGTACTGGTGCATCACGAGGTTCTCAAGCCACGTCAGCTTCGGGTCGAGCAGTGCGCCGTAATGGGTGACGTGCTGTTCCTCGACCATCCCGATCTCCTGATACAATTCGCGCCCGTAATCCGACGGGTAGGTCGCGGCGACGTTCATATAATAATTCATCGTCTGCTGCTCGGCGGCGGTGATGATGCCGACGGTCAGACGCGTGAAGGGATCGACCTTATCCGCCTCGATGTGGCGCTTGACGGAATCGAAGGGGTGACGGTAATGCGCGACAGTCGGACGGCCGGGCATGATCTCGGTGTAACGACCGACAAGTTCCTCCGCGTGGCACCCGCCCTCCAATTCCAGATAATCCGCGTAACGATACAGATGGTCGAAATCCTCCAACAGCGCGAAATCCAGCGCCTGTTTGACGTACGCACCCTTGCTTCGGCGCGCGAGGTGCGCCGTCAGATCCACGGCAAGCTGTTCGTAGCCGATGGTGTGCTCCAGCATCGTCTCGTCGCAGGGCTTTAAGAGCGCGAGAAGCTTCTGCTGCTCCTGCTCACTGCGTCGGATGAGCGCGAGCAGGCGGCGCTCGTCCTGATCCGGACTGTTGCGGTGGAAGCTGTGGGTAAACCAGACCTGTTCAAACTCCGTCCCGTTCATCAGGATCACGCGGCAACGCGTGTAGGGATCCACCTCGTGCTTCGAGTAGCTCACGGGGCGGATCTCACCCCAATTCATCAACGTTTTTTCAAGCGGCATTGCAGGGATTTCAAACGGGTTCATATTCTCTACTCCTCTCACAGAAAAGAATGCTTCAAGAAAAGAATATGCAGAAAACGCCCGTTTATGCATCTGCCGCGCGGCTTGCATTTTTGCAAAAAAAGAGGTATAATTTTCCCAACAGTCAAGAAGGGAAACAGCACATGACACAAGGCACTCTCTATCTCGTTGCAACCCCCGTCGGAAACCTCTCCGACTTAAGCGTGCGCGCACTGGAAACGCTCCGCTCCGTCGCCCTCATTGCCGCGGAGGATACCCGTGTGACCCGCAAGCTCACGAGCCACTTTGACATCCGCACGCCGCTTTTTTCTTACCACGAGCACAACCGACGCGAGGCGGGTGAAAAATTGCTCGTCCGCCTGCAGGCGGGAGACGACGTCGCTCTCGTCACGGACGCCGGTACCCCCGCCGTCTCCGACCCCGGTGAGGACCTCGTGCGCCTCGCCGTCGAGCACGGCATCCGCGTTTGCCCCATTCCCGGTGCCTGCGCCGCCGTCTGTGCCCTGATCGTCTCGGGGCTGGATACCCGCCGATTTGTGTTCGAGGGCTTTTTGCCCACCGAAAAAAAGGAGCGTGAGGAGCGCCTCTTTGCCCTCAAAAACGAAGAGCGCACCACGATCCTCTACGAATCCCCCCACCGCCTGACTCAGACGCTCTCCGCCCTGCTTGATGCACTCGGCGAGCGCAAGATCGCCGTCTGTCGGGAGCTGACAAAGCTCAACGAAAGCGTCTTTCGCGGCACGCTCTCCGAGGCGCTTGCCCACTTTGCGGAGAACGGTGTGAAAGGCGAGTTCGTACTGGTGCTTGACGGCCGTAAAACAGAAGACGCGCCCTTTTGGGAAACGCTCTCCGTAGAGGCGCACTGTGCCGTTTACGAAAAGCAGGGCTATACGAAAAAAGACGCCATCCGCGCCGTCGCCGCAGACCGCGGAGTGAAGAAAAACGAGATCTATATGCACTTTGTGGAAAAAGGCTCGTAAAAGACGGTAAAATACGGAAAGATTTTTCTTGAATCTTTCCTCTGAATATGTTACTATGTAAGGGTATCAAAACACTTTTTCAAAGAAAGGAATTCTCGCCATGTCCATGTACAACAAAAAGTCCATCGACGACATCGAAGTCCGCGGCAAAAAAGTTCTCGTCCGTTGCGATTTCAACGTGCCCCTCGACGGAGACGTGATCACCGACCCCAAGCGCATCACCGAGGCTCTGCCCACCATCAAAAATCTGATGGAGCGCGGCGCCCGCGTCATCCTCTGCAGCCACATGGGCCGTCCGAAGGGCGAATTCAATCTGAAGTACTCCCTCGCACCCGTTGCAAAGAAGCTCTCCGAGCTGCTCGGCTGCGAGATCCCTCTCGCCCGTGACGTCATCGGCGAGGATGCCAAGGCGCTTGCCGCAGGCCTTTCCGACGGTCAGGCCATGCTGATCGAAAACGTGCGCTTCCACAAGGAAGAGGAAAAGAACGATCCCGCCTTTGCAAAAGAGCTTGCCTCCTTTGCCGAGATCTTCGTCAACGATGCCTTCGGCACCGCACACCGCGCACATGCCTCCACCGCCGGCGTGGCCGATTATCTGCCTGCCGTCTGCGGCTACCTGATCCAGAAAGAGATCCGCATCATGGGCGGCGCTCTCTCCAACCCCGTGCGTCCCTTCGTCGCCATCCTCGGCGGCGCCAAGGTCTCCGATAAGATCGGTGTCATCAACAACCTGCTTGAGAAGGTTGACACCCTCATCATCGGCGGCGGTATGGCCTACACCTTCTTTAAGGCACAGGGCTACGAGATCGGCACCTCCATCTGCGAAGACGACAAGCTTGAACTCGCCCGTGAGCTGCTTGAAAAAGCAAAGGCCAAGGGCGTCAACTACCTGCTTCCCGTCGATCACGTCTGCGCCAAGGAATTCTCCGCAGACAGCACCCCCGTCTCCTACGACTCCAACGCCATTCCCGCCGATATGATGGGTATGGACATCGGCGAAAAGACCCGCGCCCTCTTCTGCGACGCCGTCAAGAACGCCAAGACCGTCGTCTGGAACGGACCGATGGGCGTTTGCGAATTTGCAAACTTTGCCGTCGGCACCGAAACGCTTGCCAAGGCGATCGCCGCAAGCGAAGCCACCAGCATCGTCGGCGGCGGTGACTCTGCCGCGGCCATCGAAAAGTTCGGCCTTTCCGACTCCATCACGCACGTCTCCACCGGCGGCGGCGCCTCCCTCGAATTCCTCGAAGGTCTGGAACTGCCCGGCATCGCCTGCCTGCAGGACAAATAAACAACTTTTCTTCGAAAAGGCGCTCTCATCGGCGCCTTTTCGATCCATTACAACACGAGAAAAAGGAATACGATTATGGCAAAACGCAACATCATCATCGCCGGCAACTGGA
>JAZRZY010000147.1:0-27751 GCA_045601605.1 Eubacteriales bacterium
GGAAGAAGATTACGCCGCCGAAGTTGCAAAACTCGCCGGTACCGCGAAATAAGACACGCTTCCGGAAGGCGCTGCAAACTGCAGCGCCTTCTATTTTTTGCCCGCGCACAACGCAATCCCCCCGAAGTTTCTGAGAAAAACACACGCCTGAGCGCACGAAATTTCGGCGTTTGTAAAAATTCACACCGCGCTCATTTTTCTCTCTTCTTTTTTCGCGATTTAACTCTTTACAAAACCGAAAAAAAACAGTACAATATATAATAAGAAAATTTTAACAAAAACCGAGGTGCGACTATGACTCAACCCAAATACAAACGCGTCCTTTTGAAGCTCTCCGGCGAAGCTCTGGCACAAGGTCTTCCCGCAGGCGACAAGTCCATCATCAACTACGATTTTGTCAACACCGTCTGCGACCGCATCAAGACCTGCGTGGATATGGGTGTGCAAGTCTCCATCGTCGTCGGTGCAGGCAACATTTGGCGCGGCAAGCTCGGTCAGGGCTTTGAACGCACCCGCAGCGATCACATGGGGATGCTCGCCACGACCATCAACTGTCTCGCCATTCAGGACGTGCTTGAGCACAAGGGCCTGGACACCCGCGTTATGACCGCCATTGAAATGAAGCAGTTTGCAGAGCCCTACATCCGCAACCGTGCCGTCCACCACCTCGAAAAGGGCCGCGTCGTCATCTTCGGCTGCGGCATCGGCAACCCCTACTTCTCCACCGACACCGCCGCCGTCCTCCGCGCCGCGGAGATCGACGCGGACATCGTCCTCCTGGCGAAAAACGTCGACGCAGTCTACACCGCCGACCCCAAGAAGGATCCCAACGCCAAGCGTCTGGAGTACATCGAATATATGGAGATCTTGACCAAGAAGCTCGGCGTTATGGACTCCACCGCCACCAGTTTCTCGATGGAAAACGACATTCCGATCTTGGTCTTCGGCCTAAACGACCCCGACAACATCGTGCGCGCCGCCTGCGGTGAGCAGATCGGTACCATCGTGGAAGCCGAACACATCCTGATGCAGGATCAATAAATAACTCTCACACCCGACACATACACTGAAATACCGAAAGGAGCCCGTTATGGCATATTCGATCAAAGATTACGAAGTGAAAATGCAAAAAAGCATCGACAGCGTCGAACGTGAATTTTCCAACATCCGCGCCGGCCGCGCAAACCCCGCCCTTCTCGACCGCGTGCAGGTGGACTACTACGGCACCCCCACCCCCATCAACCAGATGGCACAGGTGACCGTGCCCGAAGCACGTTCCATCCTCATCACTCCCTGGGACACCAAGCTTCTGCGCGACATCGAGCAGGCCATCCAGAAGAGTGACCTCGGTATCAACCCGCAAAACGACGGCAAGAGCCTTCGTCTGATCTTCCCCCAGCCTACCGAAGAGCGCCGCAAGGAACTCAAGAAGCAGGTGCAGGGTCTTGCCGAGGACGGCAAGGTTGCCATCCGAAACATCCGCCGCGACGGTATGGACTCCATCAAGTCCGACAAGAAAAACGGCCTTTTGACCGAAGACGACCAGAAGAAGGCCGAAAAGGATCTGCAGGATCTGACGGATAAGTTCATCAAAAAGATCGACACCGTCACCAAAGAAAAAGAAGAGGAGATCATGTCCGTCTGATGGCTGACACAAACCGCCCCCTGCCCCGACACATTGCCTTCATCATGGATGGCAACGGCCGTTGGGCACAGAACCGTTCGCTGCCCCGCACCGCCGGTCACGTCGAGGGGGGCAAGACATTCCGTGCCATCGCAGACGCCTGTCTGGACATGGGCGTTGAGGCGATCACGTTTTTCGCCTTTTCTACGGAAAACTGGAAGCGTCCGAAAGCCGAAATCGCTGCCCTTATGGGTCTTTTGACCCGATACCTCAACGATTGGTTCACCGAGGAACGCGCCAAAAACACCCGCATCCGCTTTCTTGGAGACACCTCCCCCTTTTCCGAAGAAATGCGTTCGCTCATTTCACGCGCGGAGCAGACGGGAGAGGACATCCGCCATCACCTCAACATTGCTTTGAACTACGGCGGGCGCGCCGATATCACACAGGCCGCAAACCGTCTGCTCGCAAGGCGGATGGAATCGAACGATCCCTCCCCCATCACCGAGGAAGAATTCTCCCTTGCCCTTGCAACGGGTGATCTTCCCGAAGTGGACCTCTTGATCCGCACCGGCTCGGAAAGCCGCATCTCCAATTTCCTGCTTTGGCAAAGCGCCTATGCAGAGCTGTACTTTTCAGACACACTTTGGCCCGATTTTAACAAAGAAGAGCTTAAGCGCGCCATTGATTGGTACTCTTCCCGTTCCCGTCGTTTCGGCGGTCTCAAATCCAACTGAAAGGAACTTAAGGATGAAATTACGCTCTATCACAGCGGTGATCGCATTTCTGTGCTTTTTGCCGTTCTTCATCTTTTCCGACGGTTTTCTTTGGAACATCGCCATTACTATCATCGGCGGCGCATGCATGTTTGAGCTTCTGTGCTGTATCAAGATGCAGAATGCACTGGGGCTTTCCATCCCGACCATCGCTTACGCCGTGCTGTTGCCCCTGTTCTGCCACGGGCTTCCCAGCACGCTGTCAAACGGCGCATCTCTCTTTTTGTTCGTAATGTTTACCATCGGCGTCTTTGCCAAAAACCGCTATCACACCTCCCAGATCACTCTTGCCGGAGCCCTGTGCCTTTTCCTCGTCAACTCGTTGACCGCATTGGTCCTCATCCGACGTCAAGATTGTGGCCTGTTGCTTACAATCTTGGTCTTTGTGATCGCCTGGGGCGCTGACACAAGCGCTTACATCTGCGGTCGCCTGTTCGGCACCCGCCGCCTTGCCCCGAACCTCAGCCCGAAAAAAACGGTGGAGGGTTCCATCGGCTCCTTCATCATCACCGTGATCCTCTGCGTGGTCTACGGCCTGATCCTCAACGCTTTCTCGCTCGCCCACGCCAACGTCGGGCTTTTGGCACTCATCGGTGCCGTCGGGAACCTTTTCGCTCAAATGGGCGATCTGGTGGCCTCGCTGTTCAAACGTCACTACTCCATCAAAGACTTCGGCGGCATCTTCCCCGGGCACGGCGGTTTTCTGGATCGCTTTGACTCCGTCATCGGTGTTTGCGTTATGATGCTTCTCGTCATCAGCCGCCCCGAACTCTTGCCGCTGATCACTCCGATCGTATGAAAAAGATCTGCGTTCTCGGTTCCACCGGCTCCATCGGCACACAGACGTTGGAGATCTGCCGCGCACTCGGCTTTTCCGTGACCGGCCTTTGTGCCAACCGTTCGACCGATCTGTTTGAAGAACAAGTGCGCGCCTTTTTGCCGCAGATCGTCGCCGTTTCAGACTCTCAAGCCGCGCAGGATATGAAAGCGCGGCTTTCTGATCTTTCCGTCAAGGTTCTCGGGGGCGAAACTGCCGCCGCCGAACTCTGCGAAACGGTGGATGCCGATCTGATCGTCAATGCAATGGGCGGTATCGCAGGGCTTCTCCCCTCTCTTGCGGCAGCGCGACGCCCCTTGACGCTTGCCACCGCAAACAAGGAATCGATCGTAGCCGCAGGTCACCTCATCCGTAAAACCGCCGATGCACACGGTTGCACGGTGCTTCCCATCGACAGCGAACACTCTGCCATGTTCCAATGTATGCAGGGGGAGCCAAACTCCAAGCGCTATCTCTCCCGCCTGCTTTTGACCGCCTCCGGCGGTCCCTTCAAAAACCGCTCGACGGACGAACTTTGGGACGTGACACCGGAGGAAGCCGCACATCACCCCGTATGGAAAATGGGCAAGAAGGTCTCCGTGGATTCCGCCACCCTGATGAACAAGGGTCTTGAGCTCATCGAGGCAGTCCGTCTCTTTGACGTGCCGGAGGAACAGATCACCGTACTCATCCATCCGCAGAGCGTCATCCACTCGATGGCAGAATTTTGCGACGGCTCCATTCTGGCACAGCTCGGCGCCCCCGATATGCGTACCTGCATCAAATTTGCGCTGACCTATCCCGCACGTTGCGAAGGGCTCAATCAGCCTCTTTCGTTTGAACAATTGAACCTGAACTTCTCCGTAGCCCTCGACGAAAGTTTCCCCATGATCGCGCTGGCGCGCGACGCCATCCGCCGAGGCGGCGGCGCCCCCTGCGCGCTCAACGCCGCAGATGAAGCGGCCATTGACTTATTCTTACACCGGAAGATCCGCTATCCGGACATCTTCACCGTGGTGCAAAATGCCTACGAGCACCACAGAGACGCCGATGCAAACAGCGTGGAGGAAATCCTCGCACTCGACGCTCTTATCAAGCGGGAAATTCTTTCGGACGGCAGGTGAATACCATTTCCACAATCGTAACCATCCTTCTGGTCATCGCCTTTTTCGGGGCGATGATCTTTCTGCACGAGCTCGGCCATTTTGTCGTCGCGCGGCTCTGCCGCGTCCGCGTGCTTGAATTCGCCCTCGGAATGGGGCCGAAGCTTCTGAAATTCACTTCCAAAAAAAGCGGCACGCTCTATTCCCTGCGTCTGTTCCCCATCGGCGGCTTCTGCTCAATGCTCGGAGAAGACGAGGATGACAGCGTCAAAGAAAACCCCGAAGCCTTCTGCAATCGCCCGCGTTGGCAGCGCTTTCTCATTCTCATTGCAGGTGCGTTCACCAACCTTGCCACAGCCTTCCTTGCCATGTGCGTGGTGCTCTGCATCAACCAAGGCTATGTTTCCACCACGGTCAGCGGCTTTTACATTCCCTCTTACGTCGGCGGGCTGGAGGTGGGAGACGTGATCACCGCCGTGGGCGACACGAAGGTGAATTCCCGAGAAGAGCTTGACGAGGCAATCCTCGCGCTGAAAAACGACACTGCGCGCTTCACGGTGAAACGCGACGGAAAAACCGTCACTTTGCCCGAGATCGGACTTCCCCAATACCAAAAGGACGGCGAGTTCTACCGTATGCCGGACTTCACCCTCAGCGATGAAGAGGGGCGTGAAACCGAAGTGACGGGATATTACGCCGCGAGCGCCGCCGCAGGCCTTCAAAGCGGCGACGTCATCACCCACGTCAACGGAAAAGCCATTTCAGTCTATTCCGATATCTCTTGGGAGATCGCGCTTGCCGCCGACTCCCCCGTCAGCATTACCCTGATACGCACGGGGGAAAACGGCGAAGAGACCCTCACGCTGGAAAACATCGTCTTCCCCGTCACGAGCGAGGACGGCGTCCTGATGGGAGAAATTGATTTCGGACTGGAAACGCGCCCGCTCGAGGGCTTCTTCCACACGCTGAAGGTTGCCGCAGACGAATGCGTCTCCACGGTGAAAATCCTGTATCGCTCCCTGATCCAAATGATCGCCGGCCGCTTCGGCACCGCCGGAATCTCCGGCCCGATCGGCGTTGCAGGCACTATTTCCGAATACGCCTCCTACGGTGTCGGACCGCTTTTGCAGCTCTTCGTCATCATCAGCATCAACTTGGGGCTCTGCAACCTTTTGCCCTTGCCCGCACTTGACGGCGGGCGCCTGATCTTCGTGCTGGTCGAAATGGTGCGTCGCCGCCCGCTCAACCCCAAGTACGAAAGCATCATTCACGCCGTCGGACTCGTTCTTCTGCTTGCCTTCTCGGCACTCGTTGCCGTAAACGACCTTGTAAAACTCATCGGAGGATAATATGCAAAGACGCATTTCGCGCCGCATTTCCATCGGCGCGCTGACGCTCGGCGCAGGTGCGCCCATCGTCGTCCAATCCATGACCAACACCGACCCCGAAGACTTTGATGCCACGCTCCGTCAGGTGCGCGCCTTGGAGGAAGCGGGGTGCGACATGGTGCGTCTGACCATCCCTACCGAACAAGCCGCGCACGTGCTTTCCCGCGTGAAGGAGAAGGTCTCTCTCCCGCTTGTGGCAGACATTCATTTTGATTACCGTATGGCCCTTGCGGCAATGGAGGCGGGGGCTGATAAGATCCGCATCAACCCCGGCAATCTCGGCGGAGAGAAAAACCTTGCCGTCGTCGCCGAAAAAGCACTTCAAAAAAGCGTACCCATCCGCGTGGGCATCAACGCGGGCTCCTTGGAAAAAGACTTGCTTGCCCGTTACAAGCACCCCTGCCCCGAAGCGCTCTGCGAAAGTGCGCTTCGCGCCACCGCCTCGCTGGAGGCGCACGGAGTACGGGATCTGGTGCTGTCCGTCAAATCCTCCGACGTACAGATGTCCGTTGCGGCAAACCGTCTGATCGCAAAGGCAAGCGATTACCCTCTGCATCTCGGCGTAACCGAGGCGGGCACCGCACTTGCCGGAACGGTGAAAAATGCCGTTGGCATCGGCTCCCTCTTACTGGACGGCATCGGTGATACCATCCGCGTCTCACTGACTGCAGATCCCGTCGAAGAGATCCGTGCCGCACGCCTCATTCTCTCCGCCTGCGCGTTGGACGAGGGCGGCGTGGAGATCGTCTCCTGCCCGACCTGCGGGCGCACCAAGATCGATCTGGTTCCCATCGCCACCGAGCTGGAACGCCGCATTGCCGAAGAAGGACTGCGCCCCGCACGCCGACTGAAGGTCGCCGTGATGGGCTGTGCCGTCAACGGCCCCGGAGAAGCGCGCGAGGCTGATTTCGGCATCGCGGGCGGAATCGGGGAGGCTCTGCTCTTTGAAAAGGGCGAGATTCTGCGCAAGATCCCGCAGGAGGACATCACCGAAACCCTGCTTGCAATGATCCGCGAACGCCTGTAAACGGCGTTCCTGCATACCAAACACGAGGACTCCATGGAATTCAAACAACCCACCATTCCCTTTACCGAATGCTTTAAGAAGCTCGTGATCACCGGCGAATATGAAGAGATCCTCTCCAAGCTCGTCTCCTATTCCTACGGAATCGACAAGGAGACACGCGAGATGGAGATCACGCTCTCGCTGTCGGCGCTGCACCGCGCCGCGGGTATTCTGCGCCTGCAAAACGAGATCGCCGAGCTTTACTCCCTAAATCGCTGTCTCGTCATTCCGCGCTTCGCTCCCGAACTGTTTGAGGAAGACTACTTCTTTGATGTACTGGAGCTGATGGGGGATGAAATTCCCGCTTCAAAGGCCTTTTTCGAAGGCGCCGCCGTCACCAAAAACGCCGCTTCCCTCACCGTCCGTCTGACCGAGGGCAAGATCACCATGCCGCAGGCACTCGGTTGCGACGTACTCATTGCACAGGCGCTTGCCCGCTACTTCGGACTCTCCCTTCCCGTCACGCTCGACGGAGACAAGGGCAGCATTGAAGAATACAACCGACGCGCCGAGGAAGCCGTTCTGCTTACCGAAGTGCGCCGCGAAACCTACGAGGATGCCGACAGCGGATTGGATCCCAACGCAGGGGAGATCTCCTACGATACGAATCGCAACCTGCTCCTCTGCGGCAATCTGACGCTCGACATCACCAATCCCGAGCTGCTTTACGGGCGAGGTGTCCCCCGCGAGATCGTCAGTGAACTGACCCCCATCGGGCGACTGGACCGCACGGGAAAGCCGATGCTGTTCTGCGGCAAGCTCTTCTATCTGTCCGAATACCGCGAAAGCCGCTCCGGCAAGCGCGGAATTCTCTCGCTCTACGTCACGGACGAATACAACAGCATCACGGTGAAGCTCATCGGTACCCCCGACAAGGTTGCCCCGCTTGCCGATCTGAAACTCGGCACGCCGCTTCTCATTGCGGGTAAAATCTCCCCCGACGAATACGATCAAGGTGAGCCCTCCTGCAAAGCAGACGTCATCTGCCGCGTCAAAGAGGTTCTCACCACGGACGATTACGAAGGCGAAAAACGCATCGAACTGCACCTACATACGAACCTCTCCGCCATGGATGCGATCGACACGCCCAAGGCGGTCATTGAGACGGCCGTCCGTATGGGACACCGCGCCGTCGCCATCACCGACCACGGAAACGTACACGCCTTCCCCATGGTGATGAACGCCGTCGGCGGTCTGAAAAAAGCAGGCAAGCTGCCGGAGGGCTTCAAGGTTCTCTACGGAATGGAAGGCTATTTCGTGGACGACACAGCACGCGCACTTTACGGCGAGGCAAACGCCAACTTCAACGAAGACACCTTTGTCGTCTTTGACCTTGAGACAACGGGACTTTCCGCCGCCAGCTGCGGCATCACGGAGATTGGCGCCGTACGCATCCGAAAGGGAAAGATCATCGACCGTTTTTCCACCTACGTGGATCCGGGCATGCCCGTTCCCGCCGAGATCACCAAGCTCACCGGAATCACCGACGAAATGCTCGCCGGCGCTCCGAGCGAGGCGGATGCCGTGCGCGATTTTCTCGCCTTCTCGAGCGACGCGATCCTCATCGCGCACAACGCCCCCTTCGACACAAGCTTTATCGCCCGCGTGTCCCGCGAGGCAAACCTTACGTTTAACAACACCTATCTCGACACCGTCGCTCTCTCCCGCTATTTGAATACGGACCTCAAACGCCACACCTTGGATTCCCTTGCCGCCTACTACAAGCTCGGCGAATTCAACCACCACCGCGCGGTGGACGATACCGAGATGCTTGCCGCCATCTTCTTCTGTATGAGCGAAAAGCTGCGCGGAGAAGGTGTCAACACGACCGAGCAGCTCTCGGCACAGATGGCGAGCGGCAGTGACCCGCGCCTTCTGCCGGAAAATCACATCGTGCTCCTTGCCAAAAACGAAACGGGCCTGAAAAACCTCTATAAGCTTGTCTCTTACTCTTACCTAAACTACTTCCGCCGTCATCCGCGCATCCCGAAATCCGTGCTGAAGGCCCATCGGGAGGGCCTGCTCATCGGCTCCGCCTGCGAACAGGGCGAATTCTACAAAGCCATCGTGGCGGGCAAAAGCTTCGGCGATCTTTTGAAGATCGCTGACTTCTACGATTATTTTGAGATCCAACCGCTCGGCAACAACGCCTTTATGGTCGAGCGCGGTCTGGCGCGCGATCTGGACACCATCAAACAGTACAACAAGACGGTGCTCTCCATCGCCAAGAAGCAGAACAAGCCCTGCTGTGCAACAGGTGACGTTCATTTTTTGCGCCCACAGGATGCCATCTACCGCCAGATCCTGATGAGCGGTATGGGCTTCTCCGATGCGGATTCCCCCACGCCTCTCTACTACCGCACCACGCAGGAAATGCTCAACGAATTCGACTATCTCACACCCGAAGAGGCCTACGAGGTCGTCGTGAAGAATCCCGCCCGCATTGCGGATATGGTGGAGGAGATCCTCCCGATCCCCAAGGGAAAATACCCCCCGAACATCCCCGGCGCGGTCGAGGAGTTGGAAAACGCCTGCTATAACCGTGCCCACGAGCTCTTCGGCGAAGAGCTCCCGCCGATCGTGGAAGACCGCTTAAAACGCGAGCTCGGCACGATCCAGCGCGAGGGCTACTCCATCCTCTACGTCATCTCCAAGCGTCTGGTGGATAAGAGCGAAGAGCTCGGCTTCCACGTCGGTAGCCGAGGCTCCGTCGGAAGCTCCTTCGTTGCCACTCTATCCGGCATTTCCGAGGTCAATCCGCTCGTTCCCTACTATCTCTGCGAGGACTGCCACCACTCCGAATTCATCACCGACGGAAGCTACGGAAGCGGCTTTGATATGCCGCCGAAGGCCTGCCCGCACTGCGGCAAGCGTATGACGCAGGACGGTCACAACATCCCCTTTGAGACCTTCCTCGGTTTTGACGGAGACAAGGAGCCTGATATTGACTTGAATTTTTCGGGCTACGTACAGGGCTCCATTCACAAATACACCGAAGAACTCTTCGGAGAGCACAACGCGTTTCGCGCGGGCACGATCTCCGGCCTTGCCGACCGCACGGCTTACGGATACGCGAAAAAGTACGTGGAAGAGCGCGGCCGCCACCTGACGAAAGCTGCCGTCCAGTACCTGACTAACGGATGCATCGGCGTGCGCCGCACCACGGGTCAGCACCCCGGCGGTATCATCGTTATCCCGCGCGACAAAGAGATCTACGATTTTACCCCCGTACAACATCCCGCAGACAAATCCGACAGCGACATCATCACCACGCACTTCCCCTACGAGTACTTACACGAAACCATCTACAAGCTTGACATTCTCGGTCACGATGTTCCGACCAAGTACAAAATGATCGAAGAGTTTTCCGGCATGAGCGTACTTGAAGTGCCGATCCCGGATGAAAAAGTGCTCGGTCTTCTGCTCTCTCCCGAGCCGATGGGCATCACCGCCGACGAGCTCGGATTTGCCACGGGTACGCTTGCCCTTCCGGAGCTCGGCACCAACTTTGTGTGCGGGCTTCTGCAAAAGACGCGTCCGAAATGCTTCTCTGACTTGATCCAGATCTCCGGCCTGTCCCACGGAACGGGCGTGTGGCTCGGAAACGCCGAAGAGCTCATTGCACAGGGCATCTGCACCATCAGCGAGGTCATCGGTACCCGCGACAACATCATGACCTATCTGATGCAGAAGGGGCTTGACAAAAAGCTCTCCTTCGACATCATGGAATGCGTACGCAAAAAGAACAAATCCCTCTCCGCCGAGCAAGAGGCGGAAATGCGCGCACACGGCGTGCCGGATTGGTACATCGACTCCTGCAAAAAGATCACCTATCTCTTCCCCACGGCGCACGCCGCCGCCTACATCATCTCCGCGTTGCGTCTCGGTTGGTTCAAGGTTCATCGCCCTCTGGAATTCTACTGTGCGTACTTCTCTGCCGCGCCCGACGGATTCGATGCGGAATTTGCCTTCCTGCCCATCCCCGAGCTCAAGGAGCGCATCCGCGCCTTTGCCGCCATCGGAGTGAAGGCGACCGCCAAGGAGCAGGACACGCTCAACGCGATGCAGATCCTTTTGGAAATGCGCCTGCGCGGCATTGAGCTTCTCCCCGTACACCTGCAGCACAGCGACGCCAAGAAATTCCTGCCCGAGGACGGAAAGATGCGCCTGCCGCTTCTGTCCATCAACGGCGTGGGCGAAAGTGCCGCCGAGTCCATTGCCGAAGCCATGTCCACGGGTGAGATCTTCTCCCAACTTGACCTCGTCTCCCGCGCCAAGGTCTCCAAGACCGTTCTGGCAAAGCTGGACGAGATGGGCGCGCTTGCCGGGATCCCCGAGACGAACCAATTGAGTTTCTTCTGATCGAAAAGACTCGTTTTTCTCATCGAACACAAAAGGAGCTTTTTATGAACTTACAGAAAAGACGCCGCATTTTGCTCATTGCGGGACTCATCTATCTCCTCTGTGCCTGCGTTTTGATCGGGGTGCGGTTCTACGCCATCTACACCGTAGTCGATCCGGAAACGGGCTTCTTCAATCAGAGCGCGCCTTGGCTTGACTTCGCGGTGCTCGGCTTTGCCGCCGTCTCCGTGCTCTTTCTTCTCGTCTGCCTTCTTTTCGGCGTGCGGTTTTCCACGCGCGCGGAAAAGAAAGATCCGGATCATCCCGCGATCACCCGCTTGACCGAGCAGACGACGGGCACGAGGATCGTCTTTTCCTTTGACTCGATGCCCCGCATCTTCCTCTCTGCCTTCTGCGGTTTCTCGCTCATCACGTTTTCGTTTTTGAGCTTGCTCGAACTTGAACTGCAGACCTCGGAGCTTTTTTTGCAGGTCTTCGCCATATTCGCGGGGCTCTACCTCCTTTTGCAATACACGCCGTGGTTCCCGCTGTATTCCAAGCGCCGCACCCTCCTTTCTCTGCTGCCCGTCCTCTGGAGCGCCTTTCACCTCGCCGCGCACTTTTTGAGCGCCGCCCGCATTGCCACGGGTGAATACCATAACTGGCAGATGGTGATGCTCGCCGCAGTTTGCGTGTTCTTTTATCTGCAAACACTCTTCACCACCCCCTCTCGCACCCTCTACCACTTCAATCTTTACTATGCGATGGGACTCATCGGCTCCGCCCTCTGTATGATCTTTGCCCTGCCGATTTTGATCCTCTCAAACTTCTGGTACTATTCCGCCTTCCTCCAATACACCAACCTTTACGCCTTGATGACCCTGCTTACCGTGGCGCTCTATCTTTTGACCTTCTCCTTTTGCGCCCTCTCCGATCTGAAGCGAGTCCAAAGCGAAGAACTGCTCTGCTCCTCCCCCGAAACGGCGCAGGACGCAGAACCGATCGAAGCGAACAGCACGGAAAACGGCGAATCGAATTAAACAAGAAAAGCCGAACCGCCTGTGGTTCGGCTTGCTTTTTTCCTGTTTCCGTGCTATAATTTGAAAACCATTTTCAGTTTCACGGAGGCCGTATGCAACAGACCTATCAAACCCGCCAGCGCAAAATCGTGCTTTCTTTTTTGCGCGAACACGCCACCCGTTGCTTTACCGCAAAAGAACTGAAGAGCGCTCTTCTGAGCGACGGCACGCCGCTCGGAGAGGCGACCGTCTATCGCACGCTTGATCTGCTTTTACAAGCCGGTTTTGTCAAGCGTTTTGAACAGGGCGCAGGACGCGCCGCAACCTACCAATACGCCGACGACAATCCCGCCTGTGAACACCATCTGCATTTCAAATGCCGCGAGTGCGGCACGCTCTACCATCTTGACTGTCATCACCTTCAAAACTTTTCCCGACATTTGAAGGACAACCACGGCTTTTGTGTCAGCCAAGCGGATACGGTCCTCTACGGGATCTGCAAAGAATGCGGAGAAGCGCTATGAGGCGTGCGTTTTGTTTTCTTCTCGTCCTCTGCGTGTGCTTCGGGGCTCTGCTGTCCTGTGCCGAAGCACCCGAAACGGACGAGCGGCCGCTGATTTTGACAAGCAATTTTCCGCTTTACGATTTTGCGCGCGTCTTGATCGGAGATGCGGCAAGAGTTGAGATGCTTCTTCCTGCGGGTGCGGATGCCCACAGCTTTGAACCGACCGTGCAAGACGTGGCGCGGCTGAATACCTGTACCCTGTTTTTGTACGTTTCCGGAGAAGGCGAACAGCATATCCAATCCATGTTGGACGCCGCCGGCGAAGTGCCGTCCATGGCGTTTTTGGATCTCGTCGAACCCCTCTGTGAGGAACACGAGGCTTCTGAAGCACACGAGGGGCACATTCACGAGGATGAACACATCTGGACCAGCCCCAAAAACGCGATGGTGATGGTGCGCTCTCTTGCCGAGCGCCTCTCGGTTGAATTCCCCGCCGAAAAAGAGTCGATTCGCCAAAACCTGAGTGCGTATCTTGAGAAGCTGCAGGCCTTGGATGCGGATTACGAAACGGTCTCTGCCTCCCTGCCGTTGATCGTCTTCGGAGACCGTTTCCCCTTTGCACACCTTGCCGCTGATTACAACTGGTCTTACCTTGCCGCAATCGAAGGCTGCGGGGAAGACACGGAGCCCTCTGCCGCACGGCTCTCTGAAGTCATTGATGCCGCGAAAGAGGCAAAGATACATACCGTCTTCTACACGGAAACCTCCGTTGGGCGCGTGGCAAGCATCCTTGCCGCCGAATGCTCGGCTCAAACCGCAAGACTCCACTCCTGTCACAATTTGACGGAAGAGGAGCGCGCGCAAAATGCGACCTATCTCTCCCTGATGAAACAAAACCTCAAGCTTCTGCAAAACGCATAACACAGAAAGGACACCCATGAAACTCAGACGTAAAATTCCCGCCGGTCGTATCATTGCGCTGGGCTTTCTTGCACTCATTTTGCTCGGTGCCCTGCTTCTGTGGCTCCCCATCTCGCACCGTGAAGGCACCGAGGTGTCTTGTGTGGATGCGCTGTTTATCGCTACAAGTGCCACCTGCGTCACGGGCCTTACCCCGCTTACCGTCAGCGAGACCTTCAACACCTTCGGCACCATTGTGATCGGAGGGCTGATTCAGATCGGCGGTCTGGGCATCGCCTGCATCGGCGCCTCCTTCGTATGGATCTTACGGCGTCGCGTACGCATGAAGAATCAATCGCTTCTGCGCGAAGGGTGGAACGTCTCCGGCTCCGGTGAATTGCTCCAGCTTTTGAAAACCGCATTGATCCTCACGTTTTCTGCGGAAGGCGTCGGAGCTCTGCTCTGTCTCCCGATCTTTCTGCGGGAAATGCCGCTTTCGGAGGCAATCGGCTGCAGCGTGTTTCACGCGGTCTCCTCCTTCAACAACGCAGGCTTCGATCTTCTCGGCGCCGACAGCCTCGGCGCATACAGCGCGGACGTGCCCTTCTTGTTGATCACCGCTCTCTTGATCATCGCGGGCGGTCTCGGGTTCATCGTCTATTGGGATCTCCTTGCCAAACGCAGTTTCCGCAAGCTTTCTCTGCACTCCAAAGTCGTTCTGAGCACGACCGCCGTTCTGCTCCTTGTCGGAACGCTTCTGCTTCTGTGCACCCAAGACATGGACCTCCCGAACGCCGCTTTCTACTCCGTCTCCGCGCGCACGGCCGGTTTTGCAACCATCCCTGCCTCCCAGTTCTCGCAAGCAAGCATCTTTATCATCATTCTTTTGATGTTCATCGGCGCCTCTCCCGGATCCACGGGCGGCGGCATCAAGACCACGACCTTCTTCGTCATTTGTCTGGTGACGAAAAATCTCTTTCATAACAAAAAGGCGCAGGCATTTCGCCGACGTCTCCCGCAGGACGTGATCTCCAAAGCCTTCCTGCTCGTTTTCCTCGCTCTCGCCGTCCTCTGCCTTGCCACCTTACTGCTGTGCATTTTGGAGCCGCAGATCCCGTTTTTAGACCTGCTTTACGAGGTCGTCAGTGCAGGTGCGACCGTCGGCCTCTCCACGGGGATCACCGCCTCACTCTCCACCGCATCCAAGTTGGTCTTGACCCTCGTGATGTATATCGGCAGACTCGGTCCCCTGACCGCCGCGACCATCTGGACCATCAAACAAGAATCCACTCTTTCCTATTCCTCGGAACCCATCACCATCGGTTAAAGGAGAATCCATATGAAGCCCAACACCAACCTGACCTACGGAATCATCGGCCTCGGCCGTTTCGGCACCGCGCTTGCGGTCTCTCTTGCCGAAGCAGGCTGTGACATCCTCGTTTTGGACAAAAACGAAGACAAGGTGCGCGCGATCCGCGCCTACACCGACGACGCATACGTCACCTCCTCGCTGTCCAAGGAGACGCTGACGGAAGCGGGCATCGCAAACTGCGACGTGGTCGTCGTCTGCATCGGCAGTCAGCTCGACGTAAGCATTCTCACCACGCTGACCGTCGTCTCGCTCGGCGTCAAGCGCGTCATTGCAAAAGCCACCACCAAGGAGCAAGGCGAGGTGCTTGAAAAGCTCGGCGCAGAGGTCATCTACCCCGAGCACGACATGGCGATCCGTCTGGCAAAAAAACTGACCTCGGGCTCCCTTCTTGAGTATCTCTCCCTCAGAGACGAAATTGAGATCTCCGAGATCAAGCTGACGAAAAAGCTGATCGGAAAAACATTGGCAGAAGCAAATCTGCGCAGTAAATTCTCCCTAAACATCATCGCGCTTGAGCACAACAACACCACGGAGATCACGCTGAGCCCCGACTACATCTTTTGTGAAGATGACGTGATCGTCGTCATCGGGCACGGCGAGGATATCCGCCGTTTTGAAGCCTCGCTCGGTTAAAAAGAGACACAAAAAAAGCATCCCGCCGGGATGCTTTTTCTTTTTTCTCAGTCCTCGCGACGGATGAAGTCGAAACCAAGATCTTCAACGGTCTGTTTGAGTAACTCCGTTTCGATCGGCTCGGAGAGGTAAAGCGTTGCACACTGCTCATCCAGGGACACCGAGACCGACTCGACGCCTTGAAGCGCACTCAGCATACGCTCCACACGCCCGACACACATCGGACAATGCAGTCCGTCAAGATAAATCTTTACCTGCACGTTCCTACTCCTTTCCGCGGTAAAGCCGCAAAGCATTGGTGACGACAAAAAGACTGCTGAGGCACATACAGCCTGCGGCAATCATCGGGCTTAACGTGATCCCGAAAGGAAGATACAACGCACCTGCCGCAACGGGAATCATACAACAGTTATAGAAAAAAGCCCAGAACAAATTTTCGGAAATAATTCGGCGCACACGGCCGGAATAAGAAATAAGCTTCGGCAAGCTTCTCAGATCGTGATACAGCAAAATAACGTCTGCCGCATTTTGAGCGATGTCCGTACCGCTCCCGACGGAAACGCCGACCTCGGCACGCATCAGGGCGGGAGCATCGTTGATGCCGTCTCCCACCATTACGACCTTGCATCCCTCTTCCTGTAAGCGGCGCACTTCCGCCTCTTTCTGCTGCGGCAAGACCTCGGAACGTACGCGGGAAATGCCGCACGCGGCGGCAATGCTCTCTGCCGCGCCCGGTTGATCGCCCGTCAGCATCACGCTCGCCCGAGAAAGCGCGGCGAGTGCTTCCACCGCCTGCGCTGCCCCCTCTTTGACGCGATCGGACAAAGCAAGCGCTCCCAGCAGTTTGCCGCCGTGGGCAAAATACAGGACCGTCTTGCCCGCCTTTTCGGCAGCGGTCGCACGCTCGGAAAGTTCCGATACGTCCACGCCGCAATCGGTCAAAAAGGCGGCGTTTCCGCCGAGCGCCTCTTCTCCGTCGATCTCGGCGCGCACCCCGCGCCCGAAGACAGCCTCAAAGCCGCTGACCTGCATCGCCTCAGACTGAGGTGCAAAGCGGCAGACTGCGCGAGCCAGCGGATGCTCGCTGGGTCCCTCCAAAGCAGAGGCAACATCCAAAAACCGCTTTTGATCCGCAAGCGAAAAAACGTCCGTCACGCTCGGTGCGCCTTCGGTGTGGGTGCCGCTCTTATCAAACACGACCGTGTCTGCCGCATGAAGGCGATCAAACACCGCCGCGTCTCGGATCAACACGCCGCCTGCGGCACATTTTCCCAAAGCTGCCGTTACGGCAACAGGGGTGGCAAGTCCGAGCGCACAGGGACAGGAAACGACCAAAACGGAAATGCCGAGTCCCAAGGCGAAGGAGACGTCGTACCCCAGCGCACACCAGATCACCACGGTCAAAACGGAAAGCGCCGTTACCACCGGAACAAAGACGGATGCTACGCGATCGGCCAGTCTGGCGGCCGGGGCTCGGCTGACGCCTGCCTCCTCCACCAAGGCGATCATCTGCGACAAGGTGCTTTCCTCGACGCTGCGCTGCGCCGAGATCTCCAACGCACCCGATAGATTGATGCTGCCGGAAAGCACTTCATCGCCCGCGCGCACGTCACGCGGGAGGCTTTCCCCGGTGAGCGCGGCGGTATCCAAGCTGCTCTCACCGTTTTGTACGACACCATCCACGCAGATGCGTTCTCCGGGGCGAACGAGGATCACGTCTCCCTCGCACACCTCTTCTGCATCCACCTCACGAAACGCGCCGTCGCGCAAGGCGTGAACCGTCTGCGGGATCAGTTCGTTTAACGCGCGAAGTGCGCTTGAAGTCTTTGCCTTTGCTCGCTCCTCCAAAAGTTTCCCGAAGGTCACCAGAGTCAAAATCATAGCGGAGCTTTCCAAATACAGATTCCCGAGCTTCTCGCGCACGCCGAGGAAAAAGAGGACGATTTCAAGCACGCTGTAGACGAGCGCGGCGGCAGAGCCTAAGGCGACCAAGGTATCCATATTTGCCCCGCCGCGTCGCACGGCTTGCACCCCTCGCACGAAAAAGCCGTAATTGACCAAAAGGACCGGAATGCACAGAGCAAGCTGAACGAGAGCGTGCGCCTGCGGTGCATAGGTGCGGCTGACGGCGTTCGGGAGGGGCAATCCAAGCATTTCTCCCATAGCGAGATAGAGAAGAACTACCAAAAAGCAAAGCGAAAAAGCAAGCCTGCAGAGCGTCCTCTTTCGGTCGTCCCCGCCTCTCGCTTTCCGATCCTTCATCAAGGCAGCAGAAAAGCCGGCGGCCTCCACCCTGCGGATGATGTCCTCCGGCTGCAAGTGATCCTCACACTCACACAGAAGTGTTTTGGCAGAGAGGTTGACTACGGCGCGCTTTACGCCGTCCATTCGGGATACGACCTTTTCGACCGATCCCGAACAGACTGCACACGTCATTCCTTCCACAAGAAAACGGTATTTCAAAATTCTTACTCCGTCTCCAAGACAAATTGCTTGAGTTTTTCAAAAGTTTCATCGCCGATGACGTGCTCGATCTTACACGCATCCGCCTCGGCTGACGTCTCGCTGACACCGATCTTTTTGAGAAATGCGGTGAGCGTATGGTGACGCTCGGCGATCTTTTTCGCCAAATTCTCCCCCGACTCCGTCAGGTGGATCAGACCGCTCTTTTCCTCTACCGTCACGTAACCGGCCGTACGCAAAAGCCCCATGGCTCGGCTCACGGAGGGCTTGGAATAGCCGCTCAAATTGACGACGTCGATGGCGCGCACGGCGCCCTTCGTTTGTTGCAAGGTGTAAATGTGTTCCAAATACATCTCGCCGGATTCACGAATCTCCACGCCCGACCTCCGCGTTCAGTCGGCGAGCAAAATGTCGGCGATGCGGCGACAAGCCTTACCGTCACCGTAGGGGTTGGACGCCTGACTCATCTTCTCATACTCCGCCTTGTCACAGAGCAGCGTGCGGGCGGTGGTGTAGATGAGTTCTTCATCGGTACCCACGAGTTTCAACGTGCCCGCGCCGATTCCCTCGGGACGTTCGGTGGTATCACGCAAGACCAGAACAGGCTTACCGAGAGAGGGTGCCTCCTCCTGGATCCCGCCGCTGTCGGTCAGAATCAGGTAGGAACGGGCAAGGAAGTTGTGGAAATCGATCACATCCAGGGGCTCGATGATGCGGATGCGATCACAACCGCCAAGCTCCTCGGCAGCGGCTTCACGCACGGCGGGATTCATATGGATGGGATAGATCGCCTTCACATCGTCGAACTCCTCCACCAAGCGGCGGATGGCACGGAACATACGGTGCATCGGCTCGCCGAGGTTTTCACGGCGGTGAGCGGTAATCATAATGAGGCGGCTGCCTTCTGCCCAGTCCAGCATCTCGTGACGGTAATCGGCACGCACGGTGGTGGAGAGAGCATCAATGGCGGTGTTACCCGTGATGTAGATGTGGTCGGCATTTTTGCCCTCGCGCAAGAGATTGTCGCGGGAAAGCGCGGTGGGCGAGAAATGATAGCGCGCCACGATGCCGACACCCTGTCGATTAAACTCCTCCGGGAAGGGAGAGTAGATGTCATAGGTGCGAAGGCCCGCTTCCACGTGGCCGACGGGGATACGCTCATAGAATGCGGCAAGAGCAGTCACAAAAGTCGTGGTCGTGTCGCCGTGGACGAGTACCACGTCGGGACGGCACTCTTCAAACACGCCCTTGATGCGCTCCAAAATGCCCGTGGTGATGTCAAAGAGCGTCTGACGCTCCTTCATCACGGACAGGTCATAATCCGGCACGACGCCGAAGGTCTCCAAGACCTGATCGAGCATCTGACGGTGCTGACCGGTAACGCAGACGATGACCTCAGCTTCCTTACGGCTCTTGAGCTCATTGACGAGGGGGCACATTTTGATCGCCTCGGGACGGGTACCGAACACAAGCATAATTTTTTTCATTGTCGTTCTCTCTTTCCAAAAGTTGTAATTTACAGAGTTTCTGCCGTGAGCGCTCCGCAGACACGACGGGTATCTAAAACAAGTTTGCCTTCCAAGAGATCCAGATGATCGCGGATCTCCTGATGACCGACCAAAATGACCACGAAATCACACGCATCCAAAAAAGCCCTCAGATCGTGGTACTGATGCTTAACGAGATCCGTCTGAATGTAGGGATCATAGACGCAGAAAGGATAGTTTTTTCCGCTCTTTTCAAGGTGCTCCAAAAGCTGCAAGGTCGGGCTCTCACGCGTGTCGTCCACATTTTCCTTATACGTCAGTCCGTAAAGTCCGATGCGGGAAAAGTTCGTAATGTGTTCACGCTCTGCCAGCGTCTCGATGCGCTCAAGCACAAAGGCGGGCATCGAATCGTTCACCTCGCGCGCCGTGCGGATCAGGCGGGAAAGTTCGGGATAATCGCCGACCAAAAACCAAGGATCCACCGAGATACAATGGCCGCCGACGCCGGGTCCCGGCGTGAGGATGTTGACACGGGGATGCTTGTTGGCGTTACGGATGATCTGGTTGACATCCATCCCGTCGCTGCGACAGATCTTACAAAGCTCGTTGGCAAAGGCAATGTTGATGTCGCGGAAGGTGTTTTCCACAACCTTGGTCATCTCTGCCGTACGGATATCCGTCAGCACGATCTCGCCCTGACAGAAGGAGGCGTAAACCTCCCCGACCCTACGGGCGATCTCGGGATCGTCTGCGCCGATGGTGCGGGAGTTGTGCAACAACTCGTACACCATATTGCCGGGGATGATCCGTTCAGGTGCGTGCACCAGATGCACATGCTTTTTCTGTGCCTCCACCACGGGGCGCACGAAGCGATCCATCGTGCCGGGAGAGACGGTGGATTCCACCACCACGACAGCGCCCTCTTCGCAATGCTCGAGCACGCTCTTCACCGCAGAAATCACGTAGGTTGCATCGATGCGTTTGGTCTCACCGTCGTAAGGCGTAGGAACGGCGACGATGTAGAAGCCACAGGTTTCGTACGCGGTGGAAAAGCGGATGCCTGCGCGAAGTGCGTCTTCAAACAGATCATCCAAACCTTTTTCCTCAAAGGTCGTTTTCCCGCCCTGCAAGGTTGCAACCAAGGATGCGTTGTAGTCAGTTCCGACCACGTCCACGCCGTGGCTTGCAAGCATCAGCGCAGTCGGCAGTCCGATGTAGCCGAGTCCGATGACATTTACTCTTTCCATAAAACACCTCTTTATCGATCTTCGATCACTTCAATCCACTCGCGGATGAGGTGATTGTAATCAAACGTCTGTCGCTTCTTTTCGTCCGGCTCATAGAGTTCCTTTTCGCGGGTGCGCCAATAGGTGAACGATTCGGCGATGTATTTTTTAAGCCCTTCATAGGACTCTTTCCCGTCACCCTCTTCGTAGCAATAGCCAACGCGAAGCGTGCGGATGAGTCGGGCAAACTCGCAATTCTTTCCCGTGCCGCAGACGATACCGATGATCGGTTTGCGAAGCAAAAGCTGCTCGGAAAATTTTCCCGGCAACACGCCGTGGTAATCCGACGTATCCCAGCCGCCGGAGAGCAGCATCTGCGCCGCACTCTGCGCGTGCAAGACCTCGTCACGCGAAACGCGGCCGTGATCCGTATAGAGAGGCGGAAGCTCGAGCTCCTCCAATTTCTGCCGCAGGTAAGCCCCCGAGGCGCCGGAGCCGTAGTAATCGATGCGGATTTGATCGCGGCGGATGCGGCCGGACTTCAGCAAGTCGGAAACTGCCGCGAAAATCACGCTGACGTCACGCCTGCCTGCGTACAGGCCTCCCATTCCGACGATGGTGAAAACCTTTTTCTCGGAATTTTCGGCAGGCGCCGGCTGCAGCATTGCGCCGTCTTCCGGATCGAAGCCGTTGTAAATCCGGACACCGCGCACGCCGCTTGTGCGCGCGAGCATCTTCAGATACCCGTCGCTTGCGGCAGTAAGTGTATCGCAATGTGCCAAAACGCGCTTGTGTCGCCGTTCAAAATAACGACGCATCACCACGGAATGGTTCGGATCGATCGGGTCACGGTAGTCGGCGATCCACTTCATCGTGGGGCACTTTGCCTTCAGCGCCAAAGCTACCATATGGGCAGACATCGGAAAGCAGGTGGAGATCATCACGTCGAAATGTGAGAGATCCAGCGCCGATTGCTGCACGTAATGCAGGGCGCTTTTGTAAAACTCCTGCTCTTGCTTGCGGAAACGAAGATACTGCGCGAGCTGTGAGAGAAGCCGGCGGAGGGCGTTTTGCTTACTTGCGCTCGGAGGCGCCGCCTCCGAGCTCACTGCGGGCGCACCGTTTTTTGCGGGCGCTTTCTTTTTGCGCAAGGGGCGCCGCAGAAGACGGGTAAGAAAGGGAAAACTCTCGCTTTGCGGGGCGCGCAAGACACGGCCGCACTCTGCAAGATCCTTTTCCAAAAGCACGTCTTTGGGCAGATTCTGCTCCACCGTGAGCACGGTGACTTCATAGCCTGATCGCGTCAAATATTTTGCAAGCTTCGTCGGGCGAATGGCGGAAATGATATTGCTCGGGGCAAAATTCTTTGAAATGATCAAAACGTTCTTTTTCATTTCAGCTTACCTCCCCCTTCTGCTTCAAGTTTTGCAGACGTTTTCTCTTCCCTTCGCAGTTTTTTCAACTCGGCGTAGGAATACTTACGATCCTCATCAAACTCGGCAAGGCGAATGGCAACCTGAGAAAGCGAGATCATCAGCGACAAAACGGTGACCATATAAAACTGCAAACTCATTGCGGAAACCAAAACGGCAATGAAGGGTGCATAGTAAATAAGAGGGATCTTCTTTTTGGGCGTGAGCTTTCCGGCGGTCTCCCCGGAGACTTGCACGTTCTCACAAAACGTCCGAATCTGGCTGCGAACAGCACCGACGTGCCAGAAAAACACGAGGAAGGTGCCGACGACCCCCCAGGAAGCGTAGATATCCAACAGCGTATTATGCGCCGCAGAATCACCCGTGAGCTGATTGTAACCGCGTGTACCGAAGCCGAAGGCAAAACGAAACGGCTCTGCGATCTGCTTATCCAAAATAAGTTCCCAAATGTCGAAGCGACCGCTGGTGACGTCATCGACCGAGAAGCGATACACGAAGCGATCATACACGTCGCTGAGCGGGCCTTCTGCCAAGAAGATAAATACGATAAGCGTTGCAAGTACAAACAACGTATAGGCGAAAGCATCCTTAAAATTACGCATTGAGCACAGCCAAAAGATCGCAATAAAGGCGATCAGAGAAAAGAGGCCGCCGCGGCTCTGGGTAAGGGCGTAGCAGTAAATCATCACGGCGCCCATCGACAAAAAGAGCCAGAGCGGCACGCGACGAATGTACCAGAGCATCGCCAAAAGGAAGAAGCCGACCAAGATGAAAACGGCAAGTTCATTCGGGTCGAAGTTACTCAAGGAGCTTGCACTGCCCTGCACGAAGCTCGTGACACGGCCGAAACGATACCCCCAAGTGAAAAACTGATCCATCGTAATGCGGGAAAAGGTGATGACGTACACGTCCACACAGATCAAAAAAGCGGAAATCACGTAGCTCTGCGCGATGGCGAGGATGTTCTCCTTGGTCAACTGCGAACAAACCAGCAAAACGCCGATCAAAAACAGGACGGCAAAACGAATGTAAATCATAAAGTCGCCGGAAGAAGTGAGCACGTTGAACAGCTCGATGAACAACACGCCGAGCATCAGCAAAAAGGTATTCGGCAGTTTTCGATTCAGTCGGCGCAAGAAGTAAATGACGAAAAAGGCTAAGGTGATCTCGTTGAAATTGATGCGGGTGGAACACGGGATGATGGCAAACAGTAAAGCGAAGTCCTCGTTCTCCTTCAAAAAGACGAAAGAGAAAGCCGCCAACGCCGTGTAAATGATACGCGGGATGCCTACCCCTCCGACGTCACGGAGAAAAAAGAGCGCGAAAAAGGCGACCAGAACCCACACAAGCGGGAGATTCCGGGGCTTTTTGATCGCAGAGGTGCGAACACCTGCGGCACGGTTGACGGTTTGATCCAAAGCTTATGATCCTCGTTTTCTTGAAATGACGGTTTTTGCGTAATCGAGCCAAGCGGCGGCATACCACTCGGGCGTATGCTCCGATAAGATCTTCTTGCCCCCTGCGGCAAGCTTTGCACGCAGGGCATCGTCTGCCATCACGCGGCGGAGCGCCTCGGTCATGGCATCCACGTTCTGAGACTCAATGAGAAGTCCGTTTTCCCCATCGCGCACGATCTCGCGGGGGCCGTTGGGGCAATCGGTCGCAACACAACAGACGCCACAGGCCATTGCCTCAAGCAGAGTGTTCGGCATCCCCTCGCTGCGGGAGGAAAGCACGAAGATCTCCGAGGCACGCACGTGGCGATAGGCGTGCAGATCGCGTCCCGGAAGGCTGATGCGATCCGCATAGCCGCTTTGGGCGATCTGCTCCTCCAGGGCAGCCCTGGCATTTCCCTCTCCGTAGATGACAAGGCTCCACTCAACAAACTCCTCGGCGAGACGAGAGAAGGCATCGATGAGAAAATCATAGCCTTTGACGTACTCCAGTCGCCCGACGGAGATGATGCGCTTTTGCTTTTCGGGAGCAACTTCAGGGGCGTTTAATACGTCCTCGTTCCAAATGGCGTTTGCGATGACGGCAGAGCCGCGGGCGGTGCGCTCGGGGTATGCGTCACGTGCGCGCTCGGTCTGGAAAATGAATCCGTCGGCACGAACACTGCGCGCTCGCTGGCGCACGGCGCGCTTGGAAAGATCGTTTTTGGGATTGGCACTTTCTGCACCGAGCACCACGGTCTTGAGTCCGTGTGCCGCCTGACAAAACAGGATCAGGTGCGTCAGACTCATACAGAAGACGACATCAGGGCGTTCGCGCACGAGCAGACTGCGGATGGCACGGTACAAGTTCAGGGTGCGTACGACCACGTTCCCCCCTGCCGTAAAACCGAGCGGTTCAAAGCGCACGCGCTCATCCAGATCGTAAAACGACGGGTCGGAAAGGAACTGGGTAACAAGCACTTCGTGCTCCTCGCAGAGCAGATTGGCAAGCCCTGCGATGGTGCGCTCGATGCCGCCCATATTCATGGCGTAGTTGTAAAACAGAAGCTTCATCAAAGTTTACCCGAATTTGCGAAGAATTTTCTTACAGAATACGTAAAACGGCTTTTGCTGATAGGCACCGAGCGTTACGGTACTGACCACGCGGGCGGTCAGACGCTTGGGCAAGAAAGCCTTTCGGATCTTTGAGAAGGACATTCGGTTGAAGCCGACAAACGCACCCTCTCGCAGATTCTGCAGGTGGACGAGGTTGGAGCCTTCCTTCAGGCGGCTGGCGCGCATATAGCAGAGATAGCCTGCGTCTTTGGCGAAATCCAAGACCGCATCGGTATATCCGCCGCCGGGGAAACAGACGGTATGCACCGTCTTTCCGGTCGTCTCCTCCAGAATGCGTTTGCAATCGACAAGATAGCTCTCGGCGATCTTCAAAAACTCCGCTTCGCTCTCATATCTTCCCTCCTGTGAGGCAAGGGCTCCGAGCGCCGCGAGGTCTCGCTCGCCGTTTTGATACGCCTGTACGGCGGCATTTACAAACTCGGCGCTTGGGTGAAAGGCGGGCGCAAAAAGGCGACGGGTATATTCAAAAATGGGATATCCCTCGGGAATGCGATCGGCATAATCGGCGGCTCGGCTGTCCCACTCGTGTACGGCCTCACCGAAAAGCATCCAGCTGAGCCAATAATACTTCTCAAACTTGTCCTTGGTATAGACATCGACCACCTTGTCCGACGAAAAGATGAACTCGTGGGTCATCGTATGTGCCTGCAGATCAAAGACACCGCTCTCTGCGGCCTCTTTCCACTCTGCACGAGTCATAAAGCCGTAGGGAGTCTTCGCTTCTGCCGACTCGGTGTAATAAGCAGGATTCACGAAGATGGTGCCGCGCGCACCGTATTGCTTCATCAGCGGCAAAGCATCGGTGAGGTTGTCGCGGAAGCCGTCGTCGAACGTAAAGACGGCAAAGGGACGGTTCTCATCGTAGTTCTCGGTGATCAGATCGTCCATGGAGATCATCTGATAGCCGCCGCGCGAGAAGGTCTTGAGGTACTCCTCAAACTCGATGAGCGTATTCATCAAGGGCTTCATCGGGTGCGGATGCGCGTCGGAATTGACCGAGTGAAACATCACGACAGGGATGTCTTTCATCTGTTCTCCTTTCGGATGACAAACTTATGTTTGCCCATCTTGGTGCTTTCAAACGCTTCCGTGCGGGTGACGGTAAGCGTCATCTCATCGCCGAAATTCTTATCGAAATTTACAAGGATCGGCTCAGGGTCGAAGTCCTCGCGGCTCTTGGTACGCATCACAAGCTCCGTATCGCTCTTCTGCACGACCTGAAACGACTCCACGTCCTCCACGAGACGGGAAAGAATCGTCCAGAACTGACTGGGGATCATCTTCCCCGAGGGGGTATAGATCACGTCGTTCTGACGTCCGTAGAGCTCCGTGATCACCGTGCGACCCGAGTCGTGACTCAACGCGGCACGGTCGCCGATGTTGTAGCGAAGAAAGGGCGTAGCCGTATTCCAGAGATCCGTCACCAAAAGCTCGTCCTTTTCATTGGTTTCCAAGAGAAACTGGACGGGATTGACGTAAAAGCCTTCCAGATCCGCAAACTCGTGGGCGATGGTGGAAAACTCACAGCTGCCGTAACGGTTCAAGACACGGATGCCGAAATAAGACTCAATGACCTCTCGGTCCTGCGGGCTCATCTGTTCCCCGCTTGCCACCAGACGAAAGCCCGTGGGAGCGGGCACGCCGCTCTCAAGGCCGGCGCGCGCCAAAAATGCAAGATAACTGGGGTAGCCGTACACAAAGCCGGGCTTTTCGCGGCGGATATGCTCCAAATACGAGACGGCCGTGTCACGATCCATCCCGTAGCCGGGAAGCAACTCGGTGTGAAGCAGGGTCAGTTTGATCTTTTGCAAAAAGCCGTTGTCCTCCGGCTTTTTCAGATTGCCGCCCCAAATGCCGACGGTCTTTGCACGCGCAAGATCCAAACGCGCAGTGCAATACTCCACGAAGGCGCTGTGTGTGCTTTGAGCGGTCTTGGAGAGGTAAAAGTGGAAGTTCTCGCCCGTGGAGCCCGAGGTGGAACGACGCACCGAGCCCTTCGGGCACGCGGCGGCAAGTTCTTTTTCGGCCGCGCGGAGAACGTTCTTGTCCATCACGGGCAGGCGCGAGAGATCGGAAAGCTCCTTGAGTTCCTCGGGGGCAAATCCCACCTCTTCACAAGCCTTGCGGTAAAACGCAAACTTCTCGTAGTAAAACGAGACGAGCTTTTGCAGGCGAAAGAGCCGGAGGGTGGAAAGCTCCTCCTCATCCATCCGCTCCGCCTTGCGGTACAAGCGCAGAAAACGGCGCATATCGGGATGCACGAGCTGCTTGAAAAAAGAACTTCTCATCTCTTTGCCTCCAACAGACGGCGGTAAAGCGCATCCCAGATCTCTACGGCGCTCTCCTCAAGGAAGGTCTCTTCAAACAGACGTTGCGACGCTTCTCCCATTGCCGCGCGCTCCCCTTCGGAAAGGAGGAGCATCCGCTCCATTGCCTCAGCGAGCGCATCCGTATCGCCGCACGGGGTGATGAAGCCGTTCTTCCCCTCCTCCACGATCTTGGAAAGATCGGTGTTTGCCGTGGAAAGAATGGGGCGGGAGGCACGCATTGCCTCCAAAACGGTGTTCGGCGTGCCCTCGGAATCGCTGGACTGCACGTAAACGTTCATGCGAGACAGGGCGACGTCCACGTCGTCGCAAAAGCCCCAGAAGCGCACCCGATCCGAAATGCCGAGTTCTCGGGAAAGGGATACGAGCGCGTCGTGCTGCTCCCCGTCGCCGAGGATCCAGAAGCGAACGTTCTCACAGCTGTTTGCAACCTTCTGTGCCGCGCGCAGAAACAAGGGGAAATTCTTGACCTTGACGCATCTGCCGACGGTACCGAAGATGAAATTCTCCGCGCGGTCCTCGTCGTAAGGAGTCTTCTCGTTTTCGCGGTAGTTGACCGTATCGGCGGGGGAAAAGCTGTTGTACAAAAGATGCACGTGATCCTCGCGGATGCAAGTGAGATCGCGCTTCAAGATGGGGGTGAGCGCAGGATTGTTCACCGACCACTCGCGGCAAAACAGATTCAAAAACGAATTGCCCCA
>JAZRZY010000148.1:0-1703 GCA_045601605.1 Eubacteriales bacterium
CTACAGAAGATACAAAAACATTTTGATATTCAATTGCCAGAGATAGCTTTTCTGCATTTTTATTACGATAATTTGCTTATGTTTGACAAAAAATTATGTGATGCCCCAAAAAAACATTTATGTGCAAAGCATACGCCACCTCACCTACATCCGTGAACACAAGAAACTTCTACACACCAAATTGACGATCAACGGCACCCTGTACGATCACCTTGCAGAAATCAACCAACATGCAGAAGAAATGTTTTCTGAGCTGGTAAAACAAATGAAAACCAATGAGGGCATTACCGAACAACTCAAAGTCGACAACCAACTGGAATGGGTACGCCGGATGAACAACATCCGCTACCGCGCCACCGAAATCATCAACCACGAACTCATATACGCTTAAAGCCAAAGCGGCAGAGAGAAATCTCTGCCGCCTTTAATATAACGGTAGAAAATTTTAGTGAGGTGTGGAATAATAACCTCAAATCAAAAGCGCATGGGAGGTCTGACGATGAAAAAGACGTTGATCGTAGTTGATATGCAAAACGATTTTATTGATATGGCGCTTGGCACCAAAGAGGCGGTCGCTAACGGTCTTAAGGTCAAGGCAAAGATTCAGGAATATGTCCAAAACGGCGACGAGATTATTTTCACAAGAGATACCCATTTTGAAAACTATCTTGATACCACAGAGGTCAAACATCTTCCTGTTCCGCAGTGTATCAAGGGCACAAAAGGCTGGGAAATTTCCGACGGTCTTTACGTCGAAGGCGCGAAAATCATTGACAAACCCAATTTCGGTTGGCCCCATTGGGATGAGGAAGATCTTGAATGTGTTGAGTTGATCGGTCTTTGCACCGATATCTGCGTAGTTTCCAACGCACTCATCATTAAAGCACAGTTCCCCGACGCACAGGTGAAAGTGGATTCCGCTTGCTGTGCCGGTGTCACCCCCGAGAGCCACGAAGCTGCCATCAAAACCATGCAAATGTGTCAGGTGGAAGTGGTATAATATGAGAAAACTAAAAGGATCGATCATCATGCTTTGTATTTCACTGTCGCTGTTTGGTATGACCGCTTGTTCAAATGGCAGTGCCAACTCTTATGAGCAAATCACCCCCGAACAGGCAAAAACCATTATGGACACAGAAAGAGACTATATTATCATCGATGCCCGCACCACCGAAGAATTTGCCGAAGGGCACATTGCGGATGCGATCCTCATCCCCGGATACGCGATTGCCGCTCGTGCCAAAAACGAATTGCCCGATAAGGATGCGCTGATTCTCGTCTATTGCCGCAGCGGCAGACGGAGCAAGATCGCCTCCGAGGAACTCGTGAAACTCGGCTACACCAACGTCAAAGAATTCGGCGGCATCATCGACTGGCCGTATGAGATTGTGAAATAATACGCTTGACTCTCACGTTGCGTCATAGTGTATACTCCTTTTCGTGAGGTGATAAAAGTGAAAATGCAAATCAACGAGTTCGCAAAACTCGCAGGTGTCAGCGTCCGTACGCTACACTATTACGATGAAATAGGCTTGTTAAAGCCCGCCTTTGTTGACGAGCAAAATGGCTATCGGTTTTATGATGAAATCTCTCTTGAACGTATGCAAGAGATCCTGTTTTATCGTGAACTTGATTTCGAACTAAAAAGCATTGCAGAGATCTTATCATCTCCCGATTACGATAAGCAAAAAGCACTCGCCGAG
>JAZRZY010000149.1:0-13932 GCA_045601605.1 Eubacteriales bacterium
AAAGGCGCCGACGATGTCCTCGGCCGTGCCGCCCTGCGCGCCGTAGCCGGGCACAAGGAAGATCGAGTGGGGAAGAAGCATGCGGATCTCGGAGAGCTCCTTCGGATACGTTGCACCGGCGACGATGCCGAGTGCGTGGTAGCCGTGGGACTTGCGAAGCCCTTTGGACCATTCGCTGGTCAACTCGGCCATTTTGCGCCAGACGGGCTCGCCGTCGATGAGGCGATCCTGCAGCTCGCCGGAAGAGGGGTTGGAGGTCTTGACGAGAGCAAAGATCATACGGCCGCCCTTGCAATCGGCAAGGAAGGGGCGTACGCCGTCGCTGCCGAGGTAGGCGTTGACGGTGAGTGCGTCCGGCGTGAAGGCGCGGCATTTTTTGCCGAAGACGTCCGTTTTGCCGAGATAGGCGGCGGAGTAGGCCTCGGCGGTGGAGCCGATGTCGCCGCGTTTTGCGTCCATAATGACGTACAGCCCCAGCTTCTTTGCATATTTTACCGTGCGTTCAAGCACCGCAACGCCGTGATGCCCGAGCATTTCGTAAAAAGCGCTCTGCGGCTTGACAGCGGGCACGACGTCGGCGACCGCGTCGAGGATGCCGCAGTTGAATTCGTAGGTTGCCTCGGCGAGTGCACGCAGACCGTTTCCGTATTTTTTCTGTGCGCGTTCGAGAAGTTCGGCGGGCAACAGGTCGGGGCGGGGATCCAGACCGACGACGGTCGGGTTGTAATCTTTGTCAATGATCGCTTGAATCAGGTTCATTGCATCTCCTCGCACTCAATGTATTTTCCGTAGAGCTCAAAGCCGTCAAAGGGCGTGTTCTTGGAACGGGACTTCGTGTCACGGGCTGAGAATTCAAAGGGTGCGCTCGTATCAAACAGCGCGGCGCAGAAAGGCTTTCCGATGTCGATCTTCACCTGCTTCAAGCCGAGGATCTCACGCGGGCGGGTGCAGAGAAGGCGGATCAGATCGCGCTCGGTGACGTATCCCGTCTTCACCAGATAGGTGTAAGAGAGGGCAAAGGCTGTCTCAAGTCCCGTGATTCCGAAGGCGGCCTGTCGCAGGGATTCGCCGAGGGGCTTTGAACGATATTTGTCGCTTCTGGTGTGCGGGGCGTGGTCGGTGGAGATGATGTCGCAGGTGCCGTCTGCAATGGCTTCGATGACGGCGATGCGGTCGCTTTCCATCCGCAAGGGCGGCATGATTTTGGCGTAACTGCCGCATTGCAGGAGGATGTCCTCGGTCAGGGCAAAGTAGTGCGGGCAGGTCTCGGCCGTCAGCGGCAGACCTTCTTTTTTTGCCTCGCGCACCAGTTCAAAGCCTTCTGCGGTGGAGACGTGGCACAGATGCAGAGGTGCGCCGGTCTCACGGCAGGCGGCGATGTCGCGGCGGATGCCTTCGATCTCCGCTTCTGCGGGGATGCCGCGCAGGCCGAGCAGGGCAGAGACGCGCCCTTGGTTGATGCAGCCGCCGGCGGAGAGGCGCTCGTCCTCGCTGTGCGCCAGAACGGGCTTGCCGAGGCGTTTTGCACGCACAAGAGCCTCTTTCATCAGTTCAAAGTCGCTTGTCGGATGACCGTCGTCGGAGAAGGCCATTGCTCCCGCTTGGGCCATTGCCTCCATATCCACGAGTTTTTCGCTCTTTTCACCTACGGTGATGGCGGAGATGGGATGCACGCGCACCGCGAGGTCGCGGCTCTTTTGCAGGATGTAGCGGATGGTGTCGGGGGTGTCGCAGACGGGGGAGGTGTTGGGCATCACGGCAATGTCCGAAAAACCGCCCGCGCGTGCAGCTGCGGCGCAGGTGTACAGGTCTTCCTTGGCCGGAAAACCGGGATCGCGCGCATGCACGTGAAGATCGACGAGACCGGGGATCAAGAGGGGGGCTGTTTCGTCGGTGGGTAGATCGACCAGGGTTTTGATGATGCCGTCCTCCACAGTCAGGGAGACCGTTCGCCATTCGCCGCGCAGGTAGGCGCGCGCGGAGGCGATGTGCAGTTTGGACATAAAAATTCCTCCCGTTTATACTGATTAACAGAATAGCACAAAAGTGAGATTTTGTAAAGATAAAAAGCGTGCCTTTCTTGCAAAGAGGAGGGGTTTGTGCTACAATGAGATCAAAGTGTGAAAAAAGGAGAAAACAGGATGGAGATCTACTCGAAAAAAAGCATTCGACTGCGCCGTCTTGTGATGGCGCTTGCCTCCTTTTTCATCTATCTTCTCGCTTATGCGCTTTTTCTCGTGCTGGAGGGGACGCTCGGAGGCGGGCAGGCCTATCTTTGGTTTTTGTTTCTGGCTCCCTGCTCCTTCGTGTTGTACGCACTCGCTGCGGGTGCCGTCTCCTACCTCGTAACGCGTCGCATCGGCATGGAAGCATTGTATCAGACGCTTGCACTCTTCCTCTTTTTCGTCGTGGGTGTCTGCGTCGATCTCTGGAGCGGCAGAACGCTGCTTTCGGAGATCGGTTTTTCCGATTATCTTTTGGATGTGTGCGGCCTTGTCGCTTGCCCCGTTTTGATCTTTTGCGGCGGCCGCATCGCCCGCTTTTTCGTTCGCATCAAGGAAAAGAATCACAAGTAAGGAGAACGTATGCCTCATTCGTTTGAAGCCGTTGCGGCAAACAAACAAAATCCCCGCTACGAGCAAATGATCGCCCGTCGCCGCGAGCTTTACGCCCGCGAGCACGACCTGCGCGATCCGTTTTTGCGCGATTATACCCGCGTCTTGCATTCCACGGCATTCCGCCGCCTCAAGCATAAGACACAGGTGTTTTTCTCACCGCAGAGCGACCATATCTGCACCCGCATCGAGCATACGCTCCACGTGGAGAGCATCGGTGACACCATCGCAAATTCGTTGTCGCTCAATCGGGAACTGACCCGTGCCATCGCCATCTCCCACGATCTGGGGCATTCGCCCTTCGGTCACAAGGGGGAGAGGGCGCTTTCCGCCATTGCGCGCGAGGAGCTTTCCGAGAATTTCTGGCATGAGAAAAACGGTCTCTTCTTTGTGGAGAACATCGAGCTTTTGGAGGATGAGGAGCGCAAAAAGCAGAATTTGAACCTCACTTACGCCGTGCGCGACGGCATCGTCAGTCACTGCGGCGAAAAGGATCAGAACCATCTGAAGCCCAGAGAGGAAGCGGTGGAGCTGGAGCGTTACGACCGTCCCAACCGCTTTGCTCCCTTTACCTACGAGGGCTGTGTCATCAAGATGGCAGACCGCATCGCCTACGTCGGGCGCGATCTGGAGGATGCATATGCCCTCGGGATTTTGTCCGGCACTCAGCGTTCGGAGCTTGCACAGCTCTGTGCTTCTTACACGGGAGACAAGCTCAACAACACCAACCTCATTAATTTCTTCATCACCGACCTTGTGCAGAACTCCTCGCCCGAGGAGGGCATTGCTTTTTCCGAAAAAGGCGCGGAACTGCTTGGGCTTTTGCGCGAATACAACACCAAGAACATTTATTCCGTTGCCCGCGTCGTGGCGGCAGACAAGTATTTCGAGCTCATCATCCGTGAGATCTATGCCACGCTCATCTCTTTCTACGACGGCGTAAACACCGGAAAACGTCTCTTGGAGGCGCGGGACGCCTACGAGAGCCTGCCGCGCAAGTTTTACAGCTGGCTTTCCACCTATTGGAGCTTGGAGCGCGCCCCCCATTTGAACAACCCGCCGATCTATAACATGACCCGTAGGGAGGACTATGTGCGCGCGGTGCTCCATTACATTTCGGGGATGTCGGACAATTACGCCATCGACACCTATCACGATATCATCAGCTTTTGATCAGAAATATGAAAAACACAGTCTTTCCGCTTCTCTTTGACGGGGCGTTCGGTACGTATTACTACGCGCTCACGGGGTCTTCCGGCTTGTGCGAGACGGCCAACGTGACGCACGGCGACATTGTGCGCCGCATCCACCGAGAGTATCTCGCGGCGGGCAGCCGTGCACTGCGAACCAACACCTTCGCCGCAAATCCCGTGAATTTTCCCGACCGCACCGCGCTTATAGAGGTGCTTTCCGCAGGACTTCGCTTGGCGCGGGAATGTGCCGAGCCTTACGGGGCACAGGTGTACGCCTCCGTCGGTTGCGTGTCCGACAAGGAACGGGCAAAGGAGGCTTACCTTGCCGTCTGCAAGGAGCTTTTATCCCTCGGTGCCACGCAGTTTCTTTTTGAGACGCTTGACAGTCTGGAGGGCGTCACGGAAGCCGTGGAATTTGTGCGCCGCAGCCTGCCCGAGGCGGTGATCGGCATTTCTGTTGCGGCAGGCCAGGACGGCACCACCGCGCAGGGGCTTTCGGCTACCCGCCTTGTGAAGCAGGCGTCGGAGCTTGCGGATTTCGTCGGGTTCAATTGTCGTATGGGACCCGCGCATCTTGCCACCTTGCTTCAAACGCTCGCCCCGCTTGACAAGCCCCTGATGGCGCTTCCCAACGCGGGTTATCCCGCCTTGGTCGGAGGGCGGAGCGTTTTCGAGAACAATCCCGAGTATTTTGCGGAAAAAACCGCGTCTCTTCGTGCTTTGGGCGTTTCGATGCTCGGCGGCTGTTGCGGCACTACGCCGCGCCACATCGAGTGTCTTTCCGCCCGTCTTAAGGACGGGGCGCCGACTGCCGTGGTTAAAAGCGAGAGCCGCCCGAAGGCAAAGCCGCAAAGCGCTCCTCCACTCGTCGGACAGGGAAAGAAATACCTTGCCGTGGAGCTGGATCCGCCCGTGGATGCCGACCTTTCCTTTTTCCTGTCGGCGGCGCGGCGCGCGCTTCACGCCGGAGCGGATGCATTGACCGTTTCGGACTCGCCCTTTTCCAAGACCCGTGCGGATGCGCTGATGTGTGCGCTTCGCTTGCTTTCGGAAGGGGCGGGAACCGTCATTCCGCACATCACTTGCCGCGATAAGAATCACGTTGCCTTGAAGGGCGGCTTGCTCGCCGCCAACGCCTGCGGCATCGACCGCGTTTTTCTCGTCACGGGCGATCCGCCCCTGAAAGGGGAGGACGGGCGCCGCAACGGCGTGTTCCATTTCAACTCGTTTGAACTCATCCGCTACGTGCAGACCTTGAACGAAGAGGTCTTTTCCCTGCGCCCCTTTTCGGTGGGTGCCGCGCTGAACGTCAATGCGCCGAATTTCGAAAAAGAGCTGGAACGCGCTGTGAAAAAAGAGTCCTTGGGCGCGGATTTTTTCCTGACCCAGCCGATCTTTTCCGAAGAGGCGGCGGCGAATCTCGCTTGTGCAAGAGAGGCGCTTTCCGCCAAGCTTCTCTGCGGCATTATGCCCGTGGCGGGGTATAAAAACGCCCGTTTTCTCAAAAACGAGGTTGCCTCCTGCGGCGTGCCCGATCGCCTCATTGAGGCGCTGGAGGGCAAAGACGAGGAGCAAAGCCGCGCGATCGCCTTGGCCGAGTCGAGGCGGATGATCGACGCCCTGTACGATTCCTGTGACGGCTTTTTCCTGATGTATCCGCTGAAAAAAGTGGACTATGTCTTGGATCTCATTGAATATATTAAACGGAAAGAGGTAGGCAAATGCTGAAGATCGGCGAAAGCTTAAACAGCTCCATCCCCAAGACGCTCGCATTGCTGGAGCCATTTGACGAGGCCGGTGTTGCGGCACTCATCGAGGCGCAGAAGACGGCGGGTGCCACCGTGCTTGATCTCAATACCGCGCTGTGCTCCGACGAGCTTTCGGTGATGCGTCGGCTGGATGCCATGACGCGTGCCGCAGGCCTTGTGCCGATGTACGATTCGCCCGATCCCGCGGTGCTTGAGGCGATGATCCGGGAGACGCAGGGGGATGCCTTTGTCAATTCCGTCACCCTCACCGAGCGGCGGGAGATCCTTCCCGTCGTCGCCGAGGCGCTCGGTGCCGGAAGAGAGCTGTTCGTCGTGGCACTTCCCGTTGGGGAGAGCCTGCCCGCAACCGCAGAAGAACGCCGCGAAAACGTCCGAAATCTGTTGCAGGGTATTTTCTCGGCGGGCGTGGATGCCGAACACGTCTTTTTGGATCTGCTCATTGAGGCGCTTGCCACGGATACGCTTGCGCCCGCCCGCGTGCTCGACACGCTGGATTACGTGCGGGAAAACTATCCCTCGGTACGCACGCTCTGCGGGCTTTCCAATGTTTCCTTCGGGCTTCCGATGCGGGCTCGGCTCAACACGAGCTTTTTGTCCGTACTGCTTGCCCGCGGGATGGAGGGCGCGATTATGAACGTCACAAGTCCCGCGATGCGTTGCGCCGTTGCTTCTCTGGAAGCGCTGTTCGGCGAAGACGAATATTGTATGAACTATCTTTCGCTCTACCGGGAATTGGAAGGATGATGGACGTTCTCTGTCACGTCTCCCGCGGTTTTTCCTGCAATACGTACCTTTGTACGGATCGGCAGACGGGAGAGTCGGTGCTCATCGATCCGGGCGTTTCTGCAAAAGAGATCCTCGCGCTCTGTGCGGAGAGGAGACCGAGCCGCATCCTGCTGACGCACGGCCATTTCGATCACAGTATGGCGGCGTCGGAGCTTTCGCACCTTTGGAACGTGCCGATCTTTGCACACGCGGCAGAGGCAGAGGTCCTCTCCGACCCTGCGAAGAACGCCTCCGCGCTCTTTCGCTTTGCTCCCGTGTCCTTTTCGGCAGACGTTTTGCTGTCGGAGGGGGAAGAGATCGCCTTCGGCGCATCTGTGCTGCGGGTCCTCCATACGCCGGGGCACAGTCCCGGCTCCTGCGCTTATTTCGGCGCCGGAAAGCTTTTTTCGGGCGATACGCTCTTTTCGGACGGGATCGGCCGCACCGATCTGTACGGCGGCGACTTTGAAAAACTATGCGACTCCCTTGCTCGGCTTGCTTCTCTCGGCGGGGATGTGTGCGTCTTTGCGGGGCATGGTCCTTCGTTTGATCTTTCTCGTCGGATTGCACAAAGTGAGTGGAAGAAAGATGGTTAAACTCCCCAAAAAGGGCATAAAAACTGAAAAATTTACAAATTTTCACCCGCATTTTCCTTGACATTGGAAGGTCGCTATGCTATACTCACCAAGGTGCGTAAGTAGGTGTGAAACAAGTTTCACCCGCATACAAAAACAAACACAAGAATGAGGAGAGAATCATGAAGAACATCAAAAGACTGATCGCTCTTGCAGCAGCCATGATGATGCTTGTCAGCGTGTTCTGCGTCGTGAACGTCAACGCCGCAGTTTCCGGCGGCAAGGGCAAGCTTTGGGTCAGCCACTTCAATCAGGAAGATACCTATGCAAACGCAGCTGTTATCTTCACCAAGGAATTTATGGGTGATAAGACCCTCGCTCAGATCTGCGCCGATTACAAAGGCAAGGTCAGCGAAAAACTCAACGAAGTTGACCCTGACTGGGCCGCCACCGCAGCCAACCACGCTTTCAACGAGTACTACGGTCTCGCCTGTGCGTGGAACGAAGAAAACGGTCGCTATGAAGTCACTGCCGTCGCAAAGCGCAAGGGCTGTTCCAGCCTGCCTTGCCCCGAAAACGGCTTCCTCTTCGTTATGCACCATGACGATGACTACTCCGGCGATCACAACTATCCTTCCAACGAATTCGCCGATCTCAACTACGGCGAAAAGCTCAGCGGCGCGATCTTGCCCGACTGGTTGCCGCTGGAGAATCAGCCCGTTTATCTCTACAACATCGACCTTTCCAAGACCGAACCCGGCAGCGGCATCAAGACCTCCGGTAAGTTTGCTTCCAAGTGGAGCCTGGAAGGTCTGGACAACGGTCTGAAGGAAGTTTACTCCAACTTCAAGAGCGAGTCCTACATCTACGTCGGTGAAGAAGATCCCGACGCCACCGTGGCCGCTTACGAGCCCGCCAACATCACCGTCAGCTTCTCCAGAATCGACAAGCTTTCCGCGGAAGTTTCCAAGCTTGACCAGCTCGACTACAACGCCACCTCTTGGCAGAATCTCCAGGACGTCCTCAACAAGTATGACGACGCCGCGAAGGCCGAGATGAAGAACAAGGACGTCGCCGCTTGGGCGAAGGAAATTGAAGATGCCATCTCTGCTCTCATCGTCGCAGGCGAAGAGGATGTGAGCGGTGAGAGCGGCAGCAGCTCTGACAACGACAACACCGGCTTTATGGGTTCCGAGGATGAGAAGTCGGATTCCGGCAGCTTCACCCTTCTGGGTCTCGCCGGTGTCGGTGCCATTCTGGTGCTCGTCGGCATCATCCTGATCGGCCTGCTCGTGGTTGCGGGCATCGTCTTCATCATCGTTGCCGCCACCAAGGGCAAGGGCAAGAAGACGGAAGAAGTCAAGGCTGAAGAGCCTGCCGCAGAAGAACCTGCCGCAGAGGAAAAGGCCGAGGAAAAGACGGAAGAAAAGACTGAGGAATAATCTCTGAATTTTCCGGTAACAAACACTGAAACAAAAAAGAACGGCATTGTGAGATGCCGTTCTTTTTTCTGTTTTCCAATCTGTGGCTTTCCTTGACAACCCGTATGTTCTGTGATAAAATGAGATTCGTATAAATATCGGTATTTTTCGATGAAAACGGGATGGTAAAACGACTGTTTTTGTCGTTTGAGAAAGGGGTTTTATGGCACGTCTTTTGCTCAGCCCGCCGTATATGGGCACGCGGGAACAGGACTACGTTCGTGAGGCATTTGAATCCAACTGGATCGCTCCGCTCGGCCCTCAGGTGGCGCGCTTTGAGGAAGAAATGGCCGCACGCGTGCAAATGCCCTATGCGCTTGCCACTTCCGCGGGAACTGCCGCCTTGCATCTTGCTCTGCGCGCGCTCGGCGTCGGTGCGGGGGATCGCGTCTTTTGCTCCTCGTTTACCTTTGCGGCAAGCTGTAACCCCATCGTTTATCAGGGCGCCGAGCCCGTGTTCATCGATTCGGATCCCGTCACCTTAAACCTCTCGGCAGACGCGCTTGCGCGTGCCTTTGCGGATGCCGAACGCGAGGGGAAGCTTCCTCGCGCCGTCGTCGTTGTGGATCTGTACGGCAGAAGTGCCGATTACGATCGCATCCTGCCCCTGTGCCGCAAGTACGGCGTGCCTGTCGTGGAGGATGCGGCAGAGGCGTTCGGTGCCGCTTATCACGGCAAGCCCTGCGGCTCCTTCGGCGACCTGTCCATCGTCAGCTTCAACGGCAACAAGATCATCACCACCTCGGGAGGCGGTATGGTTTTTTGCCGAGAAAAAGAACTACGTGACAAAATGCTCTTCTGGGCAACGCAGGCCAAAGAGCCCGTGTTGCATTATGAGCATACGGAGATCGGGTATAATTACCGCCTGTCCAATCTCTGTGCCGCCGTCGGCAGGGGACAGCTTGAGATCTTGGATGAGAAGCTTTCCCGCCGCCTGAGAAACCACGAGAGCTATCGTGCTCTTTTACGGAATGCCCCCGTCTCCTTCGCCCCCGATTTTGACGGGAATCGTGAAAACCATTGGCTCTCCTTCTGCTTCTTGAACGAGGACGTGCCGTTTTCCTCCGAAGAGGTCTCACTAAAACTCTTGGAGAAGGACATCGAGGCGCGCCCCGCGTGGAAGCCGATGCACAGCCAGCCCGTCTATTCCGCAGCCCCCGCCTATTCGCATGACGGCACGGACAAGTTTGTCTCCGACACCCTCTTCGACCGCGGCATTTGCCTGCCCAGCGGCGACCTCTTGGAAGAGGCGGATCGCGTTCGCGTGGTCGAGTGCCTCCTCGCGATCCTCGCAGGAAACAAGTAAAAAATCCGATTTTTCGAGGTGAAACCCTTGCAGCAGAAAAAACGTAAGACACTCTATGAGTGCTTTTTTAAGCGGCTGATCGACGTCTGCGTGTCCTTGACGGCGCTTTTGCTCCTTTGGCCGATTTTTCTCGTGCTTGCGATCTTGGTGCGTGCAAAGCTCGGCTCGCCCGTGTTTTTTGCCCAGGAGCGTCCGGGGCGTGCGGAACGCATTTTCCGCATGTACAAGTTCCGTACCATGACCGATGCCAAGGACGCGGAGGGAAACCTCCTTTCCGACGAGGAGCGTCTCACTCCCTTCGGCGCGCGGCTCCGTTCGCTTTCGCTCGATGAACTTCCGGAATTGTTTAACATTCTGAAGGGGGATATGTCCATTGTCGGCCCTCGCCCGCTGTTGGTACAGTATCTGCCTCTTTACAACGAGACACAGCGTCGGCGTCACGAGGTTCGTCCGGGGCTTACGGGGCTTGCCCAGGTCAACGGCCGCAATGCCACCACTTGGGAAAAACGCTTTGAATGGGATGTGCGCTACGTGGAGCGCATCACCTTCCTCGGCGATCTGAAGATCTTGTTCTCCACCGTTCGCGCCGTGCTTCGCAAGGAGGGAATCAGCGCAGAGGGGTGTGCAACCATGCTTCCTTTTACGGGTGAGACCGTCCCGACTGCGATCGAAACAGAGGCGTAAGTGATGAAAAAAGTATTGATCCTCGGCAACAACGCGGCAGGTTTTTTGCTCTTTCGCAAGGAGACTTTGATCGGCCTTCTGGAGGCGGGATACGACGTGACGGTCGCCTTGCCCGATGAGCCGCAGGCGAAGCGAGTGACCGAACTCGGCGCCCGCCTCGAGATCGTTCCCGTCAACCGTCGCGGAACCAATCCGTTCTCGGATTTGTTGCTGATGCTTCGTTATCGCGCTCTCATTCGGCGCGTTTGTCCCGACGCGGTTTTGACTTATACCGTCAAGTGCAACGTTTACGGCGGTATGGCTTGCCGCCTGACCCGCACCCCGTACCTGTCCACCGTCACGGGGCTTGGAAGCGGCTTGAACGGTACGGGCCTGTTGCAGAAGGTTACCATCCTGCTCTGCCGCATCGGAATGAAAGGGTGCAAGGCTCTTTTTTGCCAAAACACCTCCGTTTTGGAATTTGTACAAAATCACCGCCTTTTTTCCGGCAACCTCATTCTTTTGCCCGGAAGCGGTGTCAATTTGCAAGAGCATCCGTACCACCCCTATCCCTCGGAGGAGGCGGGCGTTTCGCTTTGCTTCCTCGGCCGTCTGATGCAGGAGAAGGGCGTCGGCGAACTGCTTCTTGCCGCCAAGGAGTTGAAGGCGCGCCACCCGCATTTGCACCTGCACTTGGCAGGTGCGCCCGAAAGCGACGAGTGGCTTCAAAAAACGGAAGCTGCAGCCGAGGCGGGAGAGGTGATCTACCACGGTGCGCTGGATGACGTGCGCGATTTGATCCGTTCCTGCCATGCGGCGTTGATCCCGTCTTATCAAGAGGGAATGTGCAACGCCCTGATGGAATCTGCGGCGGCAGGCCGTGCCCTTCTGGCAAGTGACGTTCCGGGATGCCGTGAACTCATCGCACCGGAGAACGGACTGACCTTTGCGCCGAAGAGTGCTTCCGCCATCGTGGAAGCCGTGGAGCGCTTTTTGCAGTTGAAGACCGAGGAGCGCGCGGCTATGGGGCGCGCCTCCCGCGAAAAGATGGAACGCGAATTTGACCGCCGGCAAGTGACCGAGCAAGTTGTCGGCACGGTCCGTAAAATACTGAAGTAATCTGCGAGGAGGAAAAAGAAATGAGTTATCGTGACGTTGTGATCCCCGAAAAAACAGTGTTTCTCGTTACGGGCGGCGCCGGCTTTATCGGCTCCAACCTGGCGGAACGCCTTCTGGAGATGGGGGCTGTGGTGCGCGTGCTTGACAATCTTTCTACCGGCAAACGGGAGAATATGGCAAGCTTTTGCGACCATGAGAATTTCACCTTCATCGAAGGGGACATTCGGGATCTCGACTGTTGCTTGAAGGCAACCGAGGGTGTGGATTACGTGCTCAATCAGGCGGCGTGGGGCTCGGTGCCCCGCTCGATCGAAGAGCCGCTCCTCTACGAGGAGATCAACATTCGCGGCACGCTGAATATGATGGAGGCCTCCCGTCGCAACGGGGTCAAGCGCTTCGTATATGCCTCCTCCTCGTCCGTTTACGGCGATCATCCCGTTCTTCCCAAGCGCGAAGGGGAAGAGGGCCATCTTTTGAGCCCTTATGCTCTCACCAAAGCGGTGGATGAGCTCTACGGCTATATCTATTACACCATTTACGGTCTGGAGACCGTCGGTCTGCGTTATTTCAACGTGTTCGGCCGCCGTCAGGATCCCGACGGCGCTTACGCCGCCGTGATCCCGAAGTTTTTGAAGCAATTGCTTTCCGGTGAGCGCCCCGTCATCAACGGCGACGGGCGTCAGAGCCGTGACTTTACCTACGTTGACAACGTCGTGGAAGCGAATCTGAAGGCCTGCTTTGCCCCCAAGGAGGCCTGTGGCGAAGCCTTCAACATCGCCTACGGCGGGCGCGACTACCTCATCGATATTTTCTATACGCTTTGCGAAGGTCTCGGCATCGAGGTGGAGCCCGTCTTCGGGCCCGATCGCCCCGGTGACATCAAGCATTCCAATGCGGATATCTCCAAGGCGCGCCGCCTGCTCTCCTATGATCCCGAGTACGATTTTGCCTCGGGCATTCGTCTCGCCATCGATTGGTATCGGGAGAATCTGTAAGTGGCAGAGCCGATGCGTGTCCTGCAGTTCGTGACGCATATGAACCGCGGTGGGATGGAAAATCGTCTGATGGACATCTACCGTGCGCTTGACCGCGAACGCGTGCAGCTTGACTTTTACACGTTTAGACAGGAAAAAGGGCAGTTTGACGAGGAGATCGCCGCTTTGGGCGGGAAGGTGTATTACAACGCCCCCCTGTCCCTGAAGCGATTGTTCTCCGTTCCCGGTCAGATTGCCGCCTTTCTCAAAGAACACCCCGAGTACACCGTCTGCCACGCTCATCTGAATCAGTGGTGTCCTCTCATTTTGGAGGGTGCCCGTCGCGCGGGCGTGCGCGTGCGTATCGCACACGCCAGAACGGCGCTCACGGGGCACAGCCTCACCGTTTTGGTGAAGAATCTGATCAGCCGCCTCTATCAAAACAGCCCGACGCACCGCTTTGCCGTCTCCGGAAAAGCGGCTCTCTGGCTGTACGGCAAGCGTCGCGTCGCGCGCGGCGAGTGCGAGGTCTGGCCGAACGCCATCGATGCGAAAAAGTTTGCTTTTGATCCGACTCTGCGGGAGAAAACGCGCAAATCGCTCGGTCTCGGGGAGGAGTATGTCGTGTTGCACGTCGGCAATTTGCGCCGCGTCAAAAACCACGATTTTCTCTTTTCCGTTTTTGCAAGCATTTTGCAAAAAGAGCCCGAGGCCGTTCTGCTTTTGGCGGGCGCGGGTGAACGCGAGGCGGAATTGAAAGAGCTTGCAGAACAGCTTGCCATTTCGAACAACGTGCGCTTTCTCGGGAGCCGAAGTGATATTCCGGACCTCTTGAGTGCCGCAGACGTCTTTGTTTTGCCTTCGTTTTACGAGGGGCTTCCCGGCTCGGTCTTGGAGGCGCAGGCATCTTCGTTGCCCTGCTTTATCTCGGATACCATTGCTCACGAGGTTTGTGTCACGGATCTTGTGCGTATGCTTTCCATCCAAGCGGATCCTGCCCTTTGGGCAGACGCTGTTTTTTCTTCGCGCGCGCACGCACGCGAGGAGATGTATTCCGTTTTTGCCGCGGCCGGCTATGACGTGGGCGCAACGGCAGAGCGTTTGACTGACTTTTACCTTACTTGCGGGAAAGGAAACTGACTATGTCTGAAAAGCCCATTCGCGTTCTGCTGGTTTCCAACACGCTGTCCTGCGGCGGCGCCGAACGGCAGATCACCCTCATCGCAAATGCCCTCAACCGCAGTGGGCGCTATGAGGTGGACGTGCTCTATTACGCGCAAAAGGGCGGAGAATTTGCACACACGCTTTTGCGCGAGCCGCTTTTCGTGGATAAGGACAAGCTCGGGACTGTCGGGTGCGTTCGCGCCATCGCCCGCATTTTGAAGGACGGACGTTACGACGTGCTGCACGCCGCAGGCGGCGGCACCGCAAATCTTTACGGTCGCGCAGGTGCCGTTTTGGCTCGCACGCCC
>JAZRZY010000150.1:0-3221 GCA_045601605.1 Eubacteriales bacterium
CGCACAGGAATAAGAAAAACGATCCCCGCAGATTTCTGCGCGGGTCGTTTTCTTGCGACGGTGCTTTATGCGCCGACATAGACCTCCGGCACGTCGCCCGCGATGACCATCTGCGTGACGGGAGAGGAGAGGACGAGCGTATCCGTTTTGCGGTCGAGGGCGGCGACAAGCGAGATCTCGACCGTGATCTCGCAGGAGAGGGTGAAGAGCGTCTGGTTGATGCCCGCCGTGGTAAAGCTGTCTTTCAGGCGGACGACGGCGGTGGAAAGCGGCACGACGTGTACGGAGATCTTCGGTCCCCGCCCCATCGTCAGGGGAGAGTCCAGCAGACTGCCGAGCGGGATGCGGATCGTGGAGGAATCCCCCTCCAAAAGCCGCCCGATCGCCTCACTCGCGGCAAAGCGGATGCGTCCGTTCAGCGCGCTGTCACAGGTGATGAGCGTCAGCCGTCCGCGCGCATCAAAATTTGTTTTTACGGGACTCTCTCCCTCGCTGAGAAGCTCCTTCAGCGCCGTGTCCACGGCGTAGACCGCGCGGTTTTTTGCCTCCTGCAGAGCCATATCGTACAGCGCGGGAGAGAGGCGGTTCAGAAAGTACGAGAGCAGGAGAGCGGAGAGCAGAAAGAGCGTAAAACAGACGCAGAGCAGGCGGCGCAGCCCCTGTTTGCGGCCCTGCACCGAAGGCAGAAAAAGATACTTCATAATTTCCTCCGATCACGGAGAATTATATGTGAAAAAAGTGTAAAACTTGCTTGATTTATCGAAGAATATCGGTTATACTGAGTTTATTAACTCTAGGAGGTGTCCCACTATGGATACGCGCCGACCCTATCCCGTGAAGAACTTTAAGATCGCGGGCATTCCGATTGAACAGTACCACATCTGCTACGACCGTATGATCCCCGGTGCCTACGGGCACATGGCGCACGTGTTGCAGCGTTACATTGCCTTCGCCACGGGTGCGATCTGCCCGATCCACCGCGGTATGTGGATGAAGGATACGCACGAGTTGATCATCGGCCCCTGCTCGAAGAACCCCGACGTGTCCGAGCTCTCCGAAGATTCCACCTACATTGAAATCAAGGACGGCAACGTCCACCTGACCGGAAGCGGTCGCCGCGGTCCCGTCTACGCCGTATTTACCTTCCTCGAGGACTTCCTCGGCTGGCGCTTCTTCACGCCCTCACTCGAAGTCTGCAACCCCTCCGACGGCGTTGACATCCCCGAGGGCAAGCACGTCTTCTCTCCGCAGTTCATCTTCCGCCAGACCTCGTGGCTCGGCGGCTATGACTCCAACTGGGCGCCCAAGCGCAAGATTAACGCCGGTCTGACTATCTCCCACAACTACGGCGGCGCGATCAACTACGTCAAGGGACACGGCTGTCACACCTTCGACGACTTTATGTTAAAGCGTGACTACCCCGATCACCCCGAGTACTTCGCCGACATCAACGGCGAGGACGCGCAGGGCGAGAATACCCCGCCCATCGAGGGCCAGGAGGAGCTTTGCCTGACGCATCCCGAGGTCCTTCGCATCTGTACCGAGAAGGTCGGCGAGTGGCTTCGCAGTGAGCCGAATCCGCGCCTCATCTCCATCTCCCAGAACGACAACTCAAACGGCTACTGCCGCTGCAAAAATTGCCGTGCGCAGGGTACGCCGACGGACAACTATCTGAAGTTCGTCACCAAGATCGCGGACCACTACAAGGACGAGTTCCCCGACGTCACCTTTGAGATGCTCGCTTATCACTACACCGAGGCACCGCCCTCGAAGGGCGTCAAGGTGCCGGACAACGTCGGTGCGCGTCTGTGCCTGATCCGCGTCTGCCACGCGCACTCCTTCGACGATCCGAATTGCCACGGCCACATGTTCTGCGGCATCGACCCGAACCAGAAGGCTGCCGCAAACGTGCGCGGCTGGGGCAAGGTCTCCAAGAACGTCTCCGTCTGGGATTACACGACGGACTTCGCCTTCTATATGGCGCCGCAGGCAAACTTTGAAGTGATGCGCAAAAACTGCGCCTTCCACAAGAAGGCCGGCACGCGCCGTCTCTTCCTGCAGGGCAACTCCGACCTCTCCGGTGAGTTCGGCGAGCTGCGCTGCTACCTCGCCTCCAAACTGCTCTGGAATCCGGGCATGAAGAAGGCGGAGTATTACCGCCATATGGACGAGTTCCTTGAGGCATACTACGGTCGCGGCTGGCGCCATATCCGAGCTTACATCAACCTGATGGAAAAGGCCGCTCACGTCGAGGGTAACCACTTCGGCTTCTACGTGCCGCCGGCAGGTCAGTACACAAACCCCAAGTGCGACTCCATGATCCCGCGCGACGACCGCGAGTTTATGGAAAAGGGCGCCGAGCTCTGGCGCAAGGCACTGCGCGTCACGAAGGATCCCGTGCTTCGTGAGCGGATGGAGCGCAGTCAGCTCTCCTTCCGTTACTGGACGCTGTGTGCCACTTGGCGCGAGCGTTGGGAAGAGGGAGACGAGGCGTCGAAAGCCGCCTACGAGCGCGACGTCACCGAGTTTAAGGATGACGTGGTCAGCCGTCGCGTCGCCTTTGCCGAGGGTCTCTATCTGCCGCACGCCTTCGATCCCACCAAGCCCCCGCACAACTGGACGGGGCGTCCCCTGTAAAATGAACGATGCGCACCGCAGATCGCGGTGCGCATTTTTGCGCGGTTTGCGCGAGTTTCTTTTTTGAGACAAAAAGCGCGCGCACGGCAAAGATCTGACAAAAAAACGGCGCGAAAAAATTTGTTTTTGTCATCTTTTCCACTTCCATTTTGCCGCAAAATGTGATATGATAAAGTCAGCGTAATTTTTCAAAGGATTTCAGTTGTTTGAATCGATAAAGGAGTCTGTGAATGAAAGCACGTCTGAGCGGTGTTTTTCTGTGCGTCGTAGCCTTTGTGCTCTCGATGGTTTTGCTGTTGCACCTCATCGAAAACCCTATGGTCAAGGAGCCCGTTGTCGGCACCGATCCCGATGTGCAGGCACCGGTGGGAGAGAATGAGGACGAAACGCCGCAAAACAACGTTTCCACCGATGTGACGAGCATTGAGGGCGTTATGGCGGTCGCCAAGGAAACGCAGACCTTCTTTGACGTGTTTGCCACGGATTCCGCCGCCCTTTCGCAGGATCTTTCCGGGATGCTGCAGAAATGGGAGAACGCCGCCCTGTATTTGAAGGAACGTGCCGCCGATACCAAGGGTGCCGAT
>JAZRZY010000151.1:0-3980 GCA_045601605.1 Eubacteriales bacterium
TGTACCCCGATTTCAAAGTCGTTGCCTGCTACGCGCTGGAAAAGGCGCCGAGCGAAGCGATCGTGAAAGAGTGCGGGGAAGACATCGTCATTGTTGATAGCCCCGAAGAGATGGTCGATCTCGTCGATTGCGCGATGATCACCTCCCGTCACGGCAAGTATCATAAGCCGTTTGCTCTGCCGTTTTTGAAGGCAGGCAAGCCCTGCTTCATCGACAAGCCTTTTACCGCTTCCATCGAGGATGCGAAGGAACTTGTGGAGTTGATTGAAAAGAACAACCTTCTTGTTACCGGCGGATCCGGTTGCAAGTTCGTTCCGCAGATCGAAGATCTCATTCGTGAGATCGATCGCGGAGACATCGGCGAGGTTGCAAGCTGTGTCATCAGTTTTCCCGGTGATCGCTCCAGCGAATATGCCGGCATCTTCTTCTACGGTCAGCATTTGATCGAAATGGTCATCAAGACCTTCGGGGACGGCATTCAGTCTGTTTCTTGCTTCGAAAAGAAAGGTCATCTGACTGCGATTGCCCGCTACGAGAACATTGACGTTGTGATGAACTTTACCCCCGCCAACCGTTATCTCGCGGTGGCTTACGGTAAGAAGGGCAACATCGTCAAGGAACTCGACATCTCCGGCATCTATCCTGCAGAGGTTGAAAACTTTGTCAAGATGATTCGCACCGGCGCAATGCCCCTGCCTCTCAACGACATCGTTCTGCCCGTGTACGTTCTCACCGCTATGGAGAAATCCTTGGCTGAGGGCGGCAGAGAGATCCCCCTGTCGGAACTGTATTAAGTTTAAGAAAAAAGCGGCGCGAAAAGCGCCGCTTTTTTTCGTCTTTACCTTTACTTTTGTTGCTGAAACAAGTATAATAAAATCGTAAATTCAAAAAAGGAGTACGCGCCTTGATGACACCTGAAAAAAGCCTGAAAGAACAGCTTTTTGACCTGTATTATGCAACGCTCAACGAGAAGCAACGAGCGGCAGTTTATCAGGTTCAAGGTCCTCTTTTGGTGCTTGCCGGAGCGGGGAGCGGTAAAACCACGGTTTTGACTCGTCGCATTGCACACATCATCCGTTTCGGAGATGCGGTTTATTCCGATAAAAGCGCGCCGGTATCCGAGACGATGGAGGCGGCTTTGCGCGAGATTTTGCGCACGCGACCCGTCAATGAAACTTTGCTCGGGCAGATCTTGCAAGGCTTTTCGGTGGATGCCTGCGAGCCGTGGCGCGTCCTTGCTATCACGTTTACGAATAAAGCGGCGGGAGAGATTAAAAATCGCCTTGCAAATGTCCTCGGGGAAGAATGCGCCAAGGAGATTTGGGCAGGAACCTTCCATTCGATCTGTGTACGCATTTTGCGTCGCGATATTCACAGACTCGGGTATGCGTCCGATTTTTCCATCTTTGATTCGGACGACTCCAAAAAACTGATTTCGCAACTTTTGAAAGACAATAAGATCGAAGAAAAACAGGTTTCCGCACGAAGCGTACAAAACGAGATCTCGCGCGCAAAGAATGCGATGCAGTCTCCGGAAGAGTATGCGGAAGGCGTCGGACAAGACTTCTTTTTGAAGACCTGTTCCAAAATTTATCAACAGTATCAAACGAAGCTCAAGGAGTCAAACGCACTGGATTTCGATGATCTTTTGGTGAAAACGGTGGAACTTTTGGAAGGATCTGAAGAGGTCTGCTCTTATTATCAAAATCGCTTCCGTTATTGTCTGGTCGATGAATATCAGGATACGAACCCCGTGCAGTTCCGTCTCGTTCAGCTTATTTCCGAAAAACACCGAAATATAATGGTCGTCGGTGACGACGATCAATCGATCTACAAATTCCGCGGTGCAACGATCGAGAACATCCTCTCGTTTGATACCGTATATCGTGATGCCAAATGCATTTATCTTGAGCAAAACTATCGCTCTACGGGAAATATTCTCGCTGCCGCGAATGCCGTGATCGCAAACAACCAGAAAAGAAAAGGCAAGAACCTTTGGTGTGAGGCGGGCGACGGCGAAAAAATACATCATTACCGTCTGCCCGATCAGGAGCAGGAAGCGGTTTTCATTGCTTCGCAAATCGCTAAGCTTGTCTCAGAGGGCAAGTGTCGGTATCGAGACTGTGCCGTGTTGTATCGTGTCGGCGCGCAGGCAAACGCATTGGAGGCCGTGTTTGCGAAGAGCGGATTGCCGCATCGGCAACTTTCGGGCATCCGTTTTTACGACCGAGCGGAGATCAAGGATATACTCGCCTATCTTTGCCTCATTCAAAATCCGGATGACGACCTGCATCTGCTTCGCATTCTCAATACGCCGCGCCGGGGAATCGGAGATGCAACCGTCGCTGCCGCGCGGGCGATTGCCGAACGAAACGGTTTGCGTTTGCTTGAAGTTTTGCGGCGGGCGGATGGGTTTGAAGACCTTTCCCGCGCCGCGACCAAACTTTGCGCGTTTGCTCAATTGATCGATCGTTTGCGTGAATCATTGGGGCGCGAGCCGCTTTCGCAATTGTTTAATCGCGTCATCGAGGAAACGGGCTATCTCGCAATGCTGGAAGCAGGCGGGAAAGAGTGCGCGGAAAAGATCGATAACGTACGTGAACTTGTGTCCAGTGCGCTATCCTATGAGGAACAGCATGAGGATGCTGCGCTTGCCGGATTCTTGGAGGAAGCGGCGCTGATTTCCGATATTGACAACTATGACGAAACGGCCAATGCCGCGGTACTTATGACCATTCACAGTGCAAAGGGGCTCGAGTTTGATTACGTCTTTTTGCCGGGTATGGAAGAAACGATCTTTCCCTCCATGCGGAATTGGGAAAGCGACGAGCAGATGGAAGAAGAACGCAGATTGGCATATGTTGCGATTACCCGTGCCAAAAAGCAGCTCACCATTACGACCGCAAAGTGTCGTTTGATCTACGGCAGCACAAGCTATAATAAGCCGTCTCGCTTTGTGACGGAGATTCCGAAGCAGTACCTCGAAGGCGATCCGCTCTTTGATACGAGACGCGATTTCGGTGGGGATTACGGGTATTCGTATCAAAAGCGCGATGCGCATTTTTCCGGGGAAGTTCGTGCCGTGCGCCGCGCGGCCGAGCGTATCGTATCTGCGAACCGCCCCTTTGCGACGCCCGCACAGAAAACTGTTGCGGGTCAGGCGCAGAAAAAAGCGGTGGTTTATGCCGTCGGAGCAAGAGTTGTTCACCCCATTTTCGGCGAGGGCGTGATCCTCACGACAAAGCCGATGGCACAGGACGTTCTTTACGAGATCGCTTTTGATTCGGCGGGAACGAAAAAATTAATGGGTAATTACGCGAAACTAAGTGCAAAGGAGTAAGTATGCTCAATCAGATCAAAGAAGCGCTCGTGCGCGGGCAGGTTCCCGCACTTGTCTCCCATATCAAGGAAGCGAAAGAACAGGGCTTGGATGCACGCGTGATCTTGGAGGAGGGTCTTCTGCGCGGTATGGATACCGTTGGGGAAGGGTTTGCTTCGGGGAAACTGTTTATTCCCGAAGTCATGCTTGCCGCGCGTGCGATGCAGGCGGGTGTGGATCTTTTGAAAGAGGAGTTGGCGACGGATCTTGATCAAGCCGCGCCCGAGGTTGTTGTGCTCGGTACCGTGCAGGGAGACCAACACGACATCGGTAAAAATTTGGTGAAGATCATGCTTGCGGGAGCAGGCTTTGAGGTGGTTGACCTCGGCATCAACGTTCCGGCTGCCAAGCTTGTGGAGACGGCGAAAACGCGGGGGGCAAGGCTCATTGCACTCTCTGCCTTGCTGACGACCACTATGGCGCAAATGGAAACGGTAACGAAACTTGCCCATGAAGAGGGGATTCGTGTAATGATCGGCGGAGCCCCCGTTTCTCAGGCCTTCTGTGATAAAATCGGAGCCGACGGATATGCCGCAGATGCGGCGGGTGCCGTCAATCTGGCCCGAGCATTGCTTTCCTAAAAACCCGCCCCGTTTGGGGC
>JAZRZY010000152.1:0-3381 GCA_045601605.1 Eubacteriales bacterium
CATACGCACGTCCTCCTGGCGCAAAACGTATGGCTCGTCGATCGGTGTCAGCGTGTCAAGCGAGTCGCCGACGGAGACGGTCCAGGTCTCAAAATCGATGTCCACCCATTGACCGCCCTTGGCAATGACACGTTTGATGAGGGGCTTTTTGCCGTCCTCATAGCTGTTGACCTGCAAGACGACGATGTCACCGCATTCCGGGGAGTAGCCGAGCTCGGAGAGGATGAGATAATCGCTGTCCTGAAGCGTGTTTGACATGGAAGAGCCGCTGACCACCACGATGCGAAAGACGAAGGTAAACAGTAAAATGACGGCGACGAGCGACGTCAAAAGCACCTCCACCCAGTCAAGCGCTTCGTAGATGGGGCGGGGGCGTGTTTGTACTTTTTCCGTTTTTTGGGGGAGAGTGTTCATGCCGAAACCTCGTATTTTTTGAAAAAAACAAAAAAGGGGAACCCGAGCAAGTTCCCCTTTTGGCAAAACGTATGGATGAGAATGTGCGTCTTTTGCCCGTCGGGGGCAGAAAAGTGTGTTTACTGAATGGCTTCCTTGACCTTGGCCGCCTTACCGACACGGTCGCGCAGATAGTAGAGCTTGGCGCGACGGACACGACCCTTGCGGATCACGTCAACTGCTTCCACGTTGGGGGAATGCAGGGGGAAGGTCTTTTCGACGCCGACGCCGTAAGAGATGCGGCGAACGGTAAAGGTCTCGGAGATACCGCCGTTTTTCTTGGCGATGACGGTGCCCTCAAACATCTGGATGCGCTGACGCTCACCTTCCTTGATGCGGTTGTGGACACGGACGGTGTCACCGATGTTGAATTTGGGGGGATTTTCCTTCAGTTGCTCGTTTGTCAAAGTTTTCATCAGATCCATGAAAACTTCCTCCTTCCTGCGGCTTTGCCGCGACAGTGGAAAGAAAAAGAGGCGTTCTTGCACGATGCTCGGCAGAGGACCGACTCTTGCTGTTTCCGTAACAGGGGTGATTATAACACGCCTGAGAGCATTTTGCAAGTCTTTTTTGAAATTTTCATTCCAAACTTTTCCCGCGCGGTGTCGGAGCTTTGAAAAACGGGAGAAAACGTCCGTTCTCCCCGCGCGCACTCGGACGCATAATATGAGGAAGTATTTGTCTTTTTGCGGGAAAGATTTGCTTGACACAATTAAGCTTCGGTGCTACAATTATAAAGCGTATTTTTGCCAAAATCAACGAGCGGTTTTCAAAATCCCCCTTTGCCGCCTCGTCCTTTTTTCGGAACGCTTCCGCGTGCCTCTTTTCGCGGTTGCCCGCATACGCGCTTTTTCCGTCCTTTCCGCTTTTCAGGGGAGTCGCATCTTGAAAGGGCTCGTAAAACGCGAGTTGCCCTCCGTCTTGCGATCACCGCGTTATCGACATCCGATTTGACAGGTGCATTTTGCGCCGCAGCAAAGAATTACCGCGCAGGGCGCGGAAACAAACCGAAGGAGAAAAACTATGAAAAAAGAACTCACCCCCGCAGGGATTCTGCGCAGTCTCGGCAAGTGTTGGTGGATCTGCGTTGTCGTTGCGATCCTGTTTTCCACGGGTGCCTTTTTCTTCAGCCGTTACAACTACCGTGAGACGTACACGTCCCGCGCACAGCTGATGGTTCGTTTTTCCGAGGAGGATCAGAGTTCTTCGGCCTCCAGTGCCGTGCAGGGCGCGACCTACGCTCAGAAGATGCTCAACACCTACGTGTCCATTTTGAAGAGCAGCAACGATTTTTCGGACTACCTCAAGCAGACCTATATCAAGAAGTATCAGACGCCCACCTTCCCTCGTTACACCTTGGAGTTTACCACAGGTACGGAAACCCAGCTTGTCAACGTACACATCACGGCGTATCAGCCCGAGTATGCGTACCAGCTCTGTGAGACCTTCGTGGAATGTGCGCCGAAGTACATCGCGGATCGCACGGGCAAGGATGACGAACTGCTCATCACCGACAACGCCACCCGTCCCGACGCGCCCTCCAACAGCGACAACAGCGCGAGAAACACCATTCTCGCCGCACTCCTCGGCTTTTTGATCCCCTTTGCCATCAACGTGGTGGTGGATCTCTTCGACGTGCGTATCCTCACCGCGGAAAGCCTGCGTGACACCTATCATTACCCCGTCCTCGGTGAGATCCCCGATCTGGATCGCTATACCTCCGGCAAATCCCGCCGCCGCGGCTACGGCTACGGCTACGGGTACGGGTACTATTCCCGCAGTTACGGCTACGGCGGTTACCAGCAGACCGCAAGAAAAAAGAAGGGAGGCAAATGAAGATGGCATTGAAAGAGAAAAAATCTCAGGGGAAAGCAATTGCCGAAGAAAACGGCACTGCCTCGAAGTTTCAGATCAATCCGGACATCAGCTTCTCCGTGACGGAGGCCTATAAGGCACTTCGTACCAACATCAATTTTACCATCCCCGGCGACGGCTGCAAGAGCTTTTTGATCACCAGCGCCGTTCTCTCCGAGGGAAAAACGACGACCTCGACTTCTCTTGCGCTCACCATTGCACAGACGGAAGCGCGCGTGGTCATCGTGGATGCGGATATGCGCCGTCCGAAGGTGCACACCAAGTTTAATATGGTCAACCAGCTCGGCCTTTCCAACGTGCTCAGCGGAATGTGTACCGCAGAGGAAGCACTTCGCAGTCCGGAAGGCGTGGAGAATCTTTCCGTCATTTCCGCGGGCACTCTGCCCCCCAATCCCGCAGAACTGCTTTCCGCTCCCGCGATGGAGGAGCTCGTTTCCTATTTGAAGGAGCGTTTTGATTACGTTATCATCGATACTCCGCCCGTGGACATCGTGGCAGATGCTCTGCCGCTGACCCAGCTTGTGGACGGTGTCGTTTTGGTCGTGCGCTATCACCAGAGCATCCACCCCGAGGTTGCCGCTGCGGTGGAGCGTCTGGAGTTTGCCGGCGCGCACATTCTCGGCTTCGTGCTCAACGGCGTTGAGGAAACCACCACGTATTATCGCGGCCATTACAAGCGCTACGGCCATTACAAGCGCTACGGCTACAACAGCTATGGCTACGGCTATTCCGCCAAGGGCGAGGAGAAGAAGCCCGAGGACGAATTAACTCCCGCCGAGCAGAAGGAGCAGTAAGATGCTGATCGATCTGCACAGCCATATTTTGCCCGGAATCGACGATGGTGCTGCGGATCTTTCGCAGAGCCTTGCTCTGCTCAAACAAGAAGAAGATTGCGGTGTGGACACGCTTGTGCTCACACCGCATTTCAAACCTCAGGTGCAAAAGCCGGAGGAGTTTTTGCGGGATCGCCAAGCGGCGTTTTTGCAGATGCGGGAAGCCTACGACGGCAACATAAAATTCGTTTTGGGGGCGGAGGTGCTCTATTCCCCCTAT
>JAZRZY010000153.1:0-9080 GCA_045601605.1 Eubacteriales bacterium
GGGCTATCAACTCCTTGGCCCACAGAACGACATGGCTACGATCCGACTTAGAAGACTTACCTTGCTACGGCTTAATAATATGATAAACGAAAATCAGGTTTTCGCCCGGTTCTTTTTCGGACACGAATGACAGAAAAAAGGACTTCACTTTTGTGAAGTCCTTTTTTCAATGATGTTTGCCTTACGGCAAATGATGGCGCTAACACTAATGATGACGGCTTCGCTTAATGATGTCGCTTACGCCAATGGATTGGCAAACATCGCATCATTTTCGGCGTTGCCGAATACATCATATTTGCGAAGCAAATGCATCATATCGCATAGCGATACATCACTTCTTTTCGCTCCGCATTGATTTATTCCCGCCTTTATGCTAAAATAACAATGTAACATCATTGTACTCAGACGGGAGGAGCGAGATGAAACGGTATTCAGTGCTTTTTGTTTTTCTTCTTGTTGCAGTTGTCCTTTTTTCGGGCTGTAAGGCAGAGACGCCGACGGAGCAATCCAAAGAACCCTCAAGCACGCCCTCCGATGCGGAGGAAGTGCCTGTTTTGACTGTAGATCAGGCGGTTTGGGAAGAGACGTTTGGGGAAGAGGGCCTGCTTTCTCTGCTTGAGAACTATACGGTTACGAATTCGCTTGCGGAAGGCGGCCGTTGGGAGACCTCCGTGACGCCGAGCAGAGTATCGCGCCTGGCGAAGACCGATGCGGATGAATTGGTTGCGGGCGCTGTTTTGGCGAATGGAGACGAGGGCGTCATTCAATTCACGTACGGCGCGGAAACCGGCTGGGAGCAGGGCGTGTACGATGAAACGGATACCGTGGAACAGTACGTAGAGGGAATTACAAACGAGTTGAAGGAAACCCTGCAAGTCCTGTTTTCGGAATATGAAAATGCAGCCTGGGACGAAGCGCGATCCTGCTATGTTGCAGACGTTGAGATCCCTTACAGCGGTCCGTCTTTGGTTGATCCCTCGGAGGAAAAGCCTACGGCAATGACGTTTGAGGTGTTCTTCACGGATGGCGCTTTGTCAAAGGTAAACATCATCGTGAATGACAGTCTGTCCGTTGTTCACAGCTTCGGCACCACTCCGGTTCCGGAACTGCCGAGCGTTTAAGTCGTCGTTTGTGTGAGAAAAGGAAACTCGGCATCTTTGTGCAAGCAAATTCGTGCGCTCTCGAACGGCATTTCGTCGGGCGCATTGATACGGCTTACTGAAAAAACACGCGTTTTCGCGTGTCTTTTTTTAAATTTCTCCCGTGAGACGTATAGGGTGCTCTTGCGCCGCTTTCTGCCTTGTGCTATAATCGTTTTCATAGAAATACAGACGAGGTGCTTTTATGCGCACATCTACCGAGCTGATGTCCGTTGCCGAACTTGTCGGTGCGGAAAAAGCGGTTGAACTCATTGCCAAAGCGGGCTTTGACGCGTGGGACTATACCATGCTGTACTATTGTGCCTGCGATTATCCCACAAAGTCTGTCAGCGGTCCCTTCGTCGGCGACGATTATTTGAAGATCGCACGCCGCCTGCGACGCATCGGGGAAGATTGCGGCATCGTCTGCAACCAGACGCACGCGCCTTTTCCCACCGATTGGCCTTCGGTCATTTCCGTTTTGAAACGCGCCGTGGAATCAACGGCGGAGGTCGGTGCCACGCATTGCGTCATCCACCCTTGCTGCTATGCAACTTTGGAGGAGAACCGCAAACTTTTTTGTGAGCTTGTGCCCTTTGCCAACTCTTGCGGAGTCAAGATTGCAACGGAAAATATGTACTTTTGGAATCCCGAGATCGAAGAATGCAGCCCCGCCGCCTGCGCTACGCCGGAGAGCTTTTGCGAACACGTTGATGCAGTCGGCGATCCCGCTTTCGTTGCCTGTTTGGATATCGGCCACGCACAGATGAAGGGGAGCGGCACCACGGCGGTGGAACTTATACGCGCCCTCGGCCATCGCTTGGAGTGCCTGCATTTGCACGACAATGATTGCCGCCACGATTCTCACGCCATTCCGTTTTCCATGAATATCGAGTTTGAACCCGTCGTAAAAGCCCTCAAGGAGATCGGCTATCGCGGGGATTTCACGCTGGAGGCGTGCAATCATTTGAAGAAATTTGATGCCGAAAGCGCCGAGGTCGGCGTGCGCGAACTTTACGCAAGCGTTCGGCGGCTTGTTGAACTCTTTGAACTTGCCTGACGCGTTCAAACAGAAAGGGGAAACCAATGAAAGAGTGTCAATTTCAATCGCTTCGCTATCTCGTGCGTTTTCCGAAGGATTATCGAAAAGGAGAGCGTCGCCCCGTCATTCTTGCCCTGCACGGCGCCGGCTATCGCGGCGAGGATTTGAACGTGCTTCGGCAAAATCCCTTCTTCACTTGCACGCAGGAGCTTTCAGACTTTCCTTTCGTCCTGGTTGCACCTCAGTGCCATACCAATACGTGGTTTGACGTGTTTGAAACGCTCATCGCCTTCGTGGATCACATCCTCGGCGAGGATTACACCGATCCTGCGCGCCTTTCGGTGATGGGCGCCTCTATGGGCGGATTTGCGACGTGGCAGCTCGGTATGAGCGTCCCGGAGAAGTTCTGCGCCCTGATCCCCATTTGCGGCGGCGGAATGGACTGGAACGCCCCGCGGCTCGTCAACGTTCCCGTGCGTGCGTTCCACGGCGAGATCGATACCATCGTCAGCCCCATGGAATCGGAAAAGATGGTGCGCGCTCTGCAGAATGCGGGCGGTGACGCCACCTTGACTGTCTATCCCGAGACCGCGCACAACGCTTGGAGCGCCACGTATTCCGATCAGGCTCTGTTTTGCTGGCTCAAGGAGCAGAAAAACCGTGCCGCCGATCTCAAATCCGACGGATTCGTCGGTGACGATTTCGGCTGAGAAACAAAGAAAAAGCCCCGCATTGCGGGGCTTTTTTCTTTTGCTTATTTGGAGAGATCGGTGACGTCGAAGGGCGTGTCTCGCTTTTCGCATCCTATGGCATTGGGAAAACGGTTGGAATTGTAAGGTTTTACAGAACTGCGTAGGCGCGCACCCCCGCGAGGGCAAGGCGTGCCTGTTCGTTGTGTGCGCGTCCGGGAAGTTCTGCGGTCTTGTCGCGGCAGGCTTCGCGTGCCACGGCAGAGCAAAGAATGTAATCGCCTGCGGTATCCGTATCCTTCAAGGGCGTGCGGGGCAGAGCGCCTGCTTCGAGCAGTGCCTCCGTCAGGCGGATACGGACGGAATTTTTCTGGCGGCGCAATTCGTCGGCGCGCGTGAGAAATTCGCGCAACGCCGCGCATCGGAATTCATCTGCGCGCATATCACCGCCGAGGCACACACCCGTGTTGAGGCCGCCTGCCTGACCGTAAGGGTTCCCGCAGTGATGTGCGGCGTAAAGCTTTCCGAGGAAGGCCGCGTCGGTGACGATGGCGCCCACGCCTTGCAGGGGCAGGGCGCAGAGGGAAAAGTCTGCGTATTGTGCCGTGGGTCGGTCTTTGAAGCGGGTGCAGTAGGGGGAGGCGCTCACCTCGATGAGGGGCAGATCGTGTGCGGCGGCCGCGGCGCGGAGTTTTTCCATGTCGCAGACGTATCCGGCGCTCTGCTCACAGAAGATGGCTTGCGTGTGCTCGGTAACGCAGAAATCCAGATGGCGCGGATCCATTGTGAGGTTCTCGTCCACGTCGCAGAAGACACATTTTGCACCGACGGCAAGGACGGCTTCCTTCAGGAAGGGGGAGCAGAAGGACGGCAGAATGACCTCGTCGTCAAAGGAGATCTCAAGTGCGCGCAAAATCGTCTCCGTGGCTCCCGCGTGAGAGGAACAGAGAAGTCCCGCCTCGCGTCCGAGCAGAGCGGCAAGCTCTTTTGCGGCGGCGACGGATTCGGGGCCGATGGTGCCCCAGACGCGGTCGTTTAAGGTCTTCATCAGCACGTCATTGAGTGCGGCTTGGGAGAAAGAAGCGGTTTTCATAAGATTTCCTTTCTCAATTCGTCGCGGTTTTCATAGAGCTTGACAAATGCGTCAGCCATGCGTTCGGTGTCGGCACGGCTTCCGAGCAAGAGCGATTGATAGAACCAGGCGCCCGTGTGGTCTGCGGCCTTCAGCGTATGCTCCAGACCTTCGTCGGAGAGATTGAGCGTCGGCGCGATGCGGCGCACGTAATCGCTTTGCAGGATCGGGGAGCGGTGGCAGGGACGGGAGTACCCGGCGGCGGCGGAGTAGCCCTCGGCGGCAAGCGCTTTCAGGAAGACCTCGCGGGAGATGCCGTCGAATTCTTCTGCAAAATAACGGAATAGGTACAGATGCAGACCGTGGCGGGTGATGCGCTCGTCTGCCTTCATCGGCTTGACGAAGCCGAGCTCGCCGAGACGTCGGTCTAAGAGACGGGCGTTGGCGTCGCGGATCTGCATTTGATAGTTGAGACGGCTCAACTGCGCGGAAAGCAACGCACATTGCACTTCCGAAAGCGGAGCGCCCGTCCCGCGCTCTCCGTGATAGTAAGGCAAAAACTTTTCTGCATTGGTGTCCTTGGCGGTCAGCACGAGACCTCCTTCGCCGCAGGTCAGGTTTTTGGAGGCCTGACAGCTGACGGAGCCGTACTCGCCGAAGGACCCGACGGGCTCGTCGCGCCAAGTGGCACCTACGGCCTGTGCCGCGTCCTCGATGAGGTAGAGGGAGTGCTTTTGGCACAGGGGCACGAAGGCGTCGAGATCTGCGGGGCGGCCGCCGATGTAAACGGGAATGATCGCGCGGGTGCGCGCGGTGATCTTCTGTTCTGCGGCATCGGCCGAGAGGTCGAAGGTTTCGGGGTCAATGTCACAGAAGACGGGGGTCGCGCCGGCAAACAATACGCTTGAGACCGTGGCGATAAAAGTGTAAGAGGGCAGAATGACCTCGTCTCCGCGTCCGATGCCCAGCGTGCGCAGGATCATTTCCAGCGTCACCGTTCCGTTGGTGACGGCAAACGTGTGACGGATGCCGGAAAAATCGCAGTACGCCGCCTCCAGGGTTTGGCGTTCCATGCCGCAGGCACGGTCGTAGTTTTCTGCCGCGCGCAGCAGCGCGGTCTCCTCGGGCTTCCCGAATTCGGGGAAGGCGGGAAGCGGGGAGGTGCGGATCGGCTCACCGCCGAAAAGAGCAAGCTTTGACATTGGGACCTCTCTTTAGAGAATGTTGATTTTTTCTTTGTATTTGGCAAGATAAGCCGCGTTTTTGCGGTCACCGCCGTCGATGTTGGCGCTGGCGAAGATCTCCGGTGAGATGCCGCGCTCGTGCAAGATCTCTGCGGTGCGGCAAACAATGGCCTGCAATAGGGCGGCGCCGACCACCGTGGAGGTGGGGCCCATCTGCTGTTCGCCGAGGGCGACGCAGGCGTCTCCGGGAGATCCGCAGTTGTCGAGGGCAACGTCGCAGACTTCGCCGAGTTTTTTGCCCGATTCGTGGCGGCTCGTGACGGTGGCGGCGTGTGCGAAAGAGGTGATGCAGACGGTCTTCAGGCCCATTTCGCGCGCTTTGAGCGCCATTTCCACGGGCATGGTGTTGCGTCCGGAGTTGGAAAAGACGAAGATGACGTCTCCTGCCTTGGCAGGTGAGGAGGTCAAAAGGATCGAGGCAAAGCCCGCGATGCGTTCAAATTGCGAGGAGCGGGAAGCGCCCGTGTGGAGCATCAGCGCATCGTCTTCCAAGGGGAAGATGCGAACCAACCCACCCGCACGGTAGAAGATCTCTTCCGCAAGCAGATGGGAGTGCCCCGTGCCGAACGTGTAAAGATAGCCGTCGTTTGCGAGAGATTCGGCACAGATTTGTGCAGCTTCTTCGATCTTTACAGCCTGACTCTCCTCGGCGTGTGCGAGGGTGCGGTTTAGGTTTTCAAAATATTCTTGTGCTTTGCTCATGACGGTCTCCTTTGAATGAGGTAGAGTGCGGCGGCATCCTCCGCCGCCGTCTGCGGCAGACGGATCTCAGCTTGCGGTAAACTATGATGAAGCGCATTTTGTACGCGCTGAAGAACGTGTTGGTTTTTCGTCAGCACGGAGCCGTAAAAACCGAGTGCAAAGGGGGCGTGGCCGAGGTAGGCGCCGAGGCTCTCGGCGTATCGGATCAGCTCGTTTGCGGCACGGTCTAAAATTTGAACGGAACGCGCATCCTTGTGCGTTGCAAGGGCGCTGACGCACTCGGCAAAGGCGGCGAGACGCGATTTCTCAAATTCCGGCGCATAGACCTCAGAGATGAGCTCGCCGGCGTTTTTCAGGTCAAAAAATTCGCACATGGCGTAGAAGAGCGCTTCTCCTGCGGGATCCAGTCCGTCGATGTAGTCGAGGGCGGCGCAAAGTGCCTCGCGTGCGATCCAGTATCCGCTCCCGCGATCACCGAAAAGGTCGCCCCATCCGGCAACGGAATGCAGTTTTCCCTCGTCTGCGGCAAGGCCCATCACGCCCGTTCCGGAGATGAGGATGGCGCCTCGCTCTTCGCCGCACAGCGCCAGCAGAGCCATATAGGCATCACTTTTCACCACTTTGGTTGGGATGGCGGAAAGCACGGGATCTTCTTCCATACGGGATAAAAAAGTGCGGTAGAGATCGTCGCGTATGCGCTCGTCCAGCGCAGAGGAGCCGACGGCGAGTGCGGCGACGGGGAGGTCTGCGTTGGCAGACAACGTGTTCACAACGCGGGAAAGTGCAAGGATCGCCGCGTCCATTCCGACGGAACAGTAGTTGATGCTCTCCGCCTCGGCGCGGCAAAGTACGGTGCCGTTTTCATCCATCGCGACGCCGCGGGTTTTGGTGCCGCCGCCGTCGATGCCGATGTAGCAAAAGCGTGCCATGAAACCTCCGGAAAACTTTTTTGTCATTATATCATACGGAAAGCGTTTATTACAAGGTATTTGAGAACTTTTTTCACGATTTCTGTTGAAAAAAAGCTCGTGTTCCGTTATAATGGGCAAAACAACTCTTGGGAGGAAACCATGTTCAAGATCGCCTTTGTCGGATTTCGTCATCCGCACATCAATACGCTCTACAACTTCGCAAAGGAAAACCCCCGTGTCGAGATCGTCGCCGCTTATGAGGCCGACGAAGCCGCCCGTCTTGCCGCCACCGAGGCGCTCGGCGTGACCTTCACGCACGATTCGCTCGATGCTTTGCTCAAGGAGGAGATCGACCTCGTCGCGATCGGCGACTACTACGGCGCCAGAGGACAGGAGATCATCGCCGCGCTTCGCGCCGGCAAGCACGTTTATTCCGATAAGCCGCTTTGCACCTCGATGGAGGAGCTGGATGAGATCTGCCGTTTGCAGAAAGAGACCGGGCTCATCGTCGGTTGTATGCTCGATATGCGCTATCTGCCTTGGGTCAGACCCGTCAAGCGTTTTCTGGACGAGGGCGGCCTCGGGGAAGTGCATGCCATCTCCTTCGGCGGTCAGCATCCGCTGATGTACGGTAAGCGCGCCGGCTGGTATTTTGAGGAAGGCTGCCACGGCGGCACCATCAACGACATCGCCATCCACGGCATCGATCTTGTCGAGTATTTCACCGGCAAGGTCATTGAGCGCGTGGACTGCGTCAAAGAGTGGAACGCCTATGCTACCGAGGTTGCACATTTTGCCGATTCCGCACAGTTTATGGCGACGCTCAGCGGCTCCACCGCTTTGACGGTGGACGTTTCCTACGCCGCCCCCACCTCTTGCGGCTACGTCTCCCCTTATTACTGGCGCTTCACCTTCTGGGGAACCAAGGGTGTGATGGAATTCAATTACAACAGCGAAGATGTCCGCCTGTGGCTGGAGGGCAACGAGGGTGAGGTCCTGTTGGAAAAGGATTCCGAACCGATCACGAATTGTCTTGACGTGTTCTTGGACGAGCTCGAAGGGAAAGAGACCGAGATCGACTGCGCGTGGACGCTTCGCGTCTGCCGCGAGGTGTTGGAACTTCAACTTTCCGCAAGCAAATAAGTTCTGCGTTTTATTCGGGCGCCGCACAAGCGGCGCCTTTTTTTCTTCGGCAAAAAGTGCCGTTTTGCAAGCCTTTTTCGATGCAACTGACCTTTGAGGAGGGGCGGGGCTTGCTTTTTTTTCAACTTTCGCATATAATGGATAAAAATTTGAATCTCTCCGCCCGGCGGAGGGGAGGAGTTTCACATGTGGAAGGAAATCACGCGTGAGGAGATCGCCCGCATCCTGGCCGAGTTCGGTCTTGTGTTCGATGATTTCACCGTCAGCGTCTTTTCGAGCGGTCATATCAATATGACCTATCGCATCGACATTTCCAAAGACGGCGCGCTTGACTCTTATGTGCTGCAGTGTATTAACACCTACGTGTTCCGCTCGCCGGAACTGATGATGAATAACATCGGCAAGGTCACCGAGCATATGGTCTCCAAGATCGTCTCGTGCGGCGGTGACCCTTACCGCCGTGTCCTGCACTTTTTGAAGAATCGCAACGGAAAGAACTATGCGTACGGGGAAGAGGGGCACTTTTGGCGCTGTTATGATCTCGTGGACGGCGCCCGCACCTACGACTCGGCGGAGGATCTCGCCGTTTTGGAGAGTGCAGGCCGCGCTTTCGGAAATTTCCAGAAACTGCTCGCCGATTTTCCGATGGATACGCTTGTGGAGACCATCCCGGACTTTCACAACACCAAAATGCGTTTAAAATCGTTCTTTGCCATGGTGGATGAGGATCCCTGCGGCAGAGCGAAGGATTGTCAGGAAGAAATTGAGTTTTTCCGTGAACGCAGAAAGATTGCCGGTCGCCTCATCGACCAGCAGGAGAAGGGGATCTTGCCCCTTCGTGTCACGCACAACGACACGAAGTATAACAACATCTTGATCGACGACGAAACGCACGAGGCCATTTGTGTGTTGGATCTGGACACCGTGATGCCGGGTCTTGCCGCTTATGATTTCGGCGACGCCATCCGCTTTGCCGCTTGCACGGCCGCGGAGGACGAGCGGGATTTGTCCTTGGTCAAACTGGATCTTGAGAATTACGAGGCATTCACCCGCGGCTTCATCGGCGGTGCAGACGGGTTTTTCACCGAGGCGGAGATCGAAAGCATGGCATGGGGTGCCCGCAACATCACCACCGAGC